>JANQRQ010000239.1 GCA_028284485.1 Planctomycetaceae bacterium | reverse complement strand
ATCATCGGCGGCGGGGATAGTGCCGCGGCCGTCGAGCAATTGGGTTTTGCCGACCGCGTTTCCCACGTCAGCACCGGCGGCGGAGCCAGCCTGGCCATGCTCGAAGGGGAAGTCTTCGAACCGGTCGAACTGCTGGACGAAAAATAGCCGACGCCGCGCGTGATGACCCCAAACGCTGCGCCTTCCGGCGTATTTGTCGAGTTCGAACTCGTCGTTGGCGGAGAAGAGTCGCTATGTTCCGGCCTTCTCACTTAGTTGTCCGCTGCGTCGAGTTTCATTCTCAACCACGACCGTAACTTTTCTGCCGCTTCCGGGACGATCTCGCCACCGAAGCCGTTCGAGTCGATGATCGTGACGGTTTTCAGGTTGTGGCTGGCCCCCGGGACAACAAAGACCTCGTGGTCGTCCGGGTCTCGCTTTTTCAATCCCTCCTCCAGCGCAGCGGTTTCGAGGCTGACATTGTGCTGCAGATCCTTCTCCCCGGAGATCACCAGCACTGGGCCTGGAAACCGCGCCGCCAGCGCTGGCCCGTCAAAAGCGAACATGCCTTGCAGGAACTTCCCCAATTCGGGCTGATAAAGGGGGACGAGCGTGTCCGGGACGTCATCAGGGACCTGCCCGGTCTTCTTGACGGACTCCACGATTTCGTCGTTTTTCTTCAGGAATAGCGTCGTAATGAGGTTACGGGAAAGTTGCTCGCGGATGATCACCTCGGCTCGACGGCCCGGCGTCGAGGCAAGCACCAGTGCCGCCGGTGGCTGTGGAAATCCTTTGCCTCGGGCAGCGGCTTGCAGGACGAGCATTCCGCCTTCGCTGTGGCCAATCATTGCGGTGCGGGCAGCGTCGATTTCCGGCTGCTCTTGCAGGTAGGCAAGCGCCGCAGCCGCATCGCCGACATAGTTCTCCCAGAAGCAGAATTCGTACAACTCCTTCCGATCGCTAGGGGCCTTTTCGCTTCCGTATTGGCCGCGTTTGTCGTAACGCAAACTGGCGATCCCCTCTTGTGCGAGATGGCCGGCGATCTGCTTGAGCGAATTAATGTTTGCGACCAAAGGATGCATTGCCGAGTTGCCATTACGGTCGGTCGGCCCGCTTCCTGCCACGATGATGACACCGGGAAGTTTCACGTCCGGTGCGTGGTGAGGGAAAAGAAGCGTGCCGGCCAACTCGACCCCATTCGCACCGGGGAAAGTGACTTCACGCTCAATTGGGGCGTTCGCCTGCGGTAGGGTTTCTTTCTCATCACCAGGGAGCGTCCCAGCCAGGAAGCAGACCAGCAAAATGGCGTAGTTCAATCGATTCACAGCTGGCTCCTGATGGAGAGGTCGTGCAACGGAACGTCAACAAAACCTATTCGTGGATCCGAAAGAATCTTCTTCGAGTCGTCATTATCGCAACTGATTCATTCTACATTCACTGTCGCCTATCATCACGTCGCATCCGACCAGCACCGTAGGCCGGACCAAGCGTAGCGCTGTGCCGGCATGTTCACTCGCGAATGGATGGTCGCACTTCAATTTCCAAAAGTTCACTTTGGCGGATGATATTCAGCGTCAGCACTTCGTGATGCTGAAAGTCAGTGAGCAATCGGTGCAAGACGTCGACGCTGGTGACGACTCGATCATTCACGGCGACAATCACATCTTCCGGGCGTACGCCTCCTTCAGCCGCCGGCCCGCCCGGTTCCAACTCGGCGACTTCAACGCCCTGGTCATTGAGCAAATCGAGTTGCCGAACCAAGTAGCGTGGCAGCGGAACAACAGTGGCGGAAATTCCGAGATAAGGCCGCCGGACTTTTCCGTGGGACATCAACTCGCCGACAACCCATTTGGCGGTGTTGGCGGGAATGGCAAAGCCGAGGCCTTGCGCCATCGCAATGATGGCGGTATTGGTGCCCACGATGCGCCCGCGCGAATCGATGAGCGGTCCGCCGGAATTTCCGGGGTTGAGCGGTGCGGAATGCTGCACGATATTGTCGATCAGCCGCCCTTCTTGGCCGCGCATGCTGCGACCGAGTGCACCGACGACTCCTGCGGAGACAGTCGAAGTTAATCCCAATGGGTCTCCCATGGCAATGACCAATTGGCCCACGCGTAGCGAATCGGAGTCGCCGAGTTCGGCGGCCGGCAGGTCGCGAGCCGCCAGACGAATTAGCGCTAAATCGGTTGCGGGGTCGTCGCCGATTAAGTCGGCATCAAGGCGATCGCCATCGGTTGTGCGAGCAGACAGATTCGTGCGCCCATGCACGACATGACTGTTGGTCAGCGCGTAGCCGTCCGGTGTGATGACGAAACCCGATCCCGATCCACCTCGCTGTTGCCCACCTTTGGGGCCCACTCCAATGACTGTGGGCGAAACGTTTTCGACGACACTGACCACAGCGCGTGAATACGCGTCTAAAAGCTCGGTGTCGTGGAGCTCTTTCGGTTCCGGCTGCCGCGGCTGGTCGCTATGGCTGTCGGGACTGTCAGATTGAATCGGTTGCTGCCCGCGAATCGGACGGTTAATCATTGGCATGTTCCTTCGAGTGTGAACAGATCAATTTCCCCGGCGCGGCCGGCTTATTCTGGCCGCAACCAAAAGTCCAGTATTGTCGAACGTTTTGCGCGCTCTGCGCAGATTCCAAACGCTAGTATGCACGGGGGAAGGGCGACCACGTATGTGGCCGCCCTTCGAGTCGCAATGGCCCGCTTAGCAACTGCATGTGCAGGTGCACGATTTGCTCTCCTGCTTCGGTGTGTCGCAGGATTGGTTTTCGTTCTTTTCGTTTTGTTGTGCTTGATCGGCCATCATAGGCTCCTTTATGGTTTGGTAACTACGAAAACGGGTTTTGAATGTTTCGTGTTTGCATCACCTAGTCAGGTCATGTTGCACCTCCCTTCGAACAATCCTTGTGAGGTCGCTCATGTGTGATTATCCTTTCCGGGCTTTATCCATGAGCCCGCCGAACATTTTCATCACGCCGCGGCGGGATAGGATTCGCTTGCCTGCGAACAACAGCACGTTGTTCCATGCGCCCGGAATGACCGATGCCTTGCGTCCGAGTGCCTTTAGCCCGCTGCGCACGACATCACTCGGCTGCATGACCCGCATTGGAAACTTGGAAAAGTCGACGCCCGTACCGATGCTGTCAGCCATGGCTGTTTCGGTTAGCCCGGGTGAGAGAACGGTGACATCGACGCCATGCTTGGCCAGCTCGTAATGCAGCGACTCGCCGAATGTCAGCACGTATGATTTCGAAGCTGCATAATTCGACAGATAGGGCCAGGCCCCGTAGCCGGCAGCCGACGACACCAGAATGATTCCGCCTTGGCCGCGCGATTGCAGCCTTCGACCGAAATAGTGCGACAGTCGCATCAATGCCACGACATTGAGCTGTAACAGCTGTGCTTCTGCATCGATCGACAGGTCAAGAAAGCTGCCGTGGTTTTCGACGCCGGCGTTGTTTATCACCAAACCGATGTCGATTTTCTCGGTCGCTTGCTCGATGACACGAAGTGCATCGGCCGATGCCAGGTCGACTGCGACCACTTGAGTTTCCGTATTGTGTTTTTGTTCCAACTCGTCGGCCAAGTCGCGGAGCTTCTCCTCTCGGCGAGCCACAAGAATAAGATTGAGTCCTTGCGCAGCCAATTGGCGAGCGAACTCCTGGCCAATGCCGGCAGATGCGCCTGTAACGACCGCCCAAGGTCCATATTTTTTGGCGAAACTTGATTGTTTGCGGAGAGTGGACTTTGGGCGATCGGAATTCGACCGATCATTGCGGTTTTGGGAAGAGGCATCGGGTTTGGTTGCGAGTGTGGTCACGACTGGTTCTCCAATACTAGACTGATCGGTCCAAAATGGCAGGCAACGTTAGCCTGACGACAGAGTGCAAAATACAGACCAAATGGTCCAAAATGGCTCAAAAAAAGAGAGTTCAATCGAGAACGGACAACGCCACGTCGACGATATCCTTCACGACGCCCCGACTTACAGAAGCTTTGCCCATCACCACCAATCCTTGGATCGTGCTGGTCAGGTAGCGCGCCAGCGCCCGGACGTTTGCATCATTTGGCAGTTCCCCAATATCGACGGCCTCCTTCAAAACACGGCGGAAGGCCGATTCCAAGTCTCTCAATTGCGTTCTGGCGGCATCGGCAATTTCTGCGTTATGTGGTGCCGATTCCACTAACGTATTCGTCAAAAAGCAGCCCCGGCACTGGTTCTCAGTCACGGAGTTGGCAATCGACCTGACGGCCCGGCGGATTCTTTCGAGCGGCGACCCGCTTCCGTCGAGCTGGTCGACGTAGCAGTGCGTCACCTTATCGAAATAGTGTTGTACCGCCTCGAGATACAAGCTGTGCTTATCGCCAAAGGTGTCGTACAGGCTCTGCCTGCCGATTTCCATATGATCCAAAAGCTCGCGCAAACCGGTCGCCTCGTACCCACGCGACCAAAACAGGTTCATGGCCCTGTCCAGGGCTTGATCGCGATCGAATTCTTTGGGTCGTCCGGCAGGTGTCATGGCAGAAGTATATGTATTATGGACCGAGTGGTCAATAACGGGCCGGTCGAGAAAACCAAAAAGATATTAATCGGCCGACGACGGGAATTTTGCGGTGCTCGTGTGAATTGGTGTATGATCGCGGCTGAGCAGTGTTGATTAGCATCGTTTCGGAGATTCTGAGCATGTCGATACGAAAACGGTTGGTAATCGTTTGCGTGGTTGCAGCCCATTGGGCATTATCGCATTCGGAAGCTTTGGCCCAGAATGCGGCTGGGAGCAGGACTGCAACGCGTCGACCGAACATTTTGTTTGCAATCTCCGATGATCAGTCCTGGCCGCATGCGGGGGCTTACGGCTGTGAGATGGTCGACACGCCGGCGTTCGACCGTATCGCGCGAGACGGTGTGTTGTTCACACACGCGTTTTGCGCCGCCTCGCAATGCAGTATTTCGCGGGCGACGATTCTCACCGGTCGATATCTCTGGGAGTTGGAAGAAGCGGGGATTCAAGCGAGCTTGTTTCCCTCGAAGCTGACGGTCTATACGGACCTGTTGGAAGCGGATGAATACCACGTCGGTTACACCGGCAAACCGTGGGGACCGGGGAATTGGCAAGCGGGCGGGCGAACTAGCAACCCCAGTGGCAAGGCGTACAATTCCCGCCGATTGGATCCGCCGACGTCGCAGATCAGCTCCACCGACTACGCGGCGAACTTCGCTGACTTTTTAAGCGACCGCTCGGATGACGCACCGTTTTGCTTTTGGTATGGCTGTCACGAGCCGCATCGCAACTACGAAGAAGGGACGGGACTGCGAAGCGGAAAACAGCTGAAAGATGTCGAAGTGCCGCCGTATTATCCCGACAACGAAATCGTGCGCAGCGATTTGCTCGATTATTTCCTGGAAATCGAATGGTTTGATCGGCATCTCGCGAAGATGATCGATCTGCTGGAACAATCGGGCGAGCTAAACAACACGTTGATTATCGTCACCAGCGACAACGGTTTGCCTTTTCCACGGGCCAAGGCGACGCTTTTCGAAGATGGCATCCGGATGCCGTTCGCCGTCCATTGGCCGGCGCGCATCGCAGGCGGCCAAGTCAACGACGAATTGGTCAGCTTTGTCGATATCGCGCCGACGATTCTGGAAGCCGTAGGGCTGGATGTTCCGGGGGGGATGACCGGCCGGAGTTTACTGCCGATGTTGACCGGGCAGCAGGAGACAGCAGCCGAACCATTTCGCGAGTACGTGCTGTTGGGGAAAGAACGACACAATCATGCCCGGGCTGACAATGTCGGTTACCCGGTGCGCGCGATCCGGACGGATCGTTATTTGTATCTGCGGAACTTGAAGCCGGACCGCTGGCCAATGGGCGATCCCCCCGGCTATTTGTGCCACACCAAGATGATTAACCCGACGAAAGAATTCATTCTGGCACACCATGGTGATGTAACGGCCTACTACTACAAAATTACGTACGCCAAAAAAGGAGCCGAAGAACTGTACGACATCGATGCCGATCCACATTGCCTGAACAATTTGGCAGACGATGGGCAGTTCGCAGAGACCAAAAAACGTTTGTGGGTCCAACTGCAAAAAGATCTGACCGAGCAGGGTGATCCGCGGATGCTCGGCTACGGAGACATTATCGACAGTTATCCGTTCTTTGGCCGGTTCCAGCCGGACATTCCGGGCTTCAAAGAGATCGGCGTTTACAATTCTGCCTTTTGGCCGACGAGCCGTGGGCCAGCGCCGGTGTTAGTCGTCCCTAAGGGAGACTAGCAGGCGGCGTCACGGTATGTACTCCGAAGGCTCAGTCATCGTGCGATTGACCTGTGGGAGCCAGGCGGCCAGCTTTTGTTTTACGTCCGCAAGTTTGCTTTCCTCTGCGAGATTTTTCCATTCATGTGGATCATTGCTGTGGTCATATAGTTCTTCACCGCCGTCGGCATACCGGATATATCGCCAGCGCGTCGATCGCACTGCGTGATTGTTGGGGCCGAAAGTGGTCACGGCTGATTGAGGTCGTGGCGCCGCTGGATCGTTTAACTGGGGGACGAGACTTGTCCCTTCCAAAACTGACGGCTGGTCTAATCCGCAAAGCTCACAAAGCGTTGGATAAATATCCAGAAGACTGACGGGGGTGTCGCATGTTTGTCCGGGGCTGGTTACGCCGGGGACGACGAACATCAACGGTGTCCGCGTCGATTGTTCCCACAACGCGTATTTGGTCCAGTGTTCCTTTTCACCCAAGTGCATTCCGTGGTCGCCCCAGAGCACAATGATTGTGTTGTCACGCCAGGGGCCGTTTTCGAATGCATCGAGGACGCGCCCCAATTGGGTGTCGCAGAATGCGATGCATGCCAAGTATCCCCGGACGGCTTTCTCCCATTCGTCCAGATTGACGATCTCGTGGTGGAACCCGCGTCGATTGGCAAAAAAACGACCGGTGGAGGGAATGTCATTCAGATCCGTAGAATCAAACATCGGACGCCGAACTTGTTCAAGCGGAAACAAGTCGAAGTATTCCTGCGGAACCATCCAGGGCATATGCGGCCGATAAAATCCGACCGCGAGAAATGTCGGTTGCTGCGGCGCCTTGGCCAGTTCCTGTTCCGCCCAGCGCGTGACGTAGGCATCCCCCATTTCCGATTCCGAGATCTTCGTCGGTTTCCAAAGATAGTTGCCCGGCAAACCCGGCAGGGCAGGGCCGCGATCGACAGGATCGAACGGGTACTTCAGCTTGTATCCCCACGATGCCGGATCGCGATCACCATGATGAAAAATCTTTCCGCCTCCGCGGACGTCGTAGCCGTGTTGAGCAAAATGTTGCGGCAAAGTGACGGCGTTAGGCAGCAGTTGGCGGAACTTTTGCGAATTGACATACATGCCGGAAGTGGAAGGTCGAATTCCAGTCAACAACGCTACGCGTGACGGATTGCAGGCCGGCGCAGCACAGTAAGCATGGGTGAACAGCGCACCCATGTCTGCCAACCGATCGAAGTTCGGTGTGCGGGCCTGAGGATTGCCGCCGAGACATCCGATCCAGTCGTTGATGTCATCGACGGCGATAAAGAGAACATTCGGCTGACGGTGTTGTGAAATCTGACGCGGAAATTCGAGACTTTCGAGCAAATCGTAAAGCGATGCCAGCGCCATGCCGCGCGACAACTGAGCAGCGTCGCTCACTTCCCGTGACTTCATGATTTCCTGCAAATAGGATTTGGCCTGAGGATGGCGGGACATCAATTCCGCAGCCAGATCACAAAATTCGTTCGCTAAAATCGCATTCCGAGCGAGACTCGGATTGAACTCGATCTGATGAATGCGGTCCGCGAACAACTGTGGCTGATGCGTGCCTGCAACGATGCCTTCCAAAGCTTCCAGCCATGCCGCGGCGGTTGCTTCATCGCATGGTGCCGACGGCCTGGCATCGTATGTCGCGAAGAATCCTCGCGTGGCGAAAAGTTGGGCCGCCCTGTGCGCATCCGCCGAGTCAGCAGCATTCACGTCATTGAGAAAGCTGAGGGCGACTCGGTTTTCTATCAGGCGGCGTTGCAAGTGAGTAGCGGAAATTTCAGCCGGCATGCGACCCTCTTCGATCGCCATCGCTGCTGCGAAGCCGGCCACTTCGCCAACGTGCATCCATGTCGGCTCCAGCCGGATCGCTCCCCACGCGACGTGGGTCGACGACAAACAAACCGGAACCAACAAGTTGTCGACTTCTTGGGCAAGCAGTGCGCGGTAGGGAATTTCACCAGGCCGAGTCTCGCTGTGGAGTACGTGTTTGCCCTCATGCATGCTGTCGGCCACTGTTTCGGGTGTGCAGGCATGCGAATCCATGTACCAATCGGTGAACGCGATCGAATCTCCATGGACTGGTGTGCGCGCGTGTTCGCTGTTGAGTACAAGGTCGTGTTCGGTGATGACATACCGTCCATCGAGTCGCCGCCCCTCGCGGACGTAAATCTCATAGGGGCGATTGCCGTTGTCGACGAATTCGTCTTTTGCGATCCCCAACTTCTGCCATTTGTCGCGGAGCGTTTCGGGGACGGTGGGGGCATTTTGCAAATGCCACATCAGCCCGAGCATGGCGTTCCAATGCTGGTCCATCACCTCGCGTCGAACATTCCAATCACCTTGTACATACTTTGTTTGCAGACCGATGAGCTGCGGCCGATTCCAACAAACCTTGTTGTTGGGGGCTGGGTCGACAGTCGAGCCGTGCTCCAATGATTCATAGAATGCAGGATCGTAATCGGCCGGTTTGGTCGGCTTGATTTGATTGGCGGGATCTGCGGAAAGCATCGTGCGAAAGTTAAACGCCTGGACCTGGTCGTCACCCTCGCCCGTTGAGACCGATTCAAGTAGGCGGCCGGTTTCGCCGAAGTACCGCAGGTTGAGATGCCGTCGGCTGCCAGGTCCTTCCGTGTCTTCCAACGAACCACCTTTACGGGTCATGAACAATCGCCCCGCATGGGGTTCGTTAAACTCGTTTCGGGATTCGCGACCGATACGAAATGCGATATTCGCGACCGGCAGCAGATCCCCCTCATACGAGCAATCGGCGAAGATTGTAGCTGCAACGATTTTCCGTTCGTCTCCCCGCATCGACTGGAACACGACCGATTGGATCTTGCGGCCATCTCGAACAGCCGCGACCGGATAGAAGCCGGTCACCAGCGTGATGTTCGACTCTGATTGCAGAAGATCGCGAACGATTTGCTCGAAGACGTGCGCTTCGAATTTTCCGTTGGTATGCCCCGTCTTGCCCGGAAGGGCATCGCGATACTGCTGGGAGTCGGCTCCGTATGTGTCCCGGTAGTGGTCGAAAAGCGATTGGCGAACTTCGTAATAGATCGGTGCACGGTAACCTTCGTACAACGTGTCCCACACACTCAATCCGCTGGAAAGTGATCCGCCCGGATGATCAGTGTGATTGACAAGGACGACGTTAAGTCCTTCGCGGGCTGCACGAATCGCCATGGCGATTCCGCCGGGCGTTGCTTCGTAAATGCAAAGGTCAGCCGTCAAATCGTTCGCTTGTGCAGAGCCGGAGACGGGAATAATCAATGTGGCGAGTACAAGTAGGGCCGGCGGGAGGTTGAGCTTGCCAAACAGCGGAGCGAATCGCAGATGCATGGAACATTTATCCTCGATCGATGAACGATGGTGATGTCGCAGATGAAATCGATCAGATTGCGCGGGGAACGGAGACGATGAAAGCCTGATGCCGAATGGCGTTCGGCGCAGGAGTCAATCCGACGGTGGACCAACGACTGCCTGCAATATCATCGACTCGAAATCATCGTAGTCTATGAACGGCGCCATCGCAAAAAGGCCAGGCTTCAATCTTGTATCGCGCTCAATTGGGGAAGTTGGTCGAATGCTGCATAGACTGGCCCCGTTTCTTGAGTTTCGATTGTGGCGGTATGAACGGGGATGCATCCTTCGAACCGGTTTTGGTGCAATCGCCAACTCTGTGGTATGCTGACCGATCGAGAACGGCTCAGCAGGAGCTTCGCCCTCCCGAATTGAGTTCGGATGATCGACGATACGAACCATTTCAACCTGCCATCGAAAGCGTGCGATAAGAACACAACTCTAAACGGAGGCATCATGACCATGACAAACTCATTGACGCGTCGTGAATTGATTCAGCGGACGGCAGGAGTTGTCGGAGCAACCGGAATGGCTGCGATGTTTCCAGGCTTTGCTGTCGCGGTAGAGGCGACATCACACCGCACGATTCCCTCGGTCCCTGGCAAATTGGCAGTTGCCTGGCGACGCCGGGAAAAAGAGGGCGACGGTTTCCGCGTCGTCAATGAAACGGTCTATTGGAATGCCTCGGAGACCGCCATCATCATTTGTGACATGTGGGCCGACCATCCTTGCAAAGTGGCCGCCATGCGCGTCGACCGCATGGCGCCGAAAATGAACAACGTCATTTCCTTGGCCCGCGATTTGGGCGTGGCGATTATTCACGCTCCGAGCAGTGGCATCAAACACTACGAGGAAACGCCATACCGGGCTCGCATGATGACGGCCCAAGAAGCGAAACCGCCGGTTCCGATTCAGGGGTGGTGTCATTTGAATGAGGAGCACGAAGGCCCTTGGCCAGTTGTCGACAATATCAGCCGGGGCGAAGCGCGCGTGACCGGTTGTGATGATCCCGAGGCGATACCGCATCACGAAACCGACCGCCATCAACATCCAGCGATCAAGATGATCGGCTACGACGGTGTCAGTGCCAACGGGCAGGAAATCTACAACTTCCTCGAGCAGGAAGGCCGCAAGAATGTGGTACTCATGGGCGTGCATACAAATATGTGCGTGCTGGGTCGACCGTTTGGTATTCGGCAACAGGTCTACTTGGGCAAGAATGTGGTTTTGTGCCGTGATCTGACTGATGGATTATACGACCCGCGCGACCCGCCGCATGTGAGCCATGCCCGTGGCGTGGAACTGATCATCGAGCACATCGAGAAATACTGGTGCCCGTCGATTGAGGGTGATAGCCTGACGAAGGTCGTACCGGGCACGGCGGATGCGGCCGAGGGGTGACGTTTTTTTGGAGATTATCGCATAAAGATATTGGAATCGACTTCCTGCACTTGATTCGCTGATGAATGTTGTGTTCTCACGCGAAGACGCGGAGGAAGTGGGTATCGAACCGGTCATTCAGCGTTGGTGGAAATCTCGCCGATGGAAGCCGGTTACCGTAACACATGCCCATTCTGCTGACGCGACATGGGCATGGCACCCGGCGGTCGAGGGGTGATGGGAACCTAGTGGCCTTCCTGAGTGGACCGCGGTCCGCTTGGAGAAGAGGGAGCTTTTCTGTCGATGACCGGACGTCGCAACTGGAATGCCTGTGCCATTGCTCTCGGCGTGTCATGTCTTGCTGGCTGCGCACATGAGACCCCACAGCTGCCGACGATGTATCTCCCTTTAGGTATCGTATCGTCATCTTTTGCGGAATCAGCACATTACAAATCCGAGTTGGAACGATTGGCGAAGGCGCTTGATAATGACTCAACCGACATTTCGGTATATCGACAGCGAGCGAGACTACATGTTCGTGCGAGCCAATTTGTTCAGGCAGAAGTTGATCTGACGAGGGCAATTGAAGTTCTGATGAATGACAATTCTCCGGAGTCGAATGTCCTTGCAGGGCTTCACATCCAACGTGGAACCGTACGATGGGGGCTTGAGCATGTCGATCGGGCAATTGCCGACTACACCCAGGCGATTGAACTGAAACCTAATGCGTGGGAAGCTTATTTCCATCGCTGGCAGGCATATCGGTTCCAGGGCAAAACTGATTTAGCGGAACAAGATCGTGAGCGGGGAATGCAACTCAACCCGGAAGTCTTTGGGAAGGAATATGCGTTTGATTTCGGCGTGATATGACACGTTCGTTTCGCACGAGACTGCGGTCAGTTTTTTGGACATGCTGACGGTGCTCATCAGCGCTGATGCAGTTTCGATTCTCACGCGAAGGCGCGAAGTCGCTAAGAAGGGAGTGACAACATAGTCATTGCGGCGCAGGTGGGAATCCAATTGTCGACGTACATGCCCATCCTGCTGGCGCGATATGGGCATGGCACCCGGCGAAGGAAGTGGGTATCGAACCGGTCATTCAGCGTTGGTGGAAATCTCGCCGATGGAAGCCGGTTACCGTAACACATGCCCATTCTGCTGACGCGATATGGGCATGGCACCCTTTAAATTTTCTGAGGTATCCGGTGACTGGATTGTCATTCAGCGTTGGTGAAAATGGCGGCCGGGATTGTTGTGTTGTCCATAGAGTTACGAGGCTGAGGTCTCAATTGGCCTCAGCATTCCGCAATTTGATCCGATAGCGAATGGCGGCCATTTCTTTGCCGGGCTGTGATTCAATGACTTCGCCCGAAAGCAAGGCTGCATCATCGTGCACCTCATAATGAAACGGCTCACCGGTAAACGGATCGTTGGGGATCGGCGTGTCGACGATTTGATCGAGCGATGTGGGTAACTGCGAGTCGTGGTTGGCGGCATAGTTCCGAATCGCCTCGACAACGCGCAGGGCATCGATGCGCCGCTCGATCCCTTGCGTTACCACGTAGGCGTTCAGCGGATGTTCCAGTAGGAACAACGTCGGAACACCCAACTCCTTGCGAAAATTGGCAAGTTCCTGCTGCAACTCCTTCAGGCGTGGGATGGCCGCCGGCGGTTCGAGCGACATCAGCGCGGCTGTCTTTTGCGACTGCTCGGCGTGTACGTGCAAAAACCAACGCAGCGCCACTTCGGCATCGGACATGCCTGCGACTCGGTGCAGTCCGCCATCGATCAGTTTTGGCAATTCCTGGCGACCGCGTGCCGCCATCCTCGCGAGAACTTGCTGTGCATTAAAGTTCTGCGTCTGTTGGCCGCCGCCGGATTCAAGAAACATTTGCATAATCTCTCGTGCCTGCGTGAACCACTGCTGCTCCGTTGCCGAATCGGGCAGGCTGCGGATCCCCTCCACGTGCGAATCGAGGAACGTTTGTTCGAGTTCGATGGAGGGCCGCAAGTCAATCATTGGTCGGGGCAGCGAAGTCAGCGCCCAATACATGTTCGGGCAATCGGAACGAGAGAGCAGTTCTTCCAGACACCCCAGCATCATGTTGTCGTAGGCTGCACACACGAGTTGGATGATGATGAATGGTGTGCGACCATAGTGTCGCGTGTTGGCCAATCCGACGACGATTCCTTCGTGCGCTTTTTCAATGTTGTCGTGGGCAATGTGGTAGCGAATCCAAACCGACAAACCACGGGCGACGATTTCGCGTGCTCCCTGCACGTCGGGCAGCAAGATGCCGGCAGCCGGCTCCTCGCCTATCGGGTATTCCCATTCGGCCGTCCGGCGATACGCGGCCCGCTTCATTTCGCTGTACAGCCGCGGGGAGAGAAGGTCGCCCGAGTCGAGAACTTTGGGATCATCCAATGGCAGATCGAGATATTCCCGAAACGTCGGGACCACCTTCGAAAAATAGGGCGTTTGGTCCCAAGGCAGTCGCAGTAGAATCGGCGCGGCATTGCCGTCATGCAATTCGTTCTCGGCCGGCAGCAATCGGTACTTCATCAAGGGTTGATCAACGGCCCGTACATTGACGACGAGCTCGCGCACGTTATCAGAGGCGGCTTTTTCCTTTGTCTCCTGCGCTTCGGCAAGCGTGGCAGCCATCAATGTGACGCAGCACGTGATTGCAATTGGTGATCGAATCATTGCAGTCATGTTCCTATGGCCTCCCCATGGGGTTTGGTTATGTATGTCATCGAACGATTTAATCCCAAAACTCTTGCAGACCGGAATGACCCGTCACCGTTAGTACGTGTTGGTAAGTTTCATCGTTCCCATCGAAGTTCTGCGCTGTCGTCCGCTGACGCTCATCGAATGCTCGCAACTGTTCGAAGTTTGAACTGGCGGTTAACATCCGTCTCCCAAGAATGTCGACATCGCGTTGATTGTGATCCGCCGTAGAATCGTGGTGGTCCGTCGCTCGATTTGAGTCACCCTCATTCACAATCAACAAACGCCCCGTTTCCTGAGAGTTGACGTGCGACAACGCGACATAGCTAGTCAGCCCGATCGAAACGCAGGCCAAAGTTGCCGCGACAGTCGCCAGTGTGCGAACTTGTCGGCGTAATTCCGTCCGCCCGGCGGCTTGGCCGCACGAGTACATCAACTGCTGGCGCTGCCTGTCTGATGGGGGCAACTCGAGGTGGACCAATCGTTGTTCCAGCTCTTGAAGTTCCAAATCGTTTATGGATTCGAAGTCGGACATGGGACACTCAACATTTTGCGTAACTGAATGAGGGCATCGCGATGACGCCGCGATGCCGTTGCAGTGGAGATTTCACATAAGTCAGCGATCTCTTCAAAAGTCAGCTGCCCCCAAATGCGGGCAGTCAAGACCTCTCGCAGGCGATCTTCAAGTTGTACGACGGCTTGCAGGGCCTCATTGGTTGCCATGCGGTCCGAGGGATCGGCTTCCACTTGTTCGGTTGCAGCGACGCGCTGTTCGCGCGAGCGGCGGCGTTGGCTCGTCAGTCGTTCGGTTTCGGCCAAATTCCTACAAACGCGATAAAGCCAGGCGACGGGATGGTCCGGCAACCGGTCAAGTGCCGCCAAGCGGCAAAAGGCTTCCTGCACGATGTCTTCGGGCGAACGACACCGTCTGCCGATCCACAGTGCGAGCGGTACGGTGTGTCTTTCGACCAGCGATGCAATCTGTTCAGCCGAAGGCGCCATGAAAAGTTCCGAGGCTTGGTTTCTCTAAAATGTAGACAACACGGCGATCGGTTTTTTGCACACTTTTTTAGAAAAGATGTAAGAAACCAGGGTTTCGGCATTAAGATCTGGACCAAGTTGAGTGTACGAACAGTTTCACGCCACGATCCGCGTGATGCACGCCAGTCATCGCGATTGCAATCGAAGCTTTTGCTTTCGGGGTGTTCTTCGCAAGTTATTCCGAACTAAGTGCCGTGACCCAATCGAATCACCCAGCCGACGACCGCGATCCCTCATCTGCCTCGATCGATCCGGGGGAATCAAGTCCGGAATCTGTCGGTGAAGCACCGTATCCCGCCCCGGCCTACGCATGGTATGTCGTGGCCGTGCTCATGGTGATCTATGTCTTTAATTTCATGGATCGCATGATTCTGAATCTGCTTGTCACGCCCATTAAGCGGGATCTGGAGATCTCCGACACGCAGATGAGTTACCTGATGGGATTCAGCTTTGCGCTTTTTTATACGCTGTTCGGCTTTCCCATGGGTCGGCTGGCGGACCGAGTGAATCGCAAGTCGCTGATCGGTGCGGGGCTACTCGTTTGGACGATGATGACAGCTGGTTGTGGCTTGGCCAAACAGTACTGGCATTTCTTGTGTTTGCGGGTCGGTGTCGGCGTTGGCGAAGCAACGTTGGGGCCGTCGGCCTATTCGATTATCGCCGATTATTTTCCGAAGGAAAAACGGGGCCGAGCGCTCAGTTTGTATTCCTACGGCATCTTTTTGGGAGCCGGTTTGGCGGTACTCATTGGCGGAACAGTCACTGAATGGGCGGCCAAGCGAGGGCCGATAAGTATGCCCATTGTGGGGACTGTTTTCCCTTGGCAGATTGTGTTTTTGATTGTTGGCGTGGCGGGCATACCGCCTTTGGTGCTGTTGTTGACGATTCGTGAGCCGGAGCGGCGCGGTGCGCGCTACTCGACCGATGACCAAGGACAAAAGGTTGTTGAGCGGCTTCCCTACAAAGTCGTCCTTGCCTATTTGGGAAAGAACCGTATGACCGTGTTGTGCCACCACATCGGATTCTCGTGGCTCGCGTTTTCCAGCTATGGAGTCGGTGCTTGGGCGCCCGCGTTCATGGAGCGAACGCACGGCTGGGGAGCTGGGCGAATCGGAGTCTGTTTTGGCAGCCACGTCATTTTTGTGGGAGGTTTGGGAATCCTTCTAGGAGGCTGGTTAACCGACAGTCTATTGCGCCGAGGTCACTCCGACTCAACAATGCGCGTCGGCTTGATTGCGTCGATCCTGTGGATACCGTTCGGATTGACATATCCACTGGTCGCCAATGAATGGTTGTGCTGGGCGCTAATGGCGGCCTCGTACTTTTTCGTGACGTTTCCGATAGGGTCGGCAGCCGCTGCCATCATGAACATTGTTCCGAACGCAATGCGGGGACAGGCCACTGCGTTGTACTTTTTTGCCGTGAATCTCATTGGGCTGGGCATTGGACCGTCGGCTGTTGCCTGGTGTACTGATTACGTTTTTCGCGATGAGTCCTTGATAGGATATTCGATTATCATCGTTGGTGTGGGTGCTCATGCGGCGGCGATTGTTGCATTCGCGTTGGGGTTAAAGCCGTACCGCGAAAGTGTCGCGCGACTTGAGGAATGGGAACGGGAACATGTCGGAATCGAGACTTCTCAGTGACATCCGAGTTGTCGAAGTGGCCACCATGGTGTTCGCGCCGTCCGCTTGCGCCGCTATGGCGGATTTCGGTGCGCAGGTGATAAAGGTGGAACCCCCCGGTACGGGTGATTTGAATCGCCATTATCATCAGTTGCCAGGCATGCCGGCCTCCGAGTTGCCATATACATTTCAAATCGATAACCGCCTCAAGAGGAGTGTTGCTCTCGATTTCAAAACCGATTCGGGATATGCAATCCTGCGGAAGCTGGTTTCGGCGGCGGATGTGTTCGTGACCAATCTGCGTCCAGCAGCCCTTGCGCGGCGAAAATTGACCTACGCGGATCTCAATGCCGACCATCCGCGGCTGATCTACGGATTGGCGACCGCTTACGGCGAGGAGGGTGGGGAGTGTGACAAGCCCGGTTACGATTCCGTTTGCTACTGGGCCCGCTCGGCGATCGAGTCACAGGTTTTTCCCGTAGACGGCTGGCTTGGTCCGTTTCCCTTTGGATCGGGCGATCACGCCAGTGGTACGGCGCTTTTCGCAGGAATTATGACGGCGCTTTATCAGCGCGAAAAAACGGGACGCGGATGCAAAGTGAGTTCGTCGCTGCTGGCCAACGGGGCTTGGGCGAATGCCACCATGCTGCAGGCTCAATTGTGCGATGCCAAATTCAACGACCGGCAGCCGCGTGATCAATCCTACAATTTTACGTATATCCACTACAGAACGGCAGACGATCGAGTACTCAAGCTTTCAATCGTGGATGCAGACAAGGATTGGCAGCCGTTCTGCCGTGCGATCGGTCGAGAAGAATTCATTACCGACGAACGATTTGCGGAATTGAATCAGCGTGTTGAAAATATGGCGACGTTGATTCATCTCATCGACAAGGCCTTTTTAGAGCACCCCATCGATTATTGGCAAACTCGTCTGGCGGAATTCGATATCCCATACGCGATTTTGCCGACGTATCCGGAAGCGGCCGATGATCCGCAGAAAGCCGCCAATGACATTGTCGTGCCACTGCAGCACGAACGATTCGGCGAGGTTCGGACGATTAGTAGTCCAATCAACATCGAGGGTTATCAGAAGCGGCAGCCCAATGCCGCACCAGAACTTGGCGAACACACGTGCGAGGTTTTGGCGGAACTCGGTTGCAGTGATCAGGAGATCCAGCAGCTGATTGATGACGGCGTTGCGCAAGCTTCGTCGCGATGAAGTACGGTAAACGGCGCTATGATGCGAAGCCGAACCAATTCGTCATTCCCACGTAGGCGGGAATTCAATTTTTCGTGGAACGCTCTTGTTTCTTTTGCTCTTCGCGTTTTTTCACGGCTTCTTCCATTTGTTGGAGCGCATTCTCCAGCGCGGATTTCAACAACGCGTTTTGATCAATCTCGAATCTTACCTCATCGATTGTCGCCTCGTGATTGCCGACCCGGTCATGGGCTCGATCGAGCTGCGACTGCAATTCCCGATACTGTTGCGTGCGCTGTCGAGCGACTTGAAGTTGAGCCAGTTTATTTTTGATGAACTCGACTTGGACAAGCGCCACGTCGATTTCGATGTTCGTGTCGCTCAAACGTGTGATGAGTTCGCGCAATTGCCCATTTGTGCGACTTTGCAAATCCTCGCGCCGTTCGAGTGAACGTATTTTCGCTTCCTTGAGTTCGAGCTGAAGATTCTCTACCTTCAATTGCAGTTCACTTCGATTCACTACTCCTGGATCGTTCTCGAGCAGAAACTCGACACGCTCGAGAGCCTTTGCTCGGTTTTCTTTGACCTCTTCCAAAAGCAGGGCGATTTCGTCTTTGGCGGCTCGCTCGGCGGCTACTTTCTGTGTGGCTGCCACGGCTTCCTCCAATGCTGTGCGGAGGGCTTCCTTACCTGCCAATTCCATTTCCAATTCCAAAAGCTGCCGATTCAATTCGGATAGCGCACTGTCGATGAACTCCGGTGTGGCGCCGATCTTTGCAAATTCCTCCGTCAGCACTTGCTGCAGATGGTTGTTCTCATCCAACTGCTTTTGAGAATCTCGAGCCGCATCTCTCAGCAGGCTTAATCGGCCTTGGAGCATATTCGTTTGCCAATTCAGTTTCTCAATTTCCATTTTGAGGGTGTCGCCTTTGACCCACCTCGGAGGCATCCGCCAAAAGTCGTACTCCTTGACTTGTGCAGACGTTGGCACCTGTGCGCCGGCCAGCACGAATATGGTAATGAGTAGAGGTCGAATTATTCGACGAGTCGCGAGATGGTGAACCTGCAAGAATTGTTTCATGATCAGTGCTTTCTACCTGATTGCTTCCGAATTAACGAAAGTCGGCATGCTTTCGGAATTCGATCGTTCGGAAATTCGAGATTGTCTTGAGAAGTCAGTTGGTTATCCCGCTGAGCAACTGCCGTGCTCGACGAGCCGCGTCAGTTTCGGGAAACAATTTCACGATGCGCTCGAAAGCGACGGGTGCCGTGCTGGACCTGTTCGTTTTTGTTCGCTGTGCCAAGTGCAGCATTCCAGCGGCAGCGACGTTGGTCGACTCGATTTCGGCGAACTCACCGGACGAATCGTGAAAGACGTCACTGAGCCGGCTGTTGGCATCGCGATGACGTGCTGAGAGTTCCAGCATGGCAATGCGCTGTTTGAGGTCGAGCAACTGTCGATCAAGATCAGTCGTTGCGCTTTCCTCGATTGTTTTGGGCGGACGTGGGACCGGGTCAATATTCTCGGTGTGACCGACATTCGCCACCAGAGTGCGAGCCGGCGCAAATGATTCCTGCGGAGATTCCGATCGCCAAACGAACAGAGTCGTTGCGGCGAGCAAAACGATTCCCACGATTGAGGCCGTCTGAGTTAGAAGTCGTCGACGATTCTTCTCCCAAACTTTCTCTGGCAAGTCCACTGAACTGGAGAATTGGAAATCGGCATCGGCCGAGCGGATCAGATTGTCGAATTGCTCTTCATTCATGGTCATTACGCTTCGGTGTGATCAGAATTCTCCATCGATACGATCGCCCGTAGCCGCGCCCGCGCACGATGCAGGCGAACTTCTATGGCATTCCGGCGGACGTTCAATGCATCAGCGATTTCATGAATCGGTAATCCTTCCAGGTAATGCAATACGATCAGTTCGCGATCGCGCTGCCGAAGTTGTTGAATGGCAGCACGCATGATTTGTGAATTGTGGTCGTCCGATTGATCTTCGTGCGAAAGGTCTGTTTCCACCGCGGTCGAGAATTGAAACATCTTTCGTCGCAGTTCGTTCCAAACTCGTTTCGATCGATGCCAACTTCGACAACGGTTGATTGTGATCCGTCGTAACCAGATTTCGACAGGGCATTGGCCATGAAACCGTGGAAGCGATTTCCAGGCCGACAAAAAGACCTCTTGAACGACGTCGTCGACATCATGGGGCCATCCCACGAGTCTGGTTGCTAAACGCGTGATTTGTTCTGCTTCTCGAGCGACTAGTTGTTCGAAGGCGGCCCGATCGCGCTGTCGTAGTTTCTGTAAGAAATCGTCCCGGCAGTCCGTCGACAGAACTCTCTCCCCGGGTCTCGGTGCGCAAACCGATTCCAGTGCGTCACGAATTGCGACCATGCTGGTTTCGTTCACTGGCACGCCATGCTCACTGTGGATTTCAGGGCACGTCCGACATCGCTGGCGATCTCTACAACGTATCACGCTGACTTGTGGCCGCGGCAATCGCGTTTTGTTTTATGATTGCCGGCTCCCACGAGCCAGAAACGCCCACGAGAAAAAGTAAACCGCTCTAATGCGGCGTTATCAAACGAGCCAATTACTATGACTCGCGAGCGTACGCAGACTTACAGTTTACACAGAAGAAAAGTAGCGAATTGTCGATTTCACCGGAATTCCTTGAGAGGGCTGACCAAAGGGTGGTTCTCCGTCAGTCTTCAGATTTGACGGCAGACACATCGTCGCCAGCAATGTGGGAGAAGCACCTGGTCCGGCCACCTTATTCGGGCCGAGCGGCTTGATCTGTCCGGAATCGAGCAGAAGTGGAGAATGACGCAATCGAAAGACCGATTCACGCCTGGGGCTGACCGGCACCCCCCGACGCGAATCTTCGTCAGTTGGTTCAGGACTCGGTCAAAAGTCCGAATTGCCTACTTTGACAAAGTGTTTCGCGACTACCGTCGTTTATTGTCAGCACGCGGCGAAAAGATTGGATCTGTAAGGTTTTATTACACCTATGGTTATGGAATTGATTGCGTCCGGGGGCCTGCCCGCAACGGGCCTGAGGCTGCGTTTCGTTCGGCTGTACAACTTAGCATGATAATTCAGATAAACTGCAGAGAAATTGCCGATTGTGACGATTATTCTGATGTGTCTGGGTCGCTGACGAGCCTGATCTCGTTACGGCAGGCGCTTACCGTGCGCCCTGACGAGGGCCTGGTTTTCCAAAGCTGTTTCATCGTTTGGTCCTATGCGGCAACTGGCGATCGATCTCTGGAGGCTTTGCATCGCAGCAGTTGCGATTGCCTGCGCGATTCCGCGTGCAGTTGCAGAGCCGCCTCTCCCCTACTCGGAAGATCAGATTCCCCCGCTGCCGACCGTGACGGCCGAGGATGATTCGCTGCGTGCAATTGTCGAGGAACTCAGCGACCGGGTCACCACGGTGGAAGAAGAAAACCGCTGGCTGAAATCGATGACTAACCAGGGATGGCTGCAAAAGAAAGACCCGGTCAGCCAAGGCGAAGAGACCGCAATCGAGTTTCAAGGCCGGATTCACGTTGATGTGTGGGCATTTCCCGACAGTGATCCCGGCATCAATGCGTTTGAGTCGGGAGATCCGACAATCTCGCCGCAAGACCGGCTCGAACTTCGGCGCGCCCGATTTGCTGCCGAGGGAGAACTGCCATACGAGACGCTTTACAAATTAGACTTCGAGCTATCGGAGGCATCTCAGCCGCAGTTTCGTGACCTTTACGTGGGGTGGGACGACTTACCGTTCTTCGGCGAGTTACTGTTCGGAAACCAAAAGCGACCCTACGGCCTGGATCACCTCAATAGCAGTAACTTCAACGTCTTTATGGAAAGGCCGTTTATCGTTCAGGCATTCAATCGAAACAACCGGCGATTTGGATTTTTGGCTTACGGCGTTTCTCAAGATGAATCGTGGAATTGGCGGTATGGCGTCGTCAACTTGCGAGAAATTCAGTCCGACGGACTGTACAGCAGTGACCATTGGCAATTAGAAGCGGCTGGCCGGTTGGCGCGAACTTTCTGGAATGGCAATGATGAAAGCAAATACTTGCATCTTGCACTTGCATCGGGATTAGCCGTACCGGACGGTAATCCGGCGCCGGGTGCTGCGAAGAATGAGGCTCAATTCCGAACCGAACCGGAAGCCAGAACGAACATGCAATGGCTCGATACGGGCATTATTGACGGGGCCAATGTCTATTCAGTCTTTGGTGTCGAAAGCGTTCTGAATCGGGGACCCTGGCAGGTGGTCTGTGAGTATATGAATTTGTGGCTTGACCGCGATCCGATGTATGGAAGCAATCTTCATTTTCAGGGTGGTTATGTCTATCTCTCGTACTTTCTGACGGATCATTATCAACCCTGGAATCGAAAAAGGGGCATCATCGGGCGAGTCAAACGGCGCTGCCCAAATGAATGCAACGACTGGGATCGCATGGGGGCGTGGCAAATTGCCGTCCGTTGGTCAAGAGCGGATCTCTCCGACGACAATATTCTTGGTGGTGACGGCAGTAGTCTTGCCTTTGGGTTGAACTGGTACTGGACTCCGCGCTCTCGAGTTCAGTTCAACTGCATTTACGGCGACATCTCCGATCATTTTCCAGTGGGCAGATTCACCTCCGGCGACTACGTCACTTTGGGCACACGAGTCGCCGTCGATTTTTAACAGTCCATGATTGAGTCGAAGGCAACACTCGTCCGGATTGTTGGCAGATCTGAGTGAGTCCGATTCTCAAGCACAGCCGCTGCCTGCCCCTCGACCAATGGACGAGAGGCAGGTGCGACTGGATAGACCCATGTTTGCTGGAGTGCGCCTTACTTATGCGAGCTTTCCTGCAGCTTGCTTAGCACCTGGTCCAGAGAGAAGCTGCCCGGCTTTTGGCGGGGCGGGAACTCCTTATACGTTTCCAGATGATCGGCGACAAAGGCCTGGGCCGGAACTGCGAGGAATACGCGGTCCAGTCGCCAGTTTCCGTAGCCTTCGGCTTCATGGTCGGCCCGCTCGAACGGATCGGTGCGGAGGCAGAACAGTTTGGGCAGACGCAACGTCACCAGTGGCTCTTCCCAAACGTGAAAACCGTGGGCCCGCTGCTCCTGGAAAACGAGTTTCCAGCGATCATATCGCAGGGCACAGAGGCTGCCGTCATCGGTCCAGTAGAAGAACTCTTTCCGTGGCCATTCAACTGTCTTGTCAGTCAAAGCCGGCAGCAGATTATAACCGTCCAGATGGACTTTGTAATCTCGGCCGATTGCGGTGTGGCCCTTGAGCAGCTTTTCTTTGATATCTGGTTCACCGACTGCCGCCAGAATGGTTGGCAGCATGTCTTCGTGGGAACAGATGTCGTTATTGATGGTGCCCGCCTCGATCTTGCCGGGCCAGCGGATTGCGCAGGGAACACGATAACCGCCTTCCCAGTTGGAGTTCTTCTCATTGCGGAATGGCGTTGTGCCGCCATCCGGCCAAGAGAAGCACTCGGCGCCATTGTCGGTGGAATACATGACGAGAGTGTTGTCAGCCAGCCCGAGCTCATCCAATTTGTCGAGGACCTGACCGACATGTCCGTCGTGTTCGACCATGCCGTCTGCGTAAACGCCTAGTCCCGTTTTTCCGGCCGACTCCTCCTTTAAGTGGGTCCAAATATGCATGCGTGTGGAATTCCACCACAGGAAGAATGGTTTCTTGGCCTTGGCGGCGCGATCCATAAAGTCGAGGGCACCGGCGGTGATTTCTTCGTCGACTGTTCTCATTCGCTCAATCGTCAACGGACCTGTATCTTGGATTTGTCCGTCCGCCGTCGACTTAATGACTCCCCGAGGACCGAATCGCTCTTTAAAGGCGGGATCCTTCGGATAGTCCGGGTGTTCGGGTTCCTGCTCGGCATTCAGGTGATACAGGTTGCCGAAGAACTCATCAAAGCCATGATTCGTTGGTAACATCTCGTCGCGGTCGCCCAAGTGGTTCTTACCGTATTGAGCCGTCATGTAGCCGTGGTTCTTGAGCAGTCCGGCAATCGTGGGGTCTTTGATGGACATGCCTTCTTTGGCACCCGGCAAACCGACCTTCAACAGTCCTGTGCGGAAACCACTTTGGCCGGTAATGAAGGTCGATCGCCCTGCCGTGCAACTTTGCTGGCCGTACCAGTCTGTAAACAGCGCGCCTTCGCGAGCAATGCGATCGATGTTGGGTGTGCGGTAGCCCATCATGCCCCGGTTGTAGGCACTGGGATTATTCCAACCAACATCATCGCCCCAGATGACTAAGATGTTTGGTTTCTGTCCGGACTGAGTGGTCGCAGCCGTAACCAGCTGCGTCACGGATGACGTCGTATCTGCGGCTGCGAGCACTGTGGATGCGGCGCTTTGAGGCGAATTGCTTGTTGCTTCAGAGACATTCGGTTCTGCGGGCGGCTCGGTGATATCGGGATGGGATCGATCGAGTCTTGGCGACACTGTTGAGGAAGGAATTGCGGCGTGTGCATCGCGGCTCACATTGCTGGTCGCCACGGCATAGCCAACGAATGCGCCCACCATTACGGCGAGTCCCAATTGCCAACGGTTCAGTTTCATGTTGTGGTCCTTTGATGAAAAACATCGTTACAGATTTGCGGAAACTTTGTATCGCTATTGGTCTTTGGGGGAGACGGCACAGCAAAACAGCACGTGAGAAATGTCAACGTTTGAAATGCAGCCCATGCGAATGCTCGGGCGATCGCTCGTACAATATGTATGGTTGCAGAGGAAAAATCCACCAAACTGGCCATTTTAGGCAAATTCGGGTGGTACACGTCGGATCTTTACTCAGGGCCGGTCGTTTCTCGACCGGCCCAGAGCTCAATACGCGTCATCTGAAGTCCACTGGCTCTCTACCGATTCACCGGAAATCGTTCTTCCAATTCCTCGAGCATATTCAGCGCCTTCATGGCCTTCAGCGAGTTGTAGTTGATTCCGCCGGCACTCAGGCTCGATCCTTCCTGGAATGGGTAGCCGGGGATTGTTTCAAAGAACTCTTTTAACTTGGCTTGTACGGGCACGAAGAGCCACATATTGTCACCGTACCAGCGGAGATAGCCCATCTCACCTTCCTGCCACATTTCTTCGTAAGGATCCGCTCGCAAGTGCGTGATCAAGGGCCAATTCGTGACTATGCGCTCGCCCATCGCGATATTGCCTTTGATCATCGCAAAGGAGATCTTCCAATCGTTCCAGCGTACGGCATTCAACTCGCCGCCCTGACCGAAGTAGTAAATCGAATCCCGTGGGGCTTTCTCCACTTCCCCTTTGAAATACGGCAAGTAGTTGTAGCCATCGAGGTGGACTTTCCAAGTCTTCCCGTTGGCGGTGTACCCCTGCTTACATTTCTCGACGATGTCCGGGACGCCGGCGGCCGCTAAGAAGGTCGGCAACCAGTCTTCATGGGAGATAATGTCGTTATAAACCGTCCCAGGTTTGATGACGCCGGGCCAACGAATGACTTGAGGCACCCGGAAGCCGCCCTCAAATGTCGTCCCTTTCTCGCCGTGGAACGGACTGATGCCACCGTCCGGCCAGCTGAACTTCTCCGCACCGTTATCCGTGCTGTAGATAACGATGGTGTTGTCGTCGATTCCGAGTTCTTCCAACTTATCCAAGAACAATCCAATCGTATCGTCATGTTCGACCATGCCGTCGGGATAGAGGCCAATTCCCGTTCGCCCCTGTGCTTCCTTTTTCAAACGCGTCCAAACATGCATTCGCGTCGTACTCATCCAGCAAAAGAACGGTTTCTTCGATTTGACTGAACGCTCGATGAAGTCGAGACCATGATTTCCAAAGTCTTCGTCGGCAGTCTCCATCCGCTCGCGAGTCATGGGACCCGTGTCTTGGATACGACCGTCGGCGAACGATCGAATCACACCGCGCGGCCCGTATTTTTCGTGAAACTCCGGGTCCTTCGGGTAGTAATAAGTTTCTGGTTCTTCCTCGGCATTCAAGTGGTAAAGATTGCCGTAAAACTCGTCGAAACCATGAACGGTCGGTAGATGTTTGTCTCGATCACCGAGGTGGTTCTTACCGAATTGAGCCGTCGCGTATCCCTGTTCCTTTAACAAGTCAGCGATGGTCGGACTCCAGTCAGGAATTCCGTGGTCAGAACCTGGCATACCAATCGTCAGAAGCCCTGTCCGAAACGGATGCTGACCAAGAATGAAAGACGCTCGCCCTGCCGTGCAACTTTGTTGGGCATAGGCGTCAGTAAACATGGCACCCTCACGGGCGATCCGGTCGATGTTCGGGGTTTTGTAACCCATGATCCCGTGGTTATAGGCACTGATATTGTGCACGCCGACATCGTCGCCCCAAATGACCAGGATGTTCGGCTTCTGGTTTGTCTGCGTCGCCGATGCCGCTGCAAGTTGAGTGACCGAAGAAGTCGTGTCTGCGGCGGCCAGCATCGTTGTTGCAGCGCTTCTTGGCGCGTCAAAGGTTGACTCTGTTGCACCTTTCGCTGCCTGTTTCGGGATCTCTGGAGTCGAGTTTATCCCAACTGGCGGTACGGTCGGCGCGACGGCGGCCCCCTGTACATCAGTTGTGACGTTTGCGGTCGCCACGGCAAAGCCGACGAATGCTCCGGCCAACAAGGTGAGGGATAATTGCCAACGATTCAGGTTCATAGTGTGGTCCTTTGATGAAAGTCGTTACAAATTTGCGGAAAAGCGCTGGTGCGATCGGTCTTGGGGGAGATGACGCAGCGAAAACCAACGTGAGATATGCCTGGATCGGGACTGCCGCCCATGCGAGCGCTCGGACTGTAGCGAGTAGAGCAGGTGACGTCGCACAGGAAAGATCCGCCGCGTTGAACTCGTTGAGGAGTATCCGGTCGCCGCGGGTCGAAACTTTCTTCGGGGCCGGTCGGATTCTCGACGGCTTTTTCGCCCGCGTATATCCCATTGCTGTCGGGACGATACCAATCTTGGCACCAATCCCAGACATCTCCCGACATGTCGTGGGGAAAAAATCCGGTTGGCGGGCATGATTCGCCTGCAGCGGTCCACACGAATCCGTCAGCCACCGAATTCACGTACGGAAACGAACCCTGCCAGACATTGGCTTGCGAGTTGATCTCGGTAAGCAGTTCGTCTTCCGAGACGATGCCAACTGCTTGCGAGGCCAGCTCAGGTTCCGGCAGGGAATTCGAAAGTGGATCACTCACCTGCCAGAACGGTGTGGTTCCCCAGCCGGGACCGACTGCGACGGCAAAAGCAAAGAGCAATTGGATTGAGGTGGAGCGGATCATTTCGTTTCGACGATTGGTTCTACGCGTGAATGTCCGATTGACAATGCAATACGATAAAACGCCCGCGAGAATGTGCAATTAGACTTTGGTGTAATCCCGGCTAAATCGAGGTTGGAATCGCCAGTGCTTGCCCTTTATGATGCAATTTGACGTTTCTCTCGACGTTATCTGTGGCCGCGGCTCCATTGACGTGCGAGCCTCTCAATCATCCAACCACGAAAACCATGGCAGATTGCGCAGCAGCTTCGGGTGACCGTTCCGATCAGCCGGAATGTGCATTTCCGACGCCTATTACGTCAACTGCGTCCAATGGTGTCATGGAGACTCTCGTGAACGGTCGATCGGTAGAAGCTTGTCGAGTGCGCCGAGCCAATCTCTGGATAGCGGCCGCCCTCGTTCTCAACATTTTCGCCATCGTCCATCACACATTGGCAGATGAGTGGCTGTCGAGCTTCGACGGCGAAGTACCGTTCGAAGACTACGTTCATCGACGCTACAGCACGAGTGACGGCTTGCCTTCGAATTGGGTCAATGACGTCATTCAGTCACGGGACGATTACCTCTGGATTGCAACCGACGATGGGCTGGTCAGGTACGATGGGGTTCATTTCAAGATCTTCAACCACACGGTGACTCAGCGATTGCCGTACAACGAGATTCGCGTACTTTTTGAGGATAGTGGCGGTGATTTGTGGTTCGGCACTACGGAAGGGTTGACCCGTTACCGCCCCGGTCGACCCGGGAAGTTTGAACAAATTCAGTCGGTTTCTGGGACAACCGTTTGGGCAATTTGTGAGGACAGCTCCCAGGCACTGTGGATTGGAACGCGACGAGAGACGTACCGCAAAAAGCCAGGGCTCGAGTTCGAAGTGCTTGCCGATGCCCCCACCAATGTGCGATCCATTTGTGAGGACCAAAACGGAACAGTGTGGCTTGGATCACAATCTGGACTCTTCCGGCGTAACGGGACGCACTACGAGCAGGTTTTCCATGAACGTCTGCCGGAACGATCATCGGCCGGCAGCGGAGTGCCCCAAACTCGAGTCAACACGATTAAAACCGACAACGCGGGTGGGTTATGGATCGGAACGAATCGAACCTTACTACACATGCAGGATGGTCAGTTTACGTCGCGCGGACAAGAGATCGAAGCTCAACAGTTTTACGATATATTGCAGACGCGCGACGGGAACGTGTATGCAGCGGCCCGATTCGGAATCTATCGGTCGGTCGATAATGGGCCGTTCGAGATCGTGTCGAATGAAGATTCCGCCTTATGTATTATCGAAGACCGCGAAGGTGAACTGTGGGTGGGACACGGCGACAATCGAGGGCTTC
Source organism: Planctomycetaceae bacterium (assembly GCA_028284485.1). GTDB lineage: Bacteria > Planctomycetota > Planctomycetia > Planctomycetales > Planctomycetaceae > JANQRQ01. Next base: position 10,426 of record JANQRQ010000239.1, on the reverse strand, counting down.
ACCAATATCGCGATCGTCATATACGAAGTTTCTGGACCAAAGCCCGAGTCCGCTGCGTGCACCAAGAACCGGACGGCGATATGTGGTTCGGATCCAACATTGGTCTCCATCGCCTGCATAACGGAACTGTCACAGATTTTGATCTCAGCCACGGATTGCCTGACCTTCGGGTCCGCACGATTGCCCCGGGCGCCGGGCGATCCTTATGGATTGGTACCGGCCGGGGTTTTGTGAAGTGGAATGGAGAATCGATCGTACCCATTCCGACGCAAACGGCGTTGGCCGAAATGAACGTCGGCACAGCCATGGAGGACTCCACGGGCGCTTTATGGTTTTCGCTCGCCAGCGGCGGTGGCTACCAGTTGAAAGACGACGTGCTCACGGAATTGCCCGATTCGGTTCGGGGCCCCATTTACTGGTTCTGGGAAGGACCGCAGGGCGATATTTGGATCGGTCATCAATCGGGACTCTTTCAATATCGAGAAGGCCGTCTGCGACAAGTTACGACTGGTACGATCGAGGGTTCGCAGAATCCCATTTTTTACTGCCACCACGTGACGGAAGATGGCACTTTGTGGATGGGGACCTCGAACGGGCTGATCAGGTATCAGTCCGATCGTTTTGAAGTATTTACACCGGACTGCGGCTTGAGAGCGGATAACGTCGAACGGCTTGCTGCGGACCATTCTGGAAACCTGTGGTTTGGAGGGAGAGACGGGTTGTTTCACGCCCGCATTTCAGAATTCGATGAGGTCGCCACGGGTCGGTTGCAGAACGTGACCAGCTACCGAGTCGCGGGGTTCGATCGCTTTCCGCCAATTAGTTCCTTCTCGCAAGGCTGTTTGGAGCGGAACGGAAATTTGTGGATCGTGGCCGAACATGGTCTCCTGACCATCCCGATTGAACAGTTCCAAGAGAAGCCTCGATCGCCAACGGCATCGATTGAGCACGTTGAAATCGATGGTGAGGCGACCAACTTCGAAAGCCGTTTCGATTACGGGGCGGGGCGCAGGAGACTTGCCATCCATTTTGCCGTTCCCGCATTCGAAAACCCAAGTCATATTCAGATGAGGTATCGACTCGATCCTTACGACGACGACTGGGTCGGTGCTGGAGACGATCGTGTCGCATATTACACAGACCTCCGTCCCGGCAAATATCAGTTTCGTGTGTCCGCGAGAACAGGCAATGAAGATTGGACGGAATCTGAGCCACCCGTGAGTTTTTCCGTCCTGCCCCGATGGTGGGAAACAGGGCAGTTTCACCTGTTTTCGACAATCGGTGTCGTCGGTCTGATCGTCCTTGGTACTCGTCGCTATACACAACAAGTTCGGCGTCGTAATGCGGAATTGCAAAGCGAAATTACCGAAAGAATCCACGCGGAAACAGCTCTTCGGGAAAGTGAACAACGTTTTCGTCAGCTGGCAGAATCAACCCAGGCCATACCCTGGGAAGCGAACGCCTCGACTTTACAGATGACCTTTGTGGGAAGTCAGGCCGAAGAGCTCCTCGGGTATTCTGTCGAGGACTGGATGAAGTCGGATTTTTGGGCGGAGCACCTTCACCAGGAAGACAAAAGCGAAGCGATCGCATTTCGCCGGCACGCAGTTTCGCAAGGCGGGAGTCATCAAACCGAGTATCGATTCATCGCCGCAACAGGTGCAGCGGTCTGGTTGCACGAGGTGCTACACGTCGCGAATCGAAACGGCGTTTCCAATACGCTCAGTGGTTTTCTAATCGATGTGACCGTCAGGCGAAATGCCGAAGAAAATGCTCGAGAATCGTTTCAACAATTGGCTCGTGTCTCGCGCGCTGCCAGTATGGGTGAACTGACGACATCGATCGCTCATGAAGTGAAACAACCTTTGTTTGCAATTGTCAGCAACGCCCAGACTGCCCGACGTTTGCTCGATCGAGAACAGCCGGATCTCCCCGAAATCCGGGAAGCGCTCGGTGACATTGCCAGCGATGGCAACCGAGCATCGGACATTATCGATCACGTTCGATCGTTGGTACGCAAAGAGGATCGTGCCAAAGAGCCCCTTGATCTGAACGACGTCGCCGGCGAAGTGATAAAAATCGTTCGTCCGGAACTCCGCAAACGTGGCCTGACGATTCGGGCGGCGCTGTCCGATACCCTCCCTTCGATCGACGGAGTGGCGATCGAATTGCAGCAAGTCATCCTGAATTTGATAATCAATGGTGCGCAAGCGATGGAAGGCGACAATCGCGATGAGAACGAGCTGCTCATAACGACATCGGCACATAACGATTCTGTCGAGTTATCCGTCAGGGATTTCGGCGTGGGGCTGGAGTGCACGCAGGCCCAACGAATCTTTGAACCGTTCTATACGACGAAAGCGAATGGTACCGGCATGGGATTGGCGATTAACCGCACGATTATCGAGGCTCATGGTGGAAAAATCTGGGCCGAGTCGAATGGCGATTGCGGCGCAACCTTCTGCTTCCGTTTACCGACCAGCAATGGGACTGGCCAACAATGACCACTGATGCAACCGGAACGGAAGCTATTGTCTATGTCGTGGATGACGATGAATCCGTCCGAAAAGCCACGACGCGAACGTTTCGATCGTTCGGATTCCAGGTTGCGTCATTTGGTACTGCTCGCGAATTCCTGGAACACGATTTAAAGGATTTGCCAGGATGCGTAATTCTGGACGTGCAGATGCCCGGCCAGACTGGGATCGAGATGCAGCAAGAATTGGTAGATCGTCGAATCGATTTGCCAATCGTCTTTCTGACCGGCCATGGCGACATCCCGACAACCGTTGAAGCGATGCGTTCCGGAGCTGTGGATTTCTTGACGAAGCCGGTTGACGAAAAACAGCTCGTCGCAACAGTACGCCAAGCAATCAGCCGACACATCCAGCAACGAGATGCAGACCAAGAGTTGCGCGAATTTTGCGATCGTGTCCGTTCGCTTTCAGACCGCGAATACGAAGTTATGGAGCTGGTAATCCAAGGTCTGCTCAACAAGCAGATCGCGAATCAACTCGGAATTACAGAGCATACGGTCAAAGTCCACCGCGGCCGTATGATGGAGAAAACAGCTGTCGAATCGGTTGCAGAACTCGTGCGACTTTGTGAGAGATCGGGCATTCCCGGGAAAGATTCGTGAGCCTATTACACCAAAGTCTAATACCAGCGGTGAATCGGTTCGGGTACTCTTCGGTGTTTGTAGCTGTTCCCGCGCGTAGAACTAGATCCCGTCTAGTTTTACTTTAGCGGCTGGCGCACAGTGAATTGCGTCGAAAACAACTCGAAAGTCGATACATCAACCTCGGAAACGCTCTAGCCAGATCCGATCGAGTGCATGGACGAACCTAAACGAATTTGCATCGTGGACGACGACCCCTCGGTTCGCCGAGCGCTGGGCCGGCTTTGCAAGTCGGCCGGCTACTTGGCGGATGCGTTTGAATCCGCAGAGGCATTCCTGGCTGCCGCTGCGGCCGTTGACACCGATTGTTTGATTCTCGACGTTCATCTGCCTGGACAAAGCGGTTTGCAGTTGCAGACCCAACTTCTCGAGGGCGATACGCATCTTCCTGTCGTGTTCGTGACTGCATTTGCGGACGACCAGGCGCGACGCGAAGCGCTAAGTCAGGGTGCGGTGGAGTTCCTCAGCAAGCCACTCGACAGCGATCAACTACTCGATGCCATCCAACGGGCTCTCCGGATGGCTGATGAGTAATTTGACTTTCTTTAGCCGATTTGCCTCTTGCTGATCGTTTCTTCAAGAAAACGAATCGCCATTTACTCGCGGTTGGTTGTTCTTCCCCCGACAGCGAGCCCTCAGTTACCGTGAGTTAACTGTTGACTTTGTCGATTGTGCGAGTCGTTCCGGGCCATGCGCTCTGCTCGGTCGTGCCGGTTGCATGGGGGGGTTACCGCATACGGATTCGCGGTGGCATCTGTCGATAATCACCCGGGATAAGCGCAAATTTGCCACAGCGGAGTCGCACGACGAAATGTTTCGATGCACACGATCGATTTTAATCGTCCTTGCAATGACCGCCATCGCCGGATCGCGAGCGGCGATGGCGCAAGACACGACGATTGATGTCGAGTCGGTCGTTAATACAGTCGAGTCAGCCGTGAATACATCCGATGCGGTTCTGCAGCCGATCGCTTATGGGGAAGAGGGTTCGTCTTCCAGATGCAACTGCGGTGGTTGCATTGCCGTGCCATGTGCCGGTTGCGACGCGACAGGTTATTGTTGCCCGCAACCCAATTTCTGGACAAAACCAGCGCTGACCGGCGACTGGTTTGGGGCCCGCTCGCGATTGCAGGAATCGGGCATGGTTTTTCGTGGTGCGGTGACTCAATTCGGTTTTGGTGTTGCCGGCGGAATCAACGTACCGGCACCGTCTCCCTTCGGACAAGGTGACCAATTCAAGTACACAGGGCGCGGTGAATACGATTTAATTTTTGACCTCGAAAAGTTTGGAGGTCCAGCTCAGGGAAAGTTCCTGATTGGTGCACAACACTGGTGGGGCCATTTCGGGAATGTCTCGTTGAACACCGGCGCGTTCGCGCCTTCAGTTTTTGCGGCAGCCCTCCCGCCCATAGCGGATGAACAAGGAAATCTCTTCCTCACCGATTTTTTGTTTACCCAGCCTCTTTCTGAACAACTGGTTGTCTTTGTCGGGAAGAAAAATGTCGTCGGCACCGCTGATCAGGACATCTTCGCGGGGGGCGACGGCACGGATCAATTCGTCAATCAAGCACTCGTCGCCAACCCGGCTTATCTGCTAGGGCTACCTTACAGTTCATTCACTGCGGGAATTGTCCTTCCGAAAGAATGGGGGGGCATCACAGCCTTCGTATGGGATCCTCGGGATCGGACGACGAAAGGTCTCGATTTAAACGACTTGTTCGTGGACGGAATTATCGTCGGCGGGCAGGTAACAATGAAAACCAATTTCTTCAATCGACCGGGCCAACACCACATCGGCGGACTCTGGAAGGACGAAGACTTGTTGGATTTGTCGGCGGCCCCCCCTCCATCGCCGATGTACAACTACTCCTACTACCCGTACCCCCAAGCACCACCCGGCCTACCGGCCAAGCGGGGCGCTTACACAATTTACTACGGATTCGACCAATACTTTCAAACGTTTCCCGGCGAGCGTCGGGGAGCCCTGCCGACCAAACCGCCACGGGGTTGGGGGCTGTTTGGGCGCGCCTCGATTAGCGATGCGAACCCGACACCGGTCCGTTATTTTCTCAGTTTCGGAATCGGTGGCGACACGCGTGCCGGCAATGACCGCGGTGACTCCTTCGGGATTGGCTGGTATTACGTGGGAAGCAGTGACAAGTTCGGCCCGGTCGCCCAGGCCGTTGTCGGACCGCGCGATGGGACCGGTGTCGAACTCTATTACCGATTTCAGCTACTTCCCTGGTTAGCCATTACCCCGGATGTGCAATACGTCAAACCGGGACTGGGCCTGCTTACGACCGGTGACGACGCGTTCGTTTACGGTTTACGCGCGAAAATCGATTTGTGATCGACAGCGGCGTACAATTGATGGTCTCGCCATTAAGACGGAGCCACCGCCGCGCGTTCGTATCCGAGTTTGATACGCTGTGGTTCTGATTCCACAAATGTCGTTCGCGCAGTGATGCCGTGCGCCTCTTGCCGGCAGAATCTGGGGGCAGGCCGATCATGAGTTTCATTTTTTGGTTGACAGCACGACTAGTAATGCTACACTGTGTAGCATTACTGCATGTCGCAGTAGTTCGAATGATACGGAAACGGTACTTGATATTCGTGATTCCCGAGTAGGCGGGAATCCGGTGAATATCGATTTACCTTGTTCCTCGGCTCTGCCTGGGACGCCCAAGGCGTGAGGCTCATGCCATATTCGGATTGATTCAAACGGAGCCTGAACCAGCGATTGCCAAATTGTTATCTGAAAAGCCCCCTCTCCCGGGCCTGACGGCCCGACCTCTCCCCCACAGGGGAGAGGTAACAGAAGTTGGGTCTTGGGGATTTAAGTCTTCAGCCGGACCGCTCGATGTATGGGAGCCTGGCAGCGAGTCGATGTATGGGAGCCTAAGAACGAGTCGATGGGTCGGAGCTTGGGAGCAAGTCGATGGGTCGGAGCTTGGGAGCGAGTTGAACAAGCGCAAATCGAGAATCAATCAAACAAAGTCGAATCACAACGCGGTCAACAGAAGTAGCACTCGCAGCCACGAGTCAGCGTAAAACGCCGGAGGAGCGATCACCATGACACAACCAGGCAAGAAGCCACTCGGCCCGCTCGAATACGCGGTAATGCAAATCGTGTGGGAACGTCGGCAGGCAACTGCGGAAGACGTACGGTTGGAGCTGCAGCAGGAGCAAGAGATTAAAGAGTCGACCGTCCGCACGGTGCTAAAACGCCTCGAAGAAAAAGGTTACCTCGATCACGATGTCGACGGAAGAACGTTCATCTATCGACCGCGTGTGCAGCCCGAAAATGTCGCCTCGAAACAAGTACGCGGCATTATCGATAAGCTTTGCCGTGGTTCGGTGGAGAATCTCTTAGTCGGCATGGTTGACGATGAGTTGATCACGCCGGCGAAGCTGCGGGAATTGGCGGAACGCATCGCCAAGGCCGAGCAGCAACAGAAATCGGCGCGACGACGCAAAAAGCCACCCCGGAAGTAAGCAGTCCCCGCCAAACAATGCTCGCATTGCAACGGAAGACACTGACCACTTGAAAATGAATCTTCAATCCCACGCGGTGAGGGAATAGTGATGTTCGACTTCTCACTACAATGGTTGATCGTTGCCTTGGATGTTTCGGCAAAAGCGGTATTGCTGGCGATCGTAGCTGCAGCGGTCTTGCGCCTGCCCCGTTTAAGGGACAGCAATTTCCGTCACCGGGCCTGGGCCGGTGTGTTAGTCGGTATGTTGCTGCTACCGATTTTGTCGCAGGTTGTTCCCGCGCTTCGCTTGCCGATTGCTGTTCCCGAATCGTGGACGATTTCTGTCGGGGAACAAGTCACCGACACGGTTGTCTCGACTGAACAGACAGCGTTACCGGCACCGCAGGAGATTGAGCCAGTAGCCGACACCGTCGATGTCGCTGATCAAGCAGCTACCGAAATTCCAATGGATCAGCAGCCCTGGCGCGAAGCCGATCTAATGCCGGTCGGTCCGTATGTTTCGGACTTCGATCGTCAATTCGCCGAGGCATCTTCAACGGCGGAAACCGAGGCTGCGCAATCCGCCGATGTCGGGCCTTCAAGCGTCGAGCCGGCGATAGTGCCTGCAATCACGTCGCAAGTCCTCGCGCACCGTTCGTCGCAACCTTGGTGGCCGACAGCGTTGTTTGGGATTTGGCTGACCGGTGCGGGTCTATTGGCGCTGAGGTTGCTGATCGGCGTCGGTTGCTCGATCAGGCTGGTCTACTGTTCGTTGCCGATTTCGTCAGAGGAACTATCGGCACAAGGAATCAACACCAGTTGGGTGTCGACGAACGCTCGTCAAATAAGAATCAGCGAATGTCCACTATTGCGCGTGCCAATCGCGCTTGGCGTGTTTCGTCCCCGAATTTTGTTGCCGCCGGAGTGGACGAGTTGGTCGACCACGAAACTGCAAGCCGTGTTGGCTCACGAACGGATGCACATCGAGCGGGCCGATTGTGCAGTTTTGATGTTGGCGAATCTCAACCGCTGCGTGTACTGGTTCCATCCGTTGGCGTGGTGGCTGCGGACTCAATTGGGAACATTGGCGGAAATTGCCTGCGACGATGCGGCAATCGATTCCACAGGCGATCGAACGACGTATGCCCGACACCTTTTGGAACTCGCTTCCGAAGTTTCCGGGAGAAGTCGTCTTGTTTCGACTGGTATTTCGATGGCCCGCACCTCGAATGTCGAAAGCCGAATCAATGCGATTCTCGATTTCACGCGCCCCTTGTCGCAGCGTTTCACATGGATGACGTCGCTGGCGCTCATGGTGTTTTTGGTGCCGTTGATCACGCTGGCGGCTGCGTTGCGGCCGGCAACGCAAGCGAATGATCCTCGACAACCAGATGAGATTGCGGTCGCTGATGCCGAAGTGGGTGACGCAGCCAGTGACGATCAATCTGCCGATGCAGCAGGTTCAGATCAATTCGCAGTCGCCTTAATTGAAACGAATGCGTCAACGAGCGGGGGCGAATCCGGTTCAAGTCGCGATTCCGCTGAGGCCCAGCAGAAGTTGTTGTATTCCGGTTCCGTAACAAATTCCGATGGCAAGCCGATCGCAGGTGCCAAGATTTCGCTGGCCATCACATCGCACGAAGAGTTCGTTCCGGGATCGCTGTCTGTAATGACCACCAGCGACGACCAGGGAAAGTTTCACTTTGCACTCGATGGCGACCTCGCCGCCGCGGTTAAGTCGCAACTTGGCACCCTATCGCCGCAAGTTGTGGCCCAGGCAGACCGACACGGTCTCGATTGGTTGCCGCTGGAAGTGTTTGGCGACCAAATGATCAATCCGGAACGACAAGAGAGAATTCAAACGCGAGTCGACAAAGCCTTGGGGATCGGTCGGTTTGCCAGCCGAACATTGAAACTTCGTTCGGCCGATCGCCCGATTCGTGGGCGCTTTGTTGATTTGGAAGGAAGACCGGTACGCGGCGCGACCGTGCAGGTCGAAAATCTGCAGCATCCGGACGTCGATCTGTTGCAGAAAGCATTCGCAGAAAAATCAAAGCGGTACGTCTACGATGCCTTAAACGCGACATCAACCGGATACGGTTGGCTGGAACGCCAGGTGTTGCAACGGTTGATTCCCGCAGTGACGACCGATGCGAACGGCGAGTTTGAGCTCGACGGGATCGGTCGCGATCAAATGGTCACGCTGGCCGTCGTCGGCGAGAATGTCGAGGGGCAACTGATACAGGTCCTGGGTCGTTCGATGGAGCCGGCACAAGTCCCTCATTTGGATTTCTATCCGGAGGGGTACCAAGAAACCTATGCCGGTTGGGACTTCTCAATATCGGTCGGACCTTCGGTGGCCGTGGAAGGGGTCGTCAGGGACTATGACTCCGGCGAACCGATTGCCGACACTCTTGTTTTCGTCGAGCGGCTGTTCCAGGAAGGAAGTCAATCGGGCGAGGAAAAAGTTCGCCTGAATACTTATCACCTGCAGGCGACGACCGACGAACAGGGCCGTTTTCGAATTACCGGAATGCCACCCGGTTCGGGGCATGTCTTGAATGCGGTCCCGCCGAAATCGGAGCCATATTTGATGGCCGCGCATGAGGTCGCGTTGGCCCAAGAGGAATTCCCAGCCAAGCAGATCGTCGTGCAGGTGAAAAAGACGTTTTGGATCGAGGGCAGGGTCACCGACAAACAAACCGGGAAACCGTTGAAGGCCAACGTCGATTACCTCGCTTTGCGGCAAAATCCCAACACGCTCGACAAACTGGGTCTCAAACAAGCGTGGCGGATATTCCGATACCGGACCGACAGCGACGGCCGCTATCGTGTGCCCGGATTACCGGGACCGGGGGTGGCGATGGCGCGTTCGATGGATGGGAAAGGGTACCCCCGCGCCGTGGGAGCTGAATTGATCGATGGCTACCGGAAGGGGAGCATGTCGCTTCCGACGACCCCGACCGGAATGCCGTTGTCGAATTGGCATCTGCTCAAGCAGATCGATCCGCCTGTCGATGCCGAGTCGTTCAAATGCGATTTTGTGCTCGATGCAGGTCAAACGATACCAGGCCGCGTCGTTGGGCCGAATGGCGATCCGATTAGCGATCTCAAAGTCGTCGGTCAGGTAGTGAATGACGTTTTCTGGAACTCGCAACAGAACGAAACGTTTCAAGTTGAAGGGTACGATGGGAAGGGGCCAAGGCAACTCTTCTTCAAAAACGAGGACGAATTGCTGGTCGGGCAGTATCTGCTAACGGGGGATGCCCCCGAAGAAATCGTCGTGTCGCTCGAACCCGCGGTGCGCGTGACCGGCCGGTTAATCGAGACCGAAACCGGAGTGCCAGCCGAAGGCTACGGTATTCACTGCGAGAAGAGTTCGCTTGGCGAGTTTCGGATTGACGATTGCTATACCGACGACAAGGGTCGATTTGTCCTGAAGGGTTTGCACGCCGGTCTTGTTTACAAAATGGACGCCTATAACGCGCGCCGTTTCTCCAACAACAAGAATAAATTCCAAATCGATCTGACCAACGCCAAACCGGGTGACGTGATTGAATTAGGCGACGTCACCGGACCGAATGCCAAGCGCGCGATGAACCGGACGGTGAGTCTCACGAAAGAAAAGCCAGCCGGAATTGCCGCAGTCGCTGAGTCGGCCGGTCAGTCCAGCGGTGCTCAACAAATCAAGACGGAAACGCCTGCGACCGCAGATGCGACTTCATTTCGATTCGCCGGGCAGGTGATCGCCCCGAATGGCACGCCGGTGGCC
>JANQRQ010000229.1 GCA_028284485.1 Planctomycetaceae bacterium | reverse complement strand
CAATTAGGGGAAACACGCAAACGGGAAGCGGAAGCGGCCGTTCTCGAAGCGCAGAACCGGGCGATGGCCAAAGCGGCGCTCGCGGAAGCCGAAAAAATTGAAGCCGAACAGCGTGCCGAGTTGGAGGCCCAAGCCAAAGCCGAAAAAGCCAAGATCATTGTCGACGCCGAGGCTGAAATGCAAAAACGCCGCCTCGAAGCGGAAGGTGAAGCGGCCGCGATCTTCGCCAAACTCGAAGCGGAAGCCAAAGGTCAGTACGAAATCCTGGCGCGCAAGGGAGAAGGCTTACGTGAGATTATCGACGCCTGCGGTGGTTCCCAAGCCGCATTCCAATTGTTGATGCTGGAACATCTCGAAACGTTGGCAGAAACCTCCGCCCAGGCGATTTCGAACATCAAGTTCGACAAGGTCGTGGTTTGGGAGAACGGCGGAACCAACGGCCAGACGTCGACTTCAAACTTCTTGCAGGGCATGTCGCGCACATTGCCCCCCATGATGCAGGTGATGAAGGACATCGGCGGCGTTGAAGTGCCGGAGTATCTGGCAAAGCTGACGCCAGATACAATGAACGGTGCACCCGCTACGGAGGAGCCCGGCGAATCGGCGGTGGCGGAAACAAGTCAGGCGAAAGCAACTGATGCTGAATTTGTCAGGAAGGCCACGCCCGATGTGGCCAAGGTGGAACCGAAACCTTCATCGCCACCGAAAAAGAAAGGCTGAAAGTAGCAGCACAGCTTGGAGACAAAAAAAAACGGAGTCTGAATCGAATTCAGACGCCGTTTTCGTTTCAATCCTGATTTGGTCATCAATGGCGATTTGGCCTTTTACGGGCCAAATTTCGATGCGACAACAATCAGTAACTTCGTCGGTTGTAACCGGTCAGTTTATGGCCGATCTTGCCCAGCAAGTAGACTTGGCTCGGGCTCAGATTCTGACGAGCGGCATAAACGATCTGACTATGGATCGCCCAGAAGATGCCGCCGAATCCCTTACCTCGAATCTCCTGTCCCTCTTCATCAGAGACAACTTGCATGCCTCCAAGGCCGAATTGATCGAGTTCGGTACTCGAAATCTGGCCATTCTGGGGCGAAGCGGAATCAGCAGCCTGCGCGCCTTCAACAGAAACCGACAGTAACCCGAGCGCGATTGCGCACACAAAATAGTTCCTCATAAACACCTCCGGAACCAAGCGAATTAGAGATACAAAACTACGACATGGGGGCGTATTGCTTGAGGTTCTAGCAGACTAACAAGACGAAATCGTCGCCGCAACCATTTTAATTGTTAATACTTGGCAATCTTACCCATTCTTAGATGATTGATTCGTTGACTGTACGTGCCCAAAACAGGAAGGCGTCGATCTACGGAATGGAAACAAACTGTTTGGTAGCAATAGTTAATGTCGCTGCACCACACCGGCCGCCCCCAAACCCGCTGAGGTGCCTCAACGAACCATCGAGTCGCGAGATGCATTTCGGGGACCGAACATCGGTGAGCCGATACCTCTGGTTTCGAGTTTGCAGGCCCGATCTGGCCAACTTGATCGCCCCGAAACTGTTAATTTGAAAAACTTGGGGAAATTATTCGCATTGTTCCGGTTTTATTGGTCAGACAGTCCCTGCTAGCGAATGATGGGCCCAATGTCAGTGTCCGAAAATGACGATTGTTCCGATTAGGTAACCGCCTCAAGCCTCGGAAACCTATGACAAGCCGGATCAAGGATGGCACGGATGAAGACATCACAAGAGGGTTCTACTCCGCAATTGAGCGCCATTCGTGTGCTTGGACTCCGTCTCGGGGCCTCCTTGCTGATGTTGGTGGCCGGCATAGCGCACGCGGAAGAACCGCATTCGCCGAACCGTTCGCCTATCCAACACGAACCACCAGCGTTTGGCGGCTCGCTCCTACGGTCGGATGGTGGCAGCCCCGGAGGTGTGATTCGGCTCGATTCGCTTCTGCCCAATGTGGAATCCACGCCCGTTGTCGTTCCGATTGCGCAGACGACGCCGGCCGCTGGGAGCTCAAATCAAACCTTGGGTGAGGCTCCGGAAGATACGCGACTGCTGTTCTTACGTCGTACGGCTCCATTGCTAGAGAAAGGCGAGTTAGCCATTGATACGGGCTTTCAATACCGATGGCGCGAATTCAAGGGGCTCGGCACAAACCCGGTTCCCGGTTCAACGGAATTGTTGATCACACAGCGAGCTCGGGCGCGACAAATCTTTACGCCGCTTGGAATTCGGTATGGAGCCACCGACGAATTGCAATTATTTGCAGCCGCACCGGTCGGTTTCACAAACGTTGAGCGCTCGAACGTTGTTACCGATACAATCTCCAGCGGCTTCGGCGGGGGCGATATTACGTTTGGGTTCAATTACCTGCTGAAGCGCCAGGCGCAAGCTGGAGCAGACATCGTTGGTTCGGTTTTTTCCAGTGCACCGACAGGGGCTGACCCGTTTGATTTCAGCCCTGGCCCGGCAGCGCTGGGCTCCGGTTTTTGGGGCGTCGGGGCGAACTTGCTGTTTGTCAAAACGATTGATCCCGCGGTCATGTTTGGCGGTTTTGGTTACGGCCATCAGTTCGACCGCACCTGGAACGGTAGTAAGATCGATCCGGGGGAAATCATCGTCTACAACTTCGGGACGGGCTTCTCGGTGAACGACCAAATGACATTCGTCGGCGTTTTCGAAGGAGCCTTCCAACATCAAACCAAATCGGACGGTATCGCGATTTCTGATTCGATGTCAGAACCGTTTAGTTTGCGGTTTTCGATGGTCTACTCGAAGAATGCGAACTACATCTTCGAACCGTTCGTCAGATTTGGCCTCAACGATGATGCCCCACAAGCCGATTTCGGTGTGGTCATCACGTGGCGTCCGCAGCGTGATTGTTGCTGTTGTGGCTGGCTACCGGGCGGCAACTGCGCGAATTACAACTGCGGTCAGTAATGCAACGGCGTCGTAGGCGGGTTGACGAATCCTATGATATGACCTTTCGGAGTAATCCCGTGCGTTGTTCAGCGAGTGTGTTCTCAGTCCTGCTATTGTCATTTTCAGCCGCCGGTGTTTGGCTGGTCGATTCCGCGAGCGGGCAAAAACCAGTCGTACGTGACCCCAAGCGATTTATCGAAAAAGAGGTCATCAGCTGGAAGACGCTTCGTGAACGGCATATTGTCATGCAGAAGCGTGATTTTTCCTGCGGTGCAGCGGCGTTGGCAACCGTAATTCGCTATTACTGGGGCGATCCCGCCACTGAAGAGCAATTCATTGACGCAATTTTGAATGTGCTTAACGAAGAAGAAACTCGAGATCGCGTCGAAAATGGGCTGTCAATGACCGACCTGCGCAAAGCAGCCGTCGATCAGGGATATCTATCATCGATCGGAAAAGTCAGTTTGCAGCAGTTGGTGGAGAGCAAGATTCCGGTCATCGTTCGAGTCGACGTGCGTGGATATGAACACTTTGTGATCGTACGCGGGTTCGTTGGCGACCGCGTCTTTCTGGCCGATCCGATTCGAGGCAATATTCGTGTTCCTGTGGAAGACTTCCTCGACCAGTGGAATGAGGGCAAGCAGCAGGACGGCGCGATTCTCGTGATTGTCAAAAAGGGACTCGGGCCTCAGGAGAATGCACCGCTGCTTATTCGTCGGCGCAGCGATTTGCCGCTTCAACCTGAAATGCAGGCTGCACGACGTGGACTCTTCGAGCAGAACATCCAACTGCCGAAACTGCGTTAAAGCGGTCTACTTTTTCTCGTGGGCGCTTCTGGCTCGTGGGAGCCAAACCACGTAGAACAAAACGCGATTGTCTTGGCCATAAGTCAGCGTGATACGCTGGAGTACACCTGCCTCATTCTTGCTCCGGTAGAGACCGATGGCTCGGTCGCCATCCGAGTGCTGCGGCGCTTACAGTGCAATCTCAAATCGAAATCCGGCGACCAGTGAATCGGGGTAGATTCCTGATGGTGTGCCAATGAATTGCAGATCTGGCTGCAAACTCATGAAGTCGGTCAACTGAGCCTTGTAGAAGAACTCTATGACTTCCTCGTCATTCGGTCCTGCTTGGTTCAATTTTGCCCAGGCGTACCCGACGCCGACGACGTCCTGGTTTCGACCAGGAATGGGCCCGCGGTACGTCATGCCCAAGACCAGGCTATTCTCGATACCGCGATCGATATCTCCGGATTCACCAAAACGGGGAAAGAACGACCCGAACAACGCCAGTCCTTGCAACGAATTATCGCAGCAATCGAATTCGCGAAACACGTATTGTTGTACCTGCACGTAGTAGCCATGGGCTTCGGGCAGTGACTCTCCATTGACATCGCCGGACGAAAAGAAACCAGCGCCGATTTCCACAGATCCGGGTAATTGCCCGCCGTCGAGGGCGTGTGTGTGCTGCAATTCGGCGATGACGGTGTGGAGGTTATTCCCTGAAAATCCCCACGTGCCGCCCTCGGCGAGTGAGTCCCAGACGCCGATTTTGAACTGAAGTGAATCGGTCAGTTGGTTTAAAACGACCACTCCCATACTGGGATTGGGATAGGTCGGTGCTGTCTCGGACGGTGACAACCCAAACGACGATTGAATGAAGTCGGCCGCGTACTCCAGCAATTTGAACTCGGTATTGATATCCTGCTTGCCGAGGCGCACTGACACATTGTCCTCGAAAAGGGGAAACTCCCACCAATACTCGCTCACCTGCATGATGTTGTTGCCCGAATCGATGTTGCTGAGTACCAACGTGTCCCCAACAAAGTCTTGAGTAAGGCCTCTGCCATGCGTGTTTTGTGCTAACAGAAAAAACCGGCCGGGAAGGGGAGCGTCCATCTTGTCGAAGTTGATCACAACCGGCAGATCCAGCAGAGCGTTGTAGCGGGTGGCGCCGTTCGTGGAGACGCCCCCTTTGGTGTTCGTGAAGACTTCGCCGTAATAGACCGGTTCAACATTTATGGCTGGTCGCGGACCGAAGATTGGTTCCAGCAGTGAGGGGTCTTCGACAGAATCGCTGGCGAATTGGGTGATGAGACCAGGTGCCGGCTGTGCCAACGCCGAAAATGCAGCGCCATGCCCGATCGCAGTCGCCAGGCAGATCCGCAGGAGTCGGCGGGGAGTCAGCCTAGATATCTTCCCCATGCCTTGACTCCGTTTGCCGACAGGTTCGCGCACTTTCACACTTCATCGGAGTCGGAACGCTCGCCCCTCACCTTGAGAATGATTGTCACAACCGAAACAGGTTGCCTAACCGGGCAGGACTGAGGCGAACGGGACTCGAAGTCGGGGCTGTGCCTAAAACGCCAAGTAAAACTGTCAATATGACAACTATTAGCGACATTATGACAAGTTTACTTGACATTTCGGGCCGGACGAGTACGATCGGTGTAGGAGTAAAGCAGCATGTCAGCATTCAACCTGCGAAACCGATTGAAAGTCGCCCGAGCCGAGCACAACCTTTCGCAGGAACAACTCGCCCAACTGGTGTACGTGACCCGACAAACCATCAGCTCGATCGAAAACGGCCAGTACAACCCGTCGGCGCTACTGGCCCTGACCATCGCTAAGCGGCTGAACAAGCCGGTCGAAGAGCTATTCTTTTTGGAGGAGAAATCATGATGACGCACCCAAGCGTAGAGCGGGACGAGCGGACGATCGCCATCGAGTATGCCGGTACCCAGTTGGCCTACAACGTGTTGACCTTTGCGCTCTTGATCGACGCGATGTACCGGAGTTTTTTCCGAAACGAAGCGGCGTGGGATTTGTTGGCGTTAGTCATCGCAGGTGGAGCGATTATTGTGCTGTACCAAGTCCGCCACAAAGCCGTTCCCCAAGTTCGAGGGCTGGGAAAAGTCCTGGCGGCTGTCGCCTTTCTTGCAGCGATTATTGGTTTTGTTGTCGCGCTCGTGTGGTCGTAATTGTTTACTGACATTGACGCGCGAATCGAGTCAAGGAATCAACTGCCTCACAGAAGCGACACGATGAATTGAACGGCCCTTTATTGTCCGAAGTAGTGCTGGAACCAGCCGCGTTCCTGGTTGTTCCATTCCCTGGTTGGGTGTCCTGGCGGTTCAAGCTGTTGGGACCATTTCGCAAGCTTCGCTTTGAGTCGGGCTGCGATTTCCGGATGCTGATCGATGAGATTCTGCCGTTCCTCTCGATCGTCACTGATGTGAAACAGCAGTTCGCGATTCTGACCAGCCCGAATGAGTTTCCAATCTCCGGAACGGACGGCCGACTGGCTCCAGAATCTCCAAAACAGGTCGCGCTCTGGTTCGGAACCATCGGTAGTTAGGTGCGGCAGAATATTCATGCCGTCCGATTCGTCGCCTGCCTCGACACCCGATGCTGACAACGCTGTTGCGGTGATGTCGAGCGAGATCATCGGCTCGCGATAAATCATTCCTGCTGGTAATCGGTCAGGCCATGACCAGATCATCGGCACGCGAATTCCCCCCTCGGCCAGCATTCCCTTTTCGCCGGTAAGCGGATCATTTCGCGACCCATCCCAGGCCGGCCCCGCTTTATCGACCGGTAAAACATCGTCCATGAGTTTGCCCTGGTGCGCTCCCAGCGGTGCACCGTTGTCGCTGGTGAAAACCATCAGCGTATTGTTGGCCAGCCCTTTTTCGTTTAGCAGGTTTCGGATCTTGCCAACTCCGTCGTCAACGGCCGACATCATCGCTAGCCCAGTTCGTCGACGTTCCGGGATGTCGCCCGGGAACCGCGCGAGGTATTTGGGCGTGGCTTCTAAAGGAACATGAGGGGCGTAGTAACCGAGATAAAGAAGAAACGGCCTTTCACCTTGGCGGCGAATGAAGGCTAAGGCGGCATCGGTTTGCACGTCGACCCGAAACCGCTGGTCGGTGACGCGCTCTCCCCTGCGGTTCAAATCTTGGCCATCGAGATCGAAGTTCGACCAATACGATTTCCGTTGTCCAAAAAAGTATCGATCAAAGCCGCGATTCTGTGGATAGTAGGGCAACGCGAATTCGCGAGCGACGTTGACTCGGCCATTCTTGATGGAATTCGGATGATGCTGACGCGCCCAACCGAGGCAGATGGCATTTGGCTCGAGGTGCCATTTGCCCACCATCCCGGTCACGTAGCCTGCCGAACGTAGCTGATCGGCCATAGTCGTTTGATCAAGCGGAAGTGGTCCATCGGGAATGCTGTCGAAACCGAACCGCTGCTGATAGCGACCGGTCATGAGCCCGGCACGAGACGGTGCACACTGCGGTGCCGTAATGTAGCCATCGGTAAAGAGAACACCGTCTCGGGCGAGCCGATCCAAATTCGGAGTCGCGACATCATCGAGAGCGTTATGAATGCCCAAATCACCGTAGCCCCAATCATCGGTGAAGATGATGACGATATTAGGCGGATCGGCATGGGCGCTGCCAATCAGCAGAACCGTCGCCAACGACAGCAGCAGTGTCAAGAATTGAAGAAAGTTCTTCATGTTGTGGGTAAGGTCACATTGTCGGGAGATAAGACAACCATAAGCCCCTCGAAGCGCATCCCTTCTATTGAGACCGACTCAACTATCGATCGTCGAAGAACACGCCGGCGCTTGTCCTAGAGAGTACCAACTAACTGGTGATTGCAGCCGTCGGTGAGTTCGAAAACTTTCGTCCGGGCAAGTATTGGCGGACTTTCTAGTTTCCGGCGGCTCGGCAGAAGCCGCGCCCTCCCCGATGGGGCAGATGCTTTCAGATCTCCGTCAAACGCCCGGTGGAATCCCCGAAGCGCTCGATATCGGTCATATCCAGCCGGTCGAGAAGACTCAAATAGAGATTTGTCATAGGCACGCCGTCATGCACGCGGAATTGACCTGGCTCCAGTCGACCGCGACCGTTGCCGGCCAAGATAACGGGCAGGTTGTTGTGCGTGTGCCTGTCGGCGTCGGCGATGCCGCTGCCGTAAATGATCATCGAATTATCAAGCAGGGATGTCCCGTCGACGTCTTTTTGGGACTTCATTTGATCGAGGAAACGGGCAAATCGCCGCATGTAGAAGAGATCGATCTTCGCAACCTTCTGGCGAACCTCTTCTTCTTCCTGGTGATGCGTCAAATAATGATGGCCTTCTGAAATTCCCACCTGCGGGAATGTTCGGTTGGACCCGTCGTGCGCCATCAGTAGCGTCGCCACACGAGTCGAATCGGTCTGAAACGACAACACCAGTAGGTCGAACATTATGTCGATGTGATTTTCATATTCTTCGGGAACATCGTGTGGAACCTCGAAGTCGGGACGGGGCAGTTCCGGGAACTGTTCCATCCGTTCGATGCGTCGTTCCAACTCGCGCACGCCGGTGAGATACTCATCCAGCTTTTTGCGATCTTTGCCGCCGAGTTCCTTATTGAGGGACCGCGCATCATCCAAGACAAAATCGAGTACCGATCGTTGTTCGTGCTGTCGTTGCGAGCGAACCCTCGCACCGACGTCATCGCCAGAACCGAACAAACGCTCGAAAACTTTTCGGGGGCTTGGCTCGGGCGTCATCGGAGTGAAAGCCGATTTCCACGAGATATTGTATTGATAAGCGCACGAGTATCCTGAATCGCACCGGCCTGATTTGCGGATCGAGTCGCAAGTAAGTTCCAACGACGGGAAACGGGTTTGGTCGCCGATGCGTTCGGCAATCAATTGATCGATCGATTGGCCAACGCGAATGTTGCTTCCTGCCGTTTTGCGGGCTCGCATGCCGGTCAGAAACGTCGCATTGGCACGAGCATGATCCCCTGCGCCGTCCGGACCGGCTTCGGCGTGTTGGTGGTCAAGCCCTGCAAATACTTGAATCTGCTGTTTGTGTTTTTCGATGGGTCGCATTGTGCGGTTAAAGGCAAAATCCTTGCCCTGACCGCTAGGGAACCACGCGTTCTGCTGGGCTCCGTTCGGGACATACACAAACGCAGTACGGAGCGGGACTGTGCTATTCCCGGCACCTGATTCGAGGGCCGCTCGGGCTGGCCTTACCAGCAACGACGGAAAGATGGGAAGTGAAAGTCCGACACCGACGCCCCGCAAGAAACGACGACGGCTGATGGAAGCAGCCCGTGTTATGAACTGCGACTGTTTCGAATCGACATTGTTTGTCATGGTTGTGACCCCGATTTCGTGGCCTGCGACTTTGCCAATTTCGATGACACGCGACGCTGCCGCTGAAAGGGTGCTGACTGAATGACCCCCTTGAGCAACGCCGAGAAACGGCCATCGTTTTCGTTCAATTGGCGGACCAGATCGTCCAACGTCTGTTGGTCATAATACTCCAAACCGCGTCCAAGTGCATATGTCAGAAACCGTTCAGCCAGGCAACGATAGAAATCCTGTCGGCGAGATTCTTTAAGAATCGCTTTGAGTGCGAAAATATCGCGGAACGACTCACCCGTAATTAACGCGCCTGAAGGATCGATGTCTTGTCCATGCTCTTGGTCACGCCAGACACCGATTGCGTTGAAGTTTTCCAGCGCCAAGCCCAAAGGATCGAAACGCGAGTGGCACGAACTGCACAGCGGCTCGCTACGATGGATTTCCAATAGCTCGCGAAGGGTCGGCTCCTTGTCGGCGGATTTCGGCTTGGCCGATTCGAGTTCGGGGACATTAGCCGGCGGGGGCGGGGCAGGGGTCCCCAGGATGTTGTCGAGAACAAACAGCCCACGTTTGACGGGGGAGGTTCGCGTGGGGTTCGAAGTGACCATCAAAAACGTGCCTTGTGTCAGTACGCCGCCGCGTGGGCTGTCGGAGGGAAGTTTGACAAGTCGCATCTCGTCTCCGTCGACCCCCTCGACCCCATAATGCTTCGCCAATTGTTCGTTGAGAAATGCATAGTCGGCATCAATCAGGTCGAGGACGCTACGGTCCTTCTTCACGATATGTTCGAACATCATTTCTGTTTCGCGGCGCATGTCGGTGCGCAGACCTCGGTCAAACACAGCACGGATTTCGCGCAGCTCGTTGAGCCGGTCTAATGCCGCATGGATTTCCGGCGGATCGTCGGCGTCCGGACTCCGCCTGCGAAATCCGAGGGAGTAAAGGTGTTCGCGGAGATCGTCGTATTCCTGCCGAAATCCGAACGCTGCCAAGGGGTCGATCGAAACGCTTTCGACATCGCGTGACTGAAGCCACTGTCCGACGAAATTGTCGATCATGGCCTCCGAGCGTTCATCCTGCAGCATGCGCTCGATTTGTGAATCGAGGTTGGCTCGCAGTTCGCCTCGTTCGGCGAGTGCAAACAGTTCGTCGTCCGGCATGGTCGACCAAAACAGATACGATAATCGACTGGCCAGCGCATATTCGTCAATCAAAGGGTATGGTTGCTGTTCATCCTCCAGGTTTTGTTCGACACGAAACAAAAACCGCGGAGAGGACAAAATGGCTGTCACCGCATGGGCAATGCCTTCTTCGAAGGATCGGTTCGGTCGCTGATCGACGAATTGCGCGATCTCAACCAACCGATCGAGTTGCTCATTGTTGATGGGCCGCCGGAAAGCCCGCGTGGCAACTCGTCGCAGAACTTCGCGAGCATATTGTTTTCGTTGGTCGGATTCAGCGGGCGGTTCGTCCAAATGAAAGTACCGCTCGTAGCCGTTGGGATGCTCCCAATACTTTCTGTCGAGCGGCCCTTCGACATGAACGGCATCGATTCGGAAGCTGATTCCTCCCTTTTTCTTGCTCTTGGCAGTCAGCGGATTCAGAGAGAGCGACATGGAATGTTCGCCAGCACTCAACCGCGTCTTGAATTCATATTTGTACTCTTCCCGCGATTCCCATTTGTAGGCATGCTCGAAGCGAGGCTCGTCATCGATGGCGAAAGCCACCTGGCACCGGCCGGGATCGAAGTCGAATCCACCGGCAACGGTCACATTCAGGACCACGCGGTACCTGGCATCGTGCTTAAGCGAGAATCGGCGTCGCACGGTTGCGGCTTCATAAAACGACATCCGCTCACCGCGTGACTTCCCATTTCGAAAGTCGTCGCCAGCAAAGGTTTGCCGAGGAATCGTCCGCGTGACTGTGGGCACCGATTGCTCGACAATCGTGCGGGCCGCCACGAGATACTTCTCGAGCAGTAGCGGCGAAATGCTCAAAACGTCGCTGATGTTATCGAACCCGTAACCAGTGTCATCCGGTGGGAATTCGCCCGTCGTATCGAAGTCGACCCCCGTCAGATCGCGAATCGTGTTTCGATATTCCGTTCGATTGAGCCTGTGGAGGGTAACACGTCCGGGATCGGGATGCTCCGGATCGAGCTGAAAAACGCGAGTCTTGATCCAATCCGCCAGGAGCTGCTTTTCCTCCGGTGTGGGGTCCGGCTCGCCGACCGGCGGCATGATTTCAGCCCGCACATTTTTAAGGACAGCCCACCATGGTGTTCGACTTCGTTGCAAATTCTGGTCCGTAAACAATTCGTCAAGGGCCAGCCCGCCTTCGTTGCCTCCATCGCCATGGCATGCATAGCAATACTTGGAAAGAATTGCCCGAACTTGGTCGGCTTGATCGTCGGCAGGAGACTCTTGAATTGGAAAGAGGCATAAGGAAAACACGACCGACATCCGCCCGATCGCGGCGAATATTACAGGCAGGTTTTCGAAAGCGATTTGGTTGGCAACGCGAAGCTGCATCGTTCGCCCTGTGGGGGTGGAAGGAATTCGTTTGCGGCGTTTAGCTGAATCGCCGCGGCTGGTATTCCCTATCGTATCAAGCAACTCCTATCCAAGGCCAGGGTCGGCGGTCGAATTTGATCCTCGGAACAACCAGCTTTGACGGAACCTCGCGTGCCGTGCCGAGCGATCAACCAATTCAACGCCGGCAGAGCGAGCCAACGCCAAGCCGCACCAATTGATGATCAACTCCCACAGCGGCCATCGGTTTCGTCCCGCCATTGCACTGTGATCAGCGATCAGCCGTATTTTTCGCGGAGCCGCGTCGCAGCTTCAACCTCATTTTGTAGCTTCAGATAAACTTCGTCGATGCTGACGTCGGCAGCCGATCCCGGCGCAAATCCGCAATCGGGATTGAGTGTAATTCTGTCAGCAGACAGGTACCCAAGGGCCGCCTCCACACGATTGACAATCGTGTCGACCGAGTCGACTTGACCTGGTTGGCAACTGACGCACCCAAGCCCAACCTCGACATGCTCCGGCAATTCGCGAAATACAGACATATCGCCGGCCCCCGGCGTCGTAAATTCCATGGTGATGTGATCGACTTTGAGCCGCCCCAATTGTTTCAAGATCGGATCGTAACCGCCGCGATGGTCGGCTTCGCCGCGAGCCCTGGCCCCGGCCCGTCGGCATAAATGCACTGCCAACCGGACACCTTCGATACCATCCACCACCTGATTGTCCATATCAACTGCGAAATCAGAAGCCCGTTGGGGATCGTCGTATTGCGCCCGCACGTCGGGATCGACGAAAAGGCAAAGATGGGGATCGTCGATTTGAACGATGGAAACACCTTCTGCACGCAACAGCTCTACTTCTCTTCTAAGAATCGGCACGCAAGCGGCCACAAATTCTTCGCGCGTCGGATACGCTTTAGTCGATTCTTCCGGATCCCACATGCGCTCGCCGAGAAGTGCGGGCGCCGGCAAGGTTGCTTTGAGCTGTTTGTTGGTTAGCGTTTTGAGGAATGAGATTTCCTGGGCAATGAATCCTGGTTGCTTGGGAGAGAGCTTATCAACGACGATTGTCCAAGGTCGTCCATCAGCCGGATTCGTGCCGAGTTCGAAACCGTGCGCCAATTCGGCAATGACTCCGATGTACGATTTACGCCACCACTCACCGTCGGAAACAACGTCGAGGCCTGCGGCGTCCTGCAGGGCGACGATGTAATGTATGGCCGACCCCATCAGTCGCTGGTAGTCTTCTGGCGAATGCGAACTGCTTTCGGCAATTAAATCCCTTACAAAATTGGGACGAGGCATGGAGCCGATAATCGAGGCGGGAAACAAAATCGTGTCGCTCATGAGCGGTCTCCATCATCGATCGAGATGTTTGGCCTTCCAATACCGGCGGGCGTATTCGAAATCCTGTTGGGTATCAACTTCGATGTAACCACCGGGAGTATTAATGGGAACCATCCGTTCGCCTGCTTCAATCATTTCCTGCAACAAATGAATCTTATACGCCTTTTCGAATACTCTGGCTTCGCGCCAGGGTCTACCTGCAAACTCGGAACGGCAGCGATGATAATGCTCGCGCAATCGAGTAGCACCGGCGGCGGAGAATCGTGCGACGCCAATATACTCGCCATACGCATGCGATTCGGCGATTTCTCGATGAATTCGCGTTATCGTCCCTTCTTGGACTGTCACCTTTTCGGCATCGTCCGATGGGTGCTCCGTGCGATGCTCGTATCGCGTAAGCCATTGTGTATCGATGGCCAACGACATGTCTTCATCGCTGGCCAGCAGTTCTTTGACAATGTTTCTGTTGAATAGCACGTCGCTGTAACAACAGATAAATGGCTCGTCCATGAGATCTTCTGCGTAGAATAACGAGGCGAGAATGTTGTTATTGCGCCACTCACGATTGTCGCGGAATGTGAACTCCGGATATTCTTCTTGCACTTTCTCGATGCAGTATCCACCGATAAAACAAACGTCGTTGAGACCATTCTCGCGAAACGCTTCCAGGCTCCAATCCAAAATGCGCCGGCCTTCGACCTCGGCAAAACACTTTGGTGTGTCGGCCGTCGTCGGCATTAACCGGCTGCCTCGACCGGCACCAATGATGATGACTCGCATTGTCGCTTTCCGTTGAATTCCTATCAGCTGCTCGAACTACGCGTCCACAATACGCCAGCGGTCAATGCCGCGATAAACGCACATGCGGCCCAAGCATAAATCGCCACTTCCCAGCCATAGTTCTGGTAAAGGTATCCAGTTAAAACGTCTCCCGCCAATGCGGCACCGACGTAACCCATAAAGTTGACGAATCCCGCTGCTGCCGCCGACGTGCCTTCGCGCGCCAAGTCAGCTGGAGCCGTACCGACCAGCAACACCTGGGGACCGAATGTACAGAATCCAATCAGCACGAGTAGTACAACCGTTCCCGAGGCACTGGCGCGCACAACCGCGTCATAGAACAGCGTCATGATCCCCAGCAGCAGTAATAACACACAAATGACCGGCGCCCGCCGGCTACCGAAGAAGCGGTCGGTGGCCCAACCGGAAAGAAAGACACCGGCGACAGCGCCGACGGGGAGCACCGCAATTTTCAACGCCGATTTTCCCAACCCTGTCTTCTGAACTTCGCTCAAATGCGCGAGGCCCCAGTCCGAGTAGCCGTATCGGCATGCGTTCAGCATCCCGAGTGAAATCCCCAGCAGCCACAGCGCTGGATTCGTTATCGTCAGATAGGCGACTTCAGACCATGGTCGCTTCACAGAGTTTGCGGTGATTGATGGGCCTGTCGGATTCGCGGCGGAAACATCGTCCGGATGCTCCTTCAAAAACAGGAACATCACAATCGAGCAGGCAGCCAGCAGAACAGCCGGCACAAACATCGCGCCGCGCCAACCCAGCAGTTCGGCGGAATGACCTGCCACAATAACCGCCAACGCGGCAGTCACTTGATAACCCGTTCCTACGATTCCAATCACTTTGCCGCGCCGCGTGATAGGAATCCAGTTCGCCATCACGCGCACACACGGCGTCCATCCCAAGGATTGGCAATAACCATTCATGGCCCAAACAAACAATAAGAAATAGGCTGCTGTGCCGGCACCAAAGCAAACGCAAAGCGCAGCGGAGCCGAGCATTCCGATGGCAAGCATCTTGCGGGCGGGTAATCGTTCTGAGAGTTGACCATTAATCAATTGGCCAATCGCGTATGTGATCTTCAGCGATCCGAGAATCCAACCGACGGTCTCTGCCTCGATGCCCAATCCGCCCTCATGAGTCGGCGCCTGTAAACCCGGTACCGCGGCCGAAATGTTGACCCTGCAGAAATAGAATGCCCCATAGGTCAACCACAGCGTCCAGACAACGCTTGTCTCTCCCGGTCGCGGGCGAGACCCATCATCCAATGCGAGGTTTGGCGCTGCATTGATGTCTTTTGAAGCGGCATCCTCAGTCTGCATTTCAACTCGTTTCAAGAATCTGAAGCCAGGAGTTTATTAGTCGACAGTGTTTCGAAAAATCGTGTAAACGTACTACCTCGCGGTTCCAGTTGCAGACCTTGTCAAAACCGCAATTCACGGGCATTGGAAAGAGCAATGCGATCGAAATCTCTACAGAGCTTGATGCTGATTGTGGTGGGTTTGGCCGGAACGGGATCCGTAAGGAGCGTGTGGTCAATTTCTGTTCACTTCGATCCAATTTGAAGACCGGCGTGAGCACCCATTCTTGAAATCGTTTTCGATCAACTTACCGAAACCACGGAACAAATTCACGCAATTTGTCAGCGATCCCCGCTGTGAAATTCAGGTTGATGCACACTGCTCGCGAGACGAGCTTCATGAAGAATTGACTCAACGAAGATCGCCGGGCGACAAGAGGGCGGCGGATGACGTCGAGAGATTACACGAATGTGTTGATGCCCCGATACTATTCGAAATGGCTGGTAACTCGTGTCGTTATCGGCCGATCGTTTGAATCGCATATCGATGCTGCCGGAATCGCCGCCTCTCGTGTCTCAAAAAGAGTAAGTAGGACGCGCAAGATGCGCGGGGGATTGCAAAAATTACAACAGCCTTGGTCCGTCAACTTAAACGCAACAGCTCACAAATTTGCATTGTCGATGCCATCAGACGGATTCTCATCCAAATTCGGCAAAATACGTCCATAATTCGTGCTGCAAGATCCCCCCAAACTCTCAACACACCCCATTGCCCAGCGAATGACAGCGGCATGGCGATCGGAGTGTGAAGCGTCCTCCGCTTCATCTTGACAGCGCGACTGGCAGTCAACTAATTACCCATCCTCAAGATTTCACATCCCGAACGCGTCGACGACCGTCGCACGATAGAGACCCCGTAGCCTGGCGGCCAATGAAAATTGCCAACGCAAAGGCAGCAAAGACCTTATGGCATCGACTAATTCTGCTGACACAACTCTGGAGCGTAGTCAGTCGAACCAACCGCACTCTATTTGGCGCACCATGACCAGAAAAAAAATCGCTCAGAGGCTGGTAGTTCTCAGCGTCGTGATTGTGGGCGTCGTCGTGTGGTTCGAAGTGCTGGAAGATCGCGTGATCCCCAAGCGTTGGAGGACCGTGTACGACGGCGAGGTCTATCGAAGCGGTCAGCTTTCCGCATCGTTGATCGAGCGTGTTCTCAACCAGAATGGCATCGAGAGAGTCGTCGACCTAACCGGTTACGATCCGAAGGATGTCGATCAGACGACGGAACTTGAAGCCTGCGATCGATTAGGAATCGAACACCTTCGCTTTCCACTCGGTGGTGACGGTACCGGTGATATTCGTCAATACGCTGCTGCGATATCCGCTTTGCACGACGGTGTCGAGACTCAGAAACGTACGCTCGTCCATTGTTCGGCAGGTGTGCAGAGAACGGGCGGAGTGCTGGCAGCATACAAAGCCTTGGTTCGCCAAGAACCGCCTGTTGAAGTCTATCATGATCTCACTGAACGCTTCCTGTTCACCAAGCCGATTGATCCTGGTTTGGTCGGGTTTCTCAACAACCAAATGCAGGAGCTGGCGGAAATCCTTGTGGAATCGAACGTGATCGTTGAAGTTCCCGATCCGCTGCCCGTGCTGACTGCTGAAGAGTTGGTCAACAGCGTTACACGCTGACGCTACGACGCGACAATGGTGAATGCTGTCGTCTTGCGTGAGATTTCCCAAGGGCCGTGCCGTTTGAGACGCTGCGATCTCTCTGTTCGCAGATGCTCGCCCCTATGCGTCTCAAACAAGTGATGGTCGATGTTGCATCCTTCGATCGCCGCTTGGGCCCCCAACCGGATGAACTGCGTCGTTACAATCCCTTTGATCGCAGGATCGGCATCACCAGGCTGCGATAGTTCTTACCAAGAATCAGTCGCCGATCGGTCTCGGTAATCTCGGCCCCGACGATCTTTCCCAGTTCGGTGCCAAGTGAACGAGAGGGCAGGTGACTACCGAATACGATTCGCTCGGCACCGAGTTCCCTGACAGCCATCTCGATGAATCCGGCCGTGGGGTCGAAGCCGGATGTTTCAACGAGAATGTTTGGTGATTGTTGAACGGCACGGATGCCACGTTCCCATTCTCCGCCGGCATGCGCACACAAGAACTTTTGCTCGGGAAACCTGGCGGCCAATTCCGCTAACTCGGCGGGCGTCGACTCGCCAGGGCCTTGCTTGCCACCTGTTTTGTACCAGGTATGCTGCATGATCACGCCATTGAGATCGGCGATTCGCTCGACGAGGCGGTTGAAATTGGGATGTGTGCAGGTCATGGAATGCGGGCCGCCACCCGAAAAGTAGACACCGAGCATGGGACCGTCGCGCAACCAGCGATTCAGCGCGTCGAGCGAACCGGCAACATCGTGCGGATTCAGTTGAATCATGCCCAGCAGCAATTCGGGCCACTTTTCCAATGGCCTCAACACGATTTCAGGCCGGCTGCGCGCGACAGCTTCAAAATCGGCATCGGTCGTTGTGCCCAAACCGACGTGCGCAAAGTAACAAAGCTTTTCGAATTTGGCTCGCCGGACAGCCGGCAGTGACCGTTCGATATCGTCGTACAGTCGGCCGACACCGTCCTTGCCGGGATGGGAATGTGCCGGTGTGAAGTAACTATCCCAAATGCGATAGCTTTCGAGTCGTTTCGTTGAGGGCATCCCCAAATGTTCGGCAGACTGATTCATGCGGGGCGTCTCATTCCGATCTGCTGTGCCGTTTTCCACAGTAAACGACGGAAGTGCTCCTCAGTGAGTTCCGATTCCGCGACTCGGATCAACGCCGCTTCGGGAACGAAGAAGGGGGCATGTGACCCCAACATCACCCGGTCAGGAATGCTGTGCAGTAGGTTCGCGATGCCGTCGGTTCCTTCCACACGAGCCGTGTCAAAGAAGAGGCCCTCGTTTTGAGCCAAATCTTCAAATAACGGTTGTCGGGGGCGATAGTTGAGAACTTGTACGATCGCGCCGGGAACCCTCTTCAGCAAGTTCGGAAGTGGCGTTAAGTCCACGTCTTTCACCCGGACCAAATTGTGTTGAGTGCGCGTGTCTTCCATCGCAACCGAGATCTGAATAAATCGCCGTGACTCGGTCGCGATCTTCAACAAACTCGCAACGCGATCGTCGTCGAGTGCATACCCGTGATAGTTCGGGTGCAGGCGAACGCCCGGCATTCGATACATATTGAAACATCGGCGCACGTCTTCTTCCCAAGACGGAAGCGCCGGATTCACACAGCCAATCGGCACGAGCTGCGAGTACTTTTTGCACTCATCGACCAGTCGCTGGTTCACACCGGCGATGTCGCGGTGGAGCAGCGCCTCGAAGCTTGCTGCCCAGGCTTGTGCAATTCCCAACTTGGTCAGCTTTTCGGCCAAAGCGTGCGTATTGTCCAACGGCAAGCGCCGAAACGGCCATTGAAACAAACTGACGTTTGTATCGACGATCGGGAGCCTTTCCGCATCATCTCTCAAATGTGCGAATTTCGACGCCAAGAAGGGAATGGCCGCCGCCGTACCTAAGAGGTCTCGCCGATTCAATGCCATCGCATCTCACTTCGTATTGCGTCGCATCTAAGTTTTCACTTCGAGGAATAGTGAATCGAGTCCGAATTGCGCAGCATATCGGGCGGATCTGAACGATACGCGACCGAAAATCAAGCCACGATAGGGCGTTTAACTCAAAATGTCGGTAATGACTGTTGGCGGTTCGAATCCTGTCAGCCGTTCATGCAGGCCGCTACGCTTGAAGAACAGTTTTTGATGATGCATCCCCAAGAGGTGCAAAATCGTGGCGTGAAAATCGTGCACACTGACCGGGTTTTCGACCACCTTGTGTCCAAAGTCGTCTGTCGTCCCGTAGGTTGCCCCCCCTTTGATGCCGCCGCCCGCCATCCAAGTACTAAAGGCCTGCATGTTGTGATCGCGGCCAGTGTAAATGTCGCCTGACTTTTGCGATGTCGGAGTGCGTCCAAATTCCCCGCCCCAAATCACGAGCGTTGAATCGAGCAGGCCACGCTGTTTTAAATCGCGGAGCAATCCTGCGACCGGCTTGTCGGTTCGCTGGCAAATCCCACGGTGATTCGACGCCAGATCAACGTGGCTGTCCCAGGGTTGTTCTTCAAGAAAAATTTGGACAAACCGGACACCCCGTTCCACCAATCGGCGGGCCAACAGGCAACGCCTCCCGAATGAGTCGGTCTCGTTTTCGCCGACGCCGTACATCGAAAGGGTATGGGATCGTTCGCGTGAAAGGTCGAGTGCTTCGCCGGCCGACAATTGCATGCGGGCCGCAAGGCTATAGGATTCAATACGTGCATCCAATTCGGAGTAATGTGGCCGTTCGCCGCGATGAATCTCGTCCAACCGGCTGAGCAATCCGCGGGCAGATTCCGTGACCGCTGAGGGCTGCTCGTACTGCGGCTTAAGATTGAGAATTGGCGAGCCTGTCGGGCGAAAACGTGTACCCTGGTAAATCGGCGGCAAGAATCCGGCCGTCCAATTGCGCGTACCATTTTTGGGCATCCCCAACGGATCGGTCAGCACGACGTAGGCCGGCAGGTCTTGATTCTCCGATCCCAACCCGTAAACCGTCCAAGCACCGAGCGTGGGATACCCCATAAACAATCGGCCGCTGTGGATTTTGTACAGCGCATTGTCATGGTTTGGATGATCAGTCCACATCGAATTGATCAGGCAAATGTCGTCGGCCATTTGCGCGGTATGCGGCAGCACGTCGGCCATCCACATGCCGCACTCACCATGGCGGGCGAACTTGTACTGGCCTCCCATCATCACGCCGATGTTGGCCGTGCTTTGATTGCCGATCTCTTCGACGTTTCCGGGGTAAGCTTGCCCGTCCATCCGATTGAGGACCGGCTTCGGGTCAAACAGATCCATTTGGCTCGGTCCGCCATTCATAAAAAGCTGAATAACCGATGTCGCCGAAGGTGTGTGGTGAACTGGTTTCGGTTTGAGGTTGAATTGGGGAACAGCGTCGTGCAGGTCTGATTCGCCGGCCAGTGCCGAAGAGCCCGCGAAAAAGTCGCGACAGAACAAATGAGTAAGTGCCGCACCGAACAGGCCGTCACTCGTCCGGGCGAAGAAATCACGCCGCGTTGTTCGCATCGGTTGTCGATCGTTCATTTCAGGACTTCCCGCCGGCATTCGATCAGTCGATGTACAAAAAGGCTGCGGAATTCAAAATTGTATGGCAATAGGTTTCTAAAGCAGCAAGAGGTTTGCCTTGCCAGGCAGCATCCAGCGTTTGCAATGTGGAGATTCCAAGGTGTCGTTCCTCGCCACTCGGTTGGCGGCTAAGGGCGAGCGCGTAAACGGTGTCGATCTTTGTCCCGAAGTCATCGACGGTCGACTGATCATCGACGAGTTGGTCGACTCGTGCTGCCAAAGCCTTCGCCAAGTCGCGGATATGCTCATTATTCATCAGCATCAACGATTGTGGGGAGACTGTCGAGACACTCCGCGTGAGACAATTCGGGCCCATTTCGGGATAGTCGAATGTGTCCATCATCGTTGGGATTTCGGTTCGACGATATTGGAGATAGATGCTGCGCCGCCAACGACCGTCTGCAGTCGGGTTGACGCTTACCAATCCTTCGTGATCGACGGTGACAGCATCGGGCGGCCCACCCGGCGTGTCGTCGAGTTGTCCAGATACGAACAATAGCGAATCACGCAGCGCCTCTGCATTCATGCGGCGCAAGGGCATCCGTGACAATAATCGATTCGCGGGATCGCCCTGGAGTCGCTCTTCGGTAATTCGGCTCGACTGTCGATAAACGCGAGAATTCATGATAAGGCGATGCAGTTCCTTAATGCTCCAGCCCCGCTCGATGAATGTGATCGCCAGCCAATCGAGTAGTTCGGGATGGGATGGCGGCTCTCCCTGCACACCGAAGTTGTCGAGAGTCGCGACCAAACCAGTGCCAAAGTGGTGGTACCAAACACGATTGACCAAAACTCGGGCCGTCAGCGGGTGGTCTGGTTGAGTCAGCCAACGGGCGAGCGCCAGGCGCCGACCGGTTTTCGGAGTGCCATTCGGGAACGGGGGATTGACGACAAATGGCGTTCGCCCGTCGGTCAAAACTGACGGGACGGCGGGACCAACCAAATCACCAGCGTTGGTGTGCTCTCCTCCCCGCAGGATATAAGTCGGCGAGGGTCGCCCCTGATCCCATAACGCGCGAATCGCTAAAGGCGGCACGAGTTGGTGGCGAAGTTGCCCGATGCGTTGCTCGATGCGTGTGACTTCTTGCCGAGCAGCCAAGACCGGTTGCGGCTGTTTGGATTCGGGAAGTAATTCGGCGTGTTGGAGCTTCTCAACCAATCTTCGCTGTGGAAGTGTTCTATTGTTGTCCGCAATTTTTAGCGCGGCAATCGTCTCCTCGCGATCGGATGCCGATTGGTCGGGATAATGATTTCGCAGCGTTTCGCGCTGGACATTGGCGACTGCCTTCTTCAATTGCGACTCGAGCGCTTTCATCTCGCGCTCGAGCTGGGGATTGACCGTGTCGATTCTTTCACGTTGTCCTGGCAGCGCAACCTCTAACGTTCGTGTTTTGAAGCTTAACCAGTCATGTTCGTCGTAAGCCCCTTGAAACACCGCTTTAAACCGGTAGTAATCCCGCTGCGGAATCGGATCGTACTTATGGGAATGACACCGAGCGCATTGCATTGTTATCCCGAGCACGCCGGAGCAGAGCACATTGAGGGCATCGTCGATCACTCCAAGCCGCTCCGGGACAAAATTCATCGTACGCGACCCCGTTTGGTCAATCCCCATCCGCAAGAACCCAGTCGCGACCAGGTTGTCCATAATCTCCTGCGTGATAACAGGAGCGTTCTCGTAGTCGACTAACTCGTCACCAGCGACTTGTTCCCGCAGAAACCGATCGTATGGCTTGTCGTCGTTGAAAGAACGTATCACGTAGTCGCGGTACTTCCACGCAACCTCTCGAAGCGGATCGGCCGAAATCCCTCCCTCGGAATCGGCATAGCCGGCAACATCCAGCCAATAGCGGCCCCATCGCTGACCGTAATGCGGCGATGCGAGCAAGTGGTCAATCATCAATCGATACCAGTTGGGGTCGCGGCTGCTGTGCCAGCGATCCCATTCTTCAATGTCTGGCGGCAGCCCTACCAGGTCGAGGTAAGCGCGGCGAATAAGCGTATCCCGGCTCGCTTCGGACGACAGCGTCAATCCCCGGTCTTGCAACTTCTTTACGATAAAATCGTCGACCGCGCGTGCGGAAGAAGGTCTTTTCGGCGGTTGAAAAGCCCAGTGTCGGCGGTCTTCGTCGGAAACGAGTGGGTCTGCTTCGGTCGTGGGTATGTCGGGCGTGACATGACCTTCAGGAGCTCCGGCGGCAATCCAATTTCGTAAAGTCTTTACTTCCGAAGTCGGCGGTCGACGCACGAAAAACTTCAGCAGTGATTTGTGCGGCGGGCAGGCCTCGCTTTTGATGCGCTGGATCATGAGGCTGGCATCGGGATCGCCGGCAACAAGCGCGGGGCCACTTTTGCCACCCTTTCGCATCGATGCGGGCGTTCGCATATCGAGATCGCCTTCTTGTCGCTGCGGTCCATGGCAGGTGACACACCTCAGCAAAACAATGGGCAACACGTCATGCTGTGTCCATTCTTTTTTGGTCGATGCGTGTGGTTGCAACGACGGGGCGCCAGCCGCCAACCATTTGCGAATCCTCGTCAGCTCCACAGTCGTAAGCGGAGGCTCGCCCTCGGGAGGCATATCACCTCCAACGAGCATGATCCACAACATGCTGTCATCAACAGAGTCGGCGATCGACGATTCCCCCGACTCGCCACCACGGCGCAACCCATCGATCGATGAAAGATCGAGACTGGCCTTGCGAACCTTGGCGCTATGACACTTGCTACACTTTTCTGCCAGGATCGGAAGGATATCGTTTTCAAAAACCGGAGGGCTATCGTCCGCTCGGATTGCCATCGCGGGAACTAAGCCAAAAACCAAAACGATCACAATGGCGCGGCGATTCGTTGCCATATGACGAGGCGGGATGGTAGGTGTGTCCAACTTTGACCAGCGAACGATTCGACTGGTCGGCAAACTCTCGCAATATAGCCGACAAATACCATTGAAGGTGGTGTACCCACTTGACAACATTCCACTTTTCGCCATCAGGGGCGTACACCAAACGAAGTCTCACTTCAGAGATCTCCTAAGATCCAGTTTATGGATCGGAACCTGTTTATACAAGGTGATTAACCGGTCGGAAAGCGGTGGGAACGGCGAGCAAACCTCGTTCGAGATCCTCTTGGCGCACCCATATCAGCGCTCGAAACGTGCCATCGACCGGAACGGGGGAATCCGCACTCGGTTGCCGTATGTCCTCAGACCAGTGCTTGCAAGGACGTGACCGTGTACGGCATTGATCACGTGTGGGTGTTTGCCATTTCGAGTGCCTGGCGCACATCGTCCTGTGTCAATCCAACCGCCGTGTCGGCCAGGAATTCGATTTCACCATTGGCCATGTCGTACATGGCCCCGATGGCCGCAACACGACCATCGTTCACCAACTCATGGATGACCTTGCTCGAATCGAGAAGTTTGTTGATCGAGTGCTGGACATTTCGCCGGGCGACTTCATCTTCAAACTCAGCGATTTCGTCCGCAGAGGCATCGCGCACTTTGGCATATTTATCGGGATCAGCCGACTCGCCGATCTCATCCACGATTCGTTGCAGATTCGGACAGTCCTCGAGAATGTCTCGCTCCTCAAGAGACAACTTGTGCCGAATCGCAAGTGAAATCATCGCGCTTTCAGTATGTCCCATAACGAGAATCAGCTTCGCGCCGGCGACTGCGCAACCGTATTCCGTACACCCGGTGACCTTGGGTCCGACAACGTTTCCGCCGATCCGAATATTGAAAATATCTCCCAGTCCCAGATCGAAGATGACCTCGGCCGGAACGCGCGAGTGCGTTCCACTGAGGAATACCGCCATCGGATGCTGACGCGAGAGATCCTTACGGGGCTGCCGTCTGAAGTCGCGATCGAGCGACCGACCAGTTCGAAATCGCACGTTCCCTTCATGGAGTAGCTGCAGCACCTTGGCTGGCGTCAACTGTTCCTGTAATTCGCGCGTTGAATAATCGACGAACTGAATTTCATCATCGAGATTATATTGCTCCCGAAAACCACGCAGACTCACCTGAATATCTCGCGCTGGAGCGTCGACATCTCGAAACTCGCGAATCAACCCCAGGACGTCGGGATCGAAATAGTCGGTTCGACGCGCGTCGAGGAACACCTGAGCGCCGGAAGGGATTTCGCGTAACGTGCGATCGATCGCCGCGCGATTGAGAAAGCTCACTTGGTTCGCCAATTCGATGTGCAGTACTTCGCCACCGACATGTCTTTCGACGATGCGGCGAATCGGGCGCCTGAGGTTGGCAGCCAAGATAAAGATAATACTGACGCATAGCCCAATCACGATGCCGATGAGCAAGTCGGTTAACACGATCGCCACCAGAGTAATGATAAAGGGCACAAACTGATGGTATCCATCCCGCCACATTTGTCGAAATAGTTTCGGACTGGCCAACTTGAACCCGGTGACCAATAGAATTGCAGCCAGGGAACTTAATGGAATCATATTCAACAAATTCGGCAGCTGCATGACGCACACCAATAGCAGAATGCCATGAAAGATCGCCGACATCTTTGTTTTGGCGCCGGTGCCGACGTTAACCGAGCTGCGAATAATGACGGATGTCATGGGAAGTCCCCCGATCATCCCAGCCGTAACGTTGCCGATTCCCTGTGCGAGCAACTCGCGGCTCGGAGGAGAATGCCGTCGCTGCGTATCAAGTTTGTCGACCGCTTCGAGGTTCAACAGCGTTTCGAGCGACGCGACAATCGCAATCGTGATTCCGGCGATATAGACGGTTGGGTTGCCGATTTGCGAAAAATCGGGCCTTTGGAAGAAGCCGACAAACTCCTCAATACTTTCGGAAACCGGGACCTGCACGAGATGGCTCGCTTCGAGTAGCCAGCGTCCTGTCTCATTGGTAAACAGCCGACCAACCAAGACTCCCATAATGACAACAAACAGCGGAGCAGGAATGACAAAGTTCTTTAGCGGCTTGATGCGGTCCCAGAGAATCAGAACCGCCAGCGACAATAAGCCAATGACAGCAGCGCTGTAACAAATGTCGCCGCCGATCAACGTCAAGAGTTCGGAAAACGTTGTTTGGTCGTCCGGCTGCCGGAAGGACATTTCTCCTTCCGGATCGGTGTCGTGGCCAAAGAGGTGTGGAATCTGCTTCAGAATCAGAATCACGCCGATTGCCGCCAACAGCCCTTTGATAACACTGGTGGGAAAGAACGCAGAAAGTGCGCCCGCTTGTGCTATCCCCAGGATAATTTGAATCACGCCGCCGATGACAACTGCCAACAGAAATGCATCAAACGTTCCCAGGTTGGCGATTTGTGCCGAGACAATGGCCGTCAATCCGGCCGCCGGGCCGCTCACACTGGTATGCGACCCGCTGAGGGCACCCACCAAAATCCCACCGACAATTCCGGCAATCAAACCAGAAAAAAGCGGCGCGTTCGAAGCGAGCGCAATACCGAGGCAAAGGGGTAATGCAACGAGAAAGACAATCACCCCAGCCAGCGAATCTCGTGCAATCGTGTTACTCAATCGGTTTTCGTTTTGTGACATCGTTTGGTACAAATCCTGATTTTTAAGAATGGCGGATGTCGATTACAAAACTCTGCAATGAAAGAGCGTTAATACTCAGACTTCGAAATTGCCGTTTGCAAATTGCCTGAACACTTGGCCGCGTTCCCCGTATGCGGGAATCACCAAATTGCAATGCGCTACTTTGCGTCGTCAGCGGTTCTCCGGTCGGTCCTCTTCGATTTGGGAATGTGCCAATGCGTCTTCAAGAAAATAGTTAATGTCCTCAGCCTCTTCCGCGTGTAGTACGTCGTAGGCATGAGCAGCGCTGCGGGCGTGATAAAGTTGCTCGCGAAGATTCACATCGCGTGTGATGGCAGTTGCAAAGGCCGCCAGCACTTCCAGATGTCTCCGCTGATCGGACTTGGGTGTCGCCAAAAGCAGCACCGCGTGCACCGGAAGACCGTCGGGCGCGCCCAAATTCAGCCCCCGCGAACTGATCCCCAGAATGCCCGTTAGGCCTTCACCGGCATCGAGAATGGCATGCGGAATCATGAACCCTTCCGACAAGCACGTCGATTCGTGCTCCTCGCGGTCTAAAACCTTCTGCACGAATTCATCCTGAGGGATCGATGGTCGGTCCTTGGTCGAGTAAAGTTGTGCCGCCAGGGAACGGATGACTTCCGCTTTCGTCGTGCCCGAAACATTGACGGAAATATGGTGCTCGTCCAAAAAGTCGAGCAGTCGAGGGAAATCCTTTCCTGCTTCGCCCGCTTGCGACAATGCGAACCGTGCTGCGCTCGGGCCAACCAATTGATTGATGGCGAGTGCTGCCAGCCCGACTGTCGTCACAAACTCGGCAACATCACTTAAGCGCGGGTCTGCCTGCACGACCAGAATTAATCCCACCGCCACACCACCATGGGGCAGCAGCGACAGTCCCAAATAATTTCTGACGCGGTTCGGCACACCGGCAATGGACATCGCGCCAAACGCACCGGCATACTTCCCTGCAAAGCGAGCCAGAAAATACAGCACCACCAACCCCACCGCTTGCAACACCAGCGAGAAATCGAGATTCATCCCGGCTAATGTATAAAAGGCTGCAAACAACACGCCTCCGATGGAATGCAGATAGGCCTCTGCCGAGCGGACGGTATCGTGTCGCACATTCGTCACAACAATTCCCGCAAAAGTGCAGGCGAGAATTCCCGATGCATCGAAACCTTTGGCTCCTCCCCAAGAGCCCAGAATGACAGCGACCATCGTCGGCCCCAAAAAAGCCGGCCCGACAACTGTGCGGGTGAGCCCGAGCGCCACCAGCGCACTAATTGTCCCCGCGGCAAATGCCAAGCCAAATTCTCGACCCACTGTCGCCAACGCCGTCGGCCAACTGCTCTGCCACAATGCATCACTGCTGCCACCTTCGACAAGATACGACGAGACAAAGGCAAATACTCCGACAGCGACCATATCAATTAGTGCAACGGCGGCTAGCAGCGTTCGCGTGAGAATGCCACGAGATCGCGACTCCTGAACGACCAAGACGGTTGTCCCTGGTGCTCCGGCAATTGCGATTGCGGCGAGCAACAGACTGGCACGCATCGACATTGGCTCGGCACTAATCAAATTGCCGACGGTCAGCATGGCGATCGCGACGATCGAAGGGGTGATGATTGCCTCGCCTAGCAGGAGCAGACCTAGCCGCTTGCCCGAGTTTCGCAAGCTGGCGAAGTGCAAAGCTGCCCCAACCGTAAACGCGATGTAACCCAACACAAAACTCATGTAGGGTGCAAATCGAACAACGATATCGGACGTCAATCCGGTATACGTACTGTGAAATGATTCCAGTCCGCGCAACAGAATCCCCGTGCAAATCCAGCCGGTGACCTTTGGCAGTCGAATCAAGCCGAACAGTTCACCTCCAACGATCCCCGCGACGAGAATAATCGCGAGTTGAAACAGAGGATCGTCTGGTGAGAATTCAAAATTCATAGGGACCAATCTGCGACACAATCGAAAATCTGCTGATGCGATCGTTTCAATTCAGACGCGACCATGGCTTGAAAGTGGCGCTATGCCAAATGGCTGTCATCCCGTATCAGATCGATAATGATCACGCGATTACAAACTGGGCGACGACTCTAAAAA
>JANQRQ010000153.1 GCA_028284485.1 Planctomycetaceae bacterium | reverse complement strand
CGTTGCCGTAGGAGCGGATCCATCTCGAATCGCAATCTTGGACAATTTCTGCTGGGGAAATACTGAAAGGCCCGAAATCCTCGGCAGTTTGGTCCGTGCAGCCCTGGCCTGTCGCGATTTCGCCATCGCGTTTCGCACACCATTCATTAGCGGAAAAGATAGCCTCAACAATGAGTTCGCCTACACAGATTCTTCCGGCGAAAAACGCAACGTCACCATTCCGTCGTCGTTGCTTATTAGTGCCCTGGGACAGTTGGAAGACGTGGAACTTGCTGTCACGATGGATCTGAAGCAAGCGGGCAATCGCCTGCTGTTGGTCGGATCAACATTCGACGAATTAGGTGGTAGCCATTTCGCGCTGGTTAACAATTTGACGGGAGGAAACGTCCCGCGGGTCGACAGTGAAATGGCCTCGAAGGTCTTTGCGGCAATTCACAGGGCGATTCAAAAAGGACTTATCCGCAGTTGCCACGACTTGAGTGAAGGCGGCCTGGCCGTTGCGGTTGCTGAAATGGCATTCGCGGGAGGTCTCGGTGCCGACCTCGACCTCACAGCTTTGAGTGAATCGA
This sequence comes from Planctomycetaceae bacterium, assembly GCA_028284485.1. Taxonomy (GTDB): domain Bacteria; phylum Planctomycetota; class Planctomycetia; order Planctomycetales; family Planctomycetaceae; genus JANQRQ01. The sequence continues at coordinate 37,987 of JANQRQ010000153.1, read as the reverse complement.
GCGGGATATCCGATCCGGCTGCGCTGCTATTTTCCGAAAGCAATAGTCGCTTTCTTGTGGAGGTTGCCCCCGAGCATGAGCAACCAATCGCCGATTTGTTTCACGGAATCCCTTTTTCTCCCGCCGGAATCGTTAACGATTCAAACAAACTGCAGATTTCCAGTCCGGGCGGAACGATCATCGAGAGCGATCTCTCCGAATTGAAATCAGCCTGGCAAAACACTTTGGATTGGGACTGACTCAATCCGAATTGAGCTCAAACGGACATACTTCAGTCCGCGCCCCATTCCGTAGCCGTCGTTGGTCGGTAACGTCCAACCGGCCCGCGACGTCAACAGACGAGTGATCCGGGACTAATCCGACTTTGGGTCACTCGAGTCATCGTCTTCGCGGCGATTTCCATCTAACTCCTGAAGCTGGATCAGCGACAACAATACGACAAGCCCGGTGAAATCCAAGAACAGGCACGCAAACGCCACAAGTGCCACACCTCTCGCCCCAGCCGCACCGGCCGTGTCACCAAGGGCTGCCAGTCCCCACCACAGCGCGCAACTCACAAATAGCACGACTACAAGAATTGCAGCAGCCCGCAATGACCAAACGATATAGCGACGAAAACTCATGAATACACGGTTTCTGTCGATGCAAAACTAGGTGATATAACAGACTTACGGATGGCTGAGCTTGACCATATCCGAATGATAATTCTTACTCCAGCAGGACAAACATGATACAATGCAGGTTGATCTCGTGATATCAAACGGAGAAATTTCCCGGACGCATCCGCAGTTGCTGGTTGAGAGCAGCACCGATTCGGCCGCGGTCTCTGACAGTATTTATCAGGCCCACGTGTCTGTTTGGCGATCTCAAGAAGTACCTGTACCGGTTCGTGAAGTTGAAACGACATGAATGTTGACGACTTCTTAAAACACGACCTAAGTCGACGTCAATTTCTGGGACGTAGCGCGCAAAACGCCGCAGGAGTCGCCGCTGGGTTCGTCAGCCTCGGCCAATTGCCGGCTCATGCGTCTGCCAACGAACAAGTCAACGTTGCCGTAATCGGAGTCCGGGGCCAGGGCAAGCAATACGCCGTTGAACTCGCCCAAATGCAAAACGTCGCGGTCAAAACGATTTGCGACGTCGACGAGCGTGTTGTGCCTTCTGTGTTGGCCGACATTTCGGCGATACAACGCGAACCAGCTGGAATTGAACGAGACTTTCGGAATATTCTGGACGACGATTCGGTCGATGCGGTCGTTATTTCCACGCCCGACCACTGGCATGGCATCATGACAATTATGGCCTGCCAGGCCGGAAAGGACATTTTTCTGGATTCTCCCGTTTCGCACGCTGTTGAGGAAGGTCGCCGGATGATTGAAGCGGTTGACCACCATCAACGTGTGGTGCAAGTGGCAACGCAACAACGGAGCGGTTCACATTTCCAGTCGGCAATCGACTACGTGCAAAGCGGAAAACTGGGAAACGTTCACCTGGCGAAGGCTTGGACTGTTCACCGGCGTAAGCCCATCGGCGTTAAGAAGGATAGTCACACGCCATCCGGCGTTGACTACGAAATGTGGTTGGGTCCGGCCCCCCAGCGTCCGTTTAACCCTAATCGATTTCACCGTAACTGGCAGTGCTTTTGGGACTATGGTTCTGGCGAACTCGGGCATTGGGGCGTTCACATGCTCGACATCGCTCGCTGGGGCTTGAATGTCGAACTGCCGAAGTCGGTTGCGAGTAGCGGCGGAACGTACCATTCTCAGGACGATCAACAAACACCCGATACTCAAATCGTCACCTTCAACTACCCAACGAAAACGATCGTTTGGGAACATCGACTGTGGAGCACTCACGGTATCGAAGGACGCAGCGCTGCGACTGCGTTCTACGGCGATCGTGGAACTCTCATCGTCGACCGCGGTGGTTGGAAAGTCTACGGCGGTGACTCCGAGTCGACCTCAGGAAGCGGCGAGCTGACTGCGAGCCACCTCACGAATTTTGTGGACTGTGTTCGCTCACGCCAACAACCTGTCTCCACGATCGAATCAGGACACCTCAGTAGCACATTGTGTCACCTGGGCAACATTTCGTATCGCCTCAGAAGGCAGATCGACCTCAACTCGCAGGCAACTGAATTCGTTGGCGACGACGAAGCGAACGACTTACTGAGCTGCCAATATCGAGACCAATGGCAGTTGCCCGCCATTTCATGACGAATTCTCGCGAATCGCTTGAGAAGTCAACGTTTGCGACATCATCGTTGGGCATAAGTTCATGCGCGGCATTGCGCTGCGTTCAAACAAACGCCCGGCGCATCTTCCAACGAGTCAACGAGTCAGATTCGCAGCGCTGATCGCCGTGCCGACCTAGTTGTTACCAGGAAATGTACGGTCAATCGGGGTGTTGACCTGCCCTGGGAGCGCTGTTGCCTGCTGGATCGTATTCGGGCCGTTGTTAAGCAAGGTCGGTGCCTGGTTCGTAAAGAACTCCGACAGTTCCACAATAGCCGGCCCCAGCAGAAAGATATACACAGCCGGCATGAGGCAGGTTACGGTTGGAAACAGCAGTTTGAAACTGGCTTGATTGGCTTTCGCATCTGCTTGCTGCCTCAAGCTCTCTCGCATGGTATCGCTGTATTCGGTCAACGCGTCGGAGATACTCGTTCCCATTCGCTCTGTCTGAACAATCAACGACGTAAACGAATTCACTTCTGGAATATCAATACGCTCATTGAAACCCAAAAGGGCCTGTTCCAACGTTCCGACATCGGCCTGTCTGCATACGATGCCGAGTTCTTCAGACAAAGCCGGATAGACTCCGCGAAAATCGCGACTGATCCGATTCAGTGATTTTTGGACAGTCAGTCCCTGACTAACGCACATGTTCAACATGTCGAGCAAGTCAGGCATTCCACGCTCGATTTCGCTCTTGCGTGCACGCCCCTTTCCCCGAACATACAGACGGGGCAACGCCCAACCCAATGCCGGAATCGCGACCAGCATAGCGATCACGAACCCCTCAAACTGGGTTGGAACAATCACGAGCAGACCACCAAGGACGAGCATCGGAATGATGATCGCCAGGTAACGGATTGCAGCCAGATTGGTGATTGCCGAGGGCTGAAAGTACCCAGCCGTTGTTAACTCGCTGCGAATGGTGTTTCTTCGCTCGTCGGATTCCGGCAGCATATCTGCCAAGATCGGCGTCATTCCCCGAAAGACAAGGTTCTTTGATCGTTTGGGGTCGATCTCCTCGGCGTGGACATCCGGAATTCCGTCCGCAACAAACGTTGACTGAATCGATTTCGAAGTGAAGAGTTTGCGGTTTTCCCACGACTTCGCCTGCTTTCGACCGGTCTGTGGCGCACGGCTCGCCGTGGCAACGGCATGGGAACCGTCCGGCGCTTGGTGGCCGTTCCCTTCAAGTTGGTTGCGTAATCCACTCGCGTGCGTCTCGCCCCCTGAAAGATGCTCGTCCTGGGACATCGACCGGCGACGTTTCAGCACAGCTCGAACTGCCCACACAATCGCCACGATGGCGACGACACCGATCAAAATGGTCCATTCGTTGTTATATGGCATGATAATATCTCGCTGCGATGTGCACCGACGAATCGTCTATTTCAAGTAATTCTCGAAGGTGCCGATCTAGCCTGCATGCGTTGCTTTGTTCTCTCAGCAGTATTGATTTGGATACTTGCGGGTCTTGGCCCGGTGCATCCACCGTTCAGCCACGCTGACTTGTTTTCAAAATCCTTAGAACCCAAATGGAACCAACCAATTGCAGTACGACTGCCGTAGTCGTCGCTGCTCGGCCCCATGAGGATGCCATCAAATTGTTCAGGTACTCGGGATCGCGCATGGCGAAGAATGTGAATACCAATGGCGGAATCGCGATCATCAATATCGCGGTCGCCCGGCTCGCAATCGTTGCCGCTCGCAAACGTCCCAAGAACAACAGACGGTCGCGGATGGTTTGCGACAATCGCTCCAAAACTTCGACGAGGTCGCCACCGGTTTGCTGGTGAACGACAAGGGTCGTCGCCAGAATGTTCAAACTGACCAGTCCAGTCCGTTCCGGCATGTCTTCAAGAGCTGTGGCCATATCGGTGCCCATCTGCATTCGGCGGGCACAAACCTGAAACTCGTCGCCGAGTGGACTCGGAGCATCTTCGGCCACCATTTGGAAGCAGTCATCGAGACTCCTGCCCGTCTTGGCCGCACGAGCCAGTTCCTCAATCACCGCCGGCAATTGCTTCATCATGGTGGTTTGCCGACGGCTGCGAACGATCATGGCCACCAAAATCGGGATCAAACAGCCAGCGCAGAACGCAAACGCTGTCGAAAGCAGATTCTCCTGAATGACGAAAGCCGTTCCACCGATGGCAATCCCTGTGTACAAACAGAGCATTAACACGATTGTTGGCGAAATGCTCCATCCCGATTGAATCATCAGACGGTCGAACCAGCGATTCACCTGATTCGAAACGTCGTCCTGATGGTCCGTGGCGAATTCCTCTCGATGCCGAAGTATCGATTGAAACTCCGCACGCGGTTGAATCGGTTTTGCTTCCAGCGCCATGATTAGGCTCCTAAGATTCTATGTCTTGTCTCAAATTGCCGCGTTTCACCAGGTGGTCGATCTTTTACGATTCGAACTCTCCTCCGACAGGCAATTCCCGAGCCTCGAAGAGTTCGTGATCGACGTCGTAACCACCGGCAGCCAGTCGTTGCAATGCCACCGGTTCATAGCCGGTCGCATAGAACGCTCCACTGGCCTTTCCAGCGGAATCGATGCCGGTCATCCGATAGACAAAAATGTCCTCGATGCTGTAGGCACCGTCTTGGAACGCGCACAATTCCGAGATTCTCATGACCTTTCTTTCACCTGAGCTCAATCGACTGATGTGCACAAGAATATGAATGGCCGAAGCAATGTATTCGCGAGCAATCGCGGACGGCAGGTCGACACCACTAAGTGCAATCATCATTTCCAATCGGCTCAGTGCATCTCGCGTATCGTTGGCATGCACTGTACTCATCGATCCGTCGTGTCCGGTGTTCATCGCCTGCAACATTTCGAGCACTTCACCGCCACGGGCTTCGCCGACGATGATTCGATCCGGCCGCATTCGCAGACTGTTCTTAAGCAAGTCACGCTGGGAGATCTCCCCACGCCCTTCCACGTTGGCTGGTCGCATCTCGAGAGAAACCACATCGGGTTGTTGAAGCTGCAATTCCGCAGTCTGCTCAATCGTGACCACTCGTTCGCTGGTCGGAATGAAGCGGCTGACATTGTTGAGCATGGTCGTTTTTCCAGCCCCCGTACCGCCGCTGAAGACGATATTCAAACGTCCTCGAACGGCAGTCTTCAAAAAGTCAGCCATGGCCGGTGCCAATGTTGCCATTCGAACCATGTCGTCGAATAGCAGGGCTTTCGACTTGAAGCGTCGAATCGACAACGTCGGTCCGCGCAAAGCCAACGGTGGGATGACCGCATTCAATCGCGAACCATCCGGCAGCTTCGCGTCGACCATCGGAGAAACTTCGTCAATTCGTCTGCCGGCTCGCCCCACCAGCCTTTGAATGAATCGCAGCAAGTGAGACTCATCTGCGAAAGTAACATCGGTTGGCTCGAGAAGGCCGTTGCGTTCGATAAACACGCTGTCAGGCGCGTTGACCAAAACATCACTGACATCCAGGTCGTTCATTAGCGGTTCCAAAGGACCGAAGCCGTAGATTTCATCCATGATTTCTCGAACCATGACTTCCCGAGCCGCCGGAGCCAACTCCACCGCTTCGTGCGAGCAGAGGTGCGACGCAAGTGCGCTCAACTGGTGGCGCAGATCGGATTCCGTCATTTCGCTTGCCTTGGAAACGTCAATGGCATCGACCATGCGGCGATGCAATCGCGTTTTCAGCTGTTGAAATGCCTGGCTTTGTTCTACTGAATTTTGGCTTGCTGCGACCATGATCCACGCAACCTTTATTGAGTCAAATGGAGTTTGTAGAGATAGGGATTTGTTTCAGTTTGTTTGTCGCCCAAAATGGCTGAACGCGTTGCCATGACGGACGGTTGCAAGACAATCTCGCAACCATCGCGTTCGTGTTGACGCACAGACATAATTCGCACAACAACGAGATCGATGCATGACAAGTTTCCGAAACCTGTCGATTCGTTGACGTCGCTATTTTGGTACAACAGGCAAATACGACGTTGACCGACGATATCTTGACATGACTGCACAATCTGACCGGCAATGATCCCGCCGCAGTTCATCAGGAGCGGATCTTCGCCCATCACCAGTTCGCCACCGAATGCTCGGAGATCTTCGCGGCTGCATCCCCGCATCACCTGCTGGGCCACCGGTTGTTCACGCATGTTCGAGCTGAAGTCGACGATTCGCACATTCGACTTCTCTGGATCGTCGCGATATTTCATGCTTTTTAGGACAATCTCACGAATACCATCTGGCTCGGTCATGATTTGATTCGTAGTCTCGTCGAAACCAAATTCGTCGGTTCCTTGTCCGTCGACGATTTGTGTCTGCCAACCAGTCACTTCGGAATCCGCAGGAGCGTCATTCAAAATCGCCAGCGGAATCATCGGAGCGGTCGAGTCGGCGAGTGGTCGGATCCCGATGACGTGGTTGTCGATCGACGCTTCCGCACGCGAGGCGGCATCGCCGGCCCACTGCCCGGTCAATCCACACAGGTAAAGGGCAATGGGATTACCGTATTCGCGGCTTCGCTGAACCGTCACCACAGTCGTCGTCGGATCGTAAACTGTTTCCAGAAATGTTGTCTGCCCGGTTTCGGAGTCCACAGACAAACGGCCGACTCGGATATCTCCGCCCTGCTCACTATCAAGCTGAACCTGAGTTCCGGCAACCAAGTTGGCCGCAGCAATCCTGGCCGCCGCTTCCCGTGCAGTAGCCACTCGTGTTTCAGGATCGCATTCCGACCGGAGTGTATCGTCACAGGCGAGTTCACGAGCCGATGCCAAAGCAGCCGCTTCAGCACAGGTGGTCAATTCAACCACAGCCGCGTCGAGCCACAAGCGATCCAATACCAGCGCCAGGCAGAGCATCACCACGATTAGGGCGAATGCGACCGCCGGCGTAATCAATCCCGCGCGGGATTGGTCGAAACGGCTCTGGTTGTCCGGGGAGAGACTTTTCATGGACGATACGTTTCCAACGTAACTGGCTTCAATTTGCCGACTGACCTGCGCTTCAGCACAAAGGACTCACACTTAGGCGGTCGGCGAGACTTCCACATCACGATTGGGAGTCCGCAGCGAATCATCTCCTTGACCGGCATCTTGTTCCATATCGTCGAAGTCACTGGTCCCGGTTGGGTCGCCAAATCCCTGTCGTGAATAGTCGTACCGTTTGCCGTTACGAAACTCGATGTATTCGCGCGAACCACCGCGATAAATCTCCGCTGAAAACGGCGGTTCCGGCGTTGGCAATGGCTTGAGACCGAGAATTTCGTCGAGCGTCGCACGATCCTCGCTGCTGACCGCAACGACACCAGAACCAGGTCCGTCCGGCGTGAATGTCGTCGTCAGCGATCCTTTTTGTTCTGCGAGAATGATGATATTCGCTTGTTCGGGAGTTAGTTCCAAAGTCAGCGTGTTTCCGGATCGGTCGACACTGCCTTGTGTATAGTTTTGGTTGATGGCAATGACTTTGACGCCTTTGAACAGCGTTAACGTCAATCCGCCGCGGAACAATCGTTGATCGTTCGAACCAGACGACGAAGGTGTGAAGTGAACGTCGACATACTCTCCGGGACGGATCAAACCATCGACCATCGCGACACTGGGGCCAACGCTGATAGCGACGGCACGCATATCATCCGGGACTTCAAGCGGCGGACGCTCACCCGGCTGGTAAAGCTGACCTGCCCGAATCGCCGTCGCTGCAGGAATTCTTTCCTTTACGGCGCGACCAACGATGACGCGTTCGCTGATCAAAACGTCGCGTGTCAAACTCGCGATGTCAGTTGGTCCTTGACCGATATGGCGATCGGTAATGATCGTCCCCGGTTCAAGGTCGTGAATGGCCATCGGGACCAACCGCGTGGTGGCAACCGGCTGCCCCTTCTCGACAGCAAACAAACCTTTTGCGATATAGGCCGCGACCAAGCCGCCAACCACAACAAACAACATTAGTGTAAGAACTGCAGGTGTAAGACGTTTCACCGTTCCACTCTCCCCGAACAGGGAATGCTGGGGATTCCCAGAATTCCGATTTCGTGATGCCGACCATTGGTCGTTGATTTAGTTGTTCAGATTACTCGGCGTCCAATCCTGACACTTTTTATGGTGGGGAAAACCGTTCCTCACGCTGGTTGAATGTTTCGATTTCGTGATGATGACGAATGGGCTGAGACTTAGTCTTCTCTTAAGTAGTACCGCCTCGTTACTTGCCCTTACTCGCGGACCATTCGCGTTTCCGAATGCAAATACCGATCGTGCAACGTATAGCCGATGGGCCACAGCAAATCGGGGGCTGCCGCCGCCATGGGGACTCGAACTGCGACGCTGACGATCTCGCCTGACTGCCGATCGATATCTGCGTACACAGACATCGAACGCTGCAAGTCCGGATTGAGGACCTTTCGAATCTCGAGTTCTACGTCTTCCTGCGTGACCCCCGGTAAAGTGGCTTTCCGTGCGCCGACTCGGCTCGCTTCAACAACCGAACCTCGCGCAAAGAACAGAAACGAAAACTCGAAGAACGCCATCAAAACGATTCCCAGGATTGGCAACGTCAGCACAAGTTCCATGCTGATGAAACCCCTGCGTCGTTTTCTTGCACGTTGCCGTGCGTGATGACTGGTATTCATATTTGTATTCATGGCTTTGAACTGTCTGCTGACTTGTCTCGACTGTGGTTCTGTTCCAGACGAGCACCGCCCTCAAAACAGATGCGTCTCAGTACATAACTATGTCAAAATCACTGCTCGGTAGTTTCGTCTACGTCGCTCGAAGAACCTTCGCATCAATTGACAAACGGAAACTCGTGAATTTTCAGCAACACCACGACCCATGTCGCAAGCGTCACTGGCACGGCGTACGCCATAATGCGGCGCTTTGTTCGCTGCTGCGTCGTTTCTTTCTCGGGTTGCTTCTTCTTACCGGTGTTCTGTTTTCCTGTGGCCAAGAACTTACTTCGGGTCCTGTCAACACCGCGAGAAATGACGCTAAAGATCATGATTCCTACAGTGCCGATAATTACGAATAGCGTGCTACAAACGAGGACCATCAGCGTCAGTCGGAATCCTAGCCAAACGGCTAATGCCCCCATTAGTTTCACATCGCCTCCACCGCCCCCACCGACGAGCCAAAGCACAAACAGTGATCCAAAACCGACAAGAAACGCGAGCCCCGCGTCTCCCAGACCTTGTAACCCGTTAAACGCGATTTGATAGATGAGTCCCAGTGCAAAGACCGGAACGGTCAGTTTGTTCGGAATTTTCCGCCAGCGGATATCGGACACGGCCGCCGCGCCGGTAAACAAGCCAACGCACACGATGAACAAAACCAATTGCAAACTAAGTTCGGGCATTGCGTCTATTTCCATCGGATCATTCAGAGGAAACTGTTGTAATCGGAATTCGACTCGAACGAGACGACGACGTCTCTTTTGAGCCTCATAGAAGGAATTCTCGTGTTGAAAACATACCTCATGTTTCCGAAAGTGGCCTGAGCACGGCTCGGAAATCAACGCAGTTTCGAGAGGTTGGGCGGCCTTGCCAGCTTAGCGCTGTTCCGACAATAATGCGGATGCTTCGCAACCAACGCTTCCTTTCAATTTTGACGGTAATAGCTCTGCGTCACGAATAGGATGTTTTCGTGGAAACGGAATTCCTGAACACCGCAATCGAAGCTGCCCGTATCGGGGGTGGCGTCCTGAATGAATGGTCGTCTAAGTTCACGGTCAGCGAAAAAAGTCCGGCTAATCTGGTGACAGAAGCCGACTTCGCATCGCAGCAAGCCATCCACTCTCATATTCACGGCCGATATCCGACTCATGGTTTCTTAGGCGAAGAGGGTCTCGTGCAAGAGGCCGATTCTTCCGGCTATCGGTGGGTCATTGATCCACTCGATGGGACTTCGAACTACGTACACGGGTTCCCTTATTACGCAGTCTCGATCGCCCTCGAACAGAATGGCGAATTGATCGTCGGCGTGATCTTTGATCCGAATCGAAACGAATTGTTTGCAGCACGGATCGGATCGGGAGCAACGCTGAATGGTGCGTCAATTCGCACTTCGACCATCGAACAATTGAATTCAGCAATGGTCGTAGCAAGTTTACCAGTGGCTGTTGATCCAACAGATAAGGCGGTCCAACGCTTTTTGACGGTTATGCCCCACGTTCAATCCGTGCAGCGTACAGGCTCGGCGGCCCTGAATCTGGCTTACGTGGCAACTGGTCGAATCGAGGCATTTTGGTCGACTAGCCTCAAGCCCTGGGACGTCGCAGCAGGGGCACTCATTGTTCAAGAAGCCGGTGGCAACGTTTCAAAATTGGATGGTTCTAATCTGGACATTGCGGTACCGAGTCTGCTCGCAAGCAACGGTCCGCAGATTCATGATGAATTACAGGGGATTCTGAATTAGGCAAATCTCGAAGTGCGCGGCCGTTTTCCCGGTTTCTTACACATTCCACGCCGGATATGATGGAATTGCGCACCCATCGAGAATGCCCAAGAATCGCCCGAATTCACGTCAAAATGTTCCGCAAAAGTCTCTGCGACGATTGCACGATTCTCGAATCCAATCCGAACGACGACCGGAATGAACGTGTGTCCATGACTGCCGGCAAGTCCAGAATCTGCTTATGGTTGTTGGTGCCGGGGCTGGTTTGCCTCATCGGCTCCCAGGGCGAAGCGCAGGTTTCGCCTACGGATTCGAGTCCGACTGGTGTCGTTTCCGGTGGAAGTCGAATCGATGCCCGCGAAGCCCAAAGCGCAGAAGACCCGCCCTGGATGAAGCCAATTGGTGGAATCGGACCCTCGGAATTCGATGTCATTCAGATTCTCGACTCTGAGGGGAATCTGGTACCGATTCCAGCAAACACAACTTGGGAACAATACCAAAAGTGGCTCATTGCCGTTCGGCAAAATTCGGATTCCGTGCCCCCCGCATATAGCGTGAACGCTATCGAAATAACTGGGCACGCGGACAACGAGTATGCCACGGTCCAAGCACAAATCGAAATCCAGGTTCACCTCGACGAGACCTGGGTGCGAGTGCCTTTAAAATTGAATGAGGCCATTCTTCTACCCAGTCCGACATACAACGGCCCAGGCGAAGTCGCCTTTGCCGGAAGGGAAAGCGATGGAGCCAAGTCATGGTACTTTCGTGGTGCTGGGATTCATAAATTGACTTTGCCGATGAAGTTGCTGGTCCGCAAGCAACTTCCCGATCGACGGATTCAACTGCAACTGCCGCAACCTGAGCCGGCCGTCAGCCGCCTGGATCTGTCAGTTGAACATCGGAATATCTCTGTCAAAGCTCCAGAAGGAACGGCAGTTGTTATCGAAGAGATCAACCAGTCCCGGTCAAAATTCGAAGCCGTCGGGCTCGGCCCGGTACTGACCGTTTCCTGGCGCCCTCAGACGATGGCTAATGATTCCGAGCCCCAGTTGCAATCGTTCACCGCCATTGCGACCGAGATCACAACCGATGCAGTCGTCATGGAAGCGGATCAGACAATACGCCCAGCCCAGGGCACGAGCCTCGATAAGCTTTCCATACGTCTTCCACCAAAATTTCTCCCACAAGTTCTCTGTGAATCTCGAAATGTCAGGCTGGAACTTGACCCGCAAAACCCCGAATTTGCAACGGTTTTGTTCGCGGACCCTATCAATGGCCCAACAACGTTGCAATGGACTCTTTATGCGGAGCTGTCTGAAGTCATCATCGCAGGCGAGTTCCTTGTCGTAACGGGGTTCGAAATCATCAGTCACCCGAATTATCGGCAAACCGGTACGATAACTATCGATCAAGGTGAAGATTACCGCGTTATCGAGGACAGTGATCGAACAAGGTTGGTCAGGCGAGTCAGCGTCTCTGATATTCGCTCCGTGCGTGAGTTTCGCAACCTCGAACGTAACGATCAGATAACAGCGGCTTTTGAATTTCTGAATCAGCCGTTTCGTTTGGGATTACTCGTAAAGCCAGTCGAGCCTTCTTTTGAGGTTCGGCCGACCGCCAGTTTAGCCATCGCCGATCGGCAATTGCAGTTGGATCTTTTTCTCGACGTTCAAGTTTTCCACGGAACAATTCGAGAGATACCATTACGTTGGCCGGAATTCGATGAACAACAATGGCGCGTCGATGCCCTGCAACCAGTGGGCCTCGTCGGTCCGGTCGTCTCTCAGTCCGAGAATCCATCAAACGGATTGAACATTCCCTTTGAATCGGCACAAAGTGGCGAGTTTCAGGTCCGCTTGACTGCCTCACGAACTATTCCTGGTGACTCAGATTCCATCGCATTCGGGCTCCCGTCGGTTGAAGTTGAGAACGTCGCACCCCTGAGCTTGATCGTCGGCGACTCGGTCAGTGTCGAGTCCGTCTTGACGGGCACGGACGGCACATCGATCAGCCCCTTACCATTCGCAACGCAGATCGACAAAGTTTCTGGAGAATTGTCTGAACGACAGCGTATCCGCTATTACCGCGTCGATACGACAGCACCGAAGTTTCTCGTATCAATTGCTCGGCGAGCCCCAGAAGTTCGGACGGAAAGCTCGGTCGTCGCGGAGTTGTTCGAGGGGCAATTCAGTGTCACTCAAAACATCCTTTACGACGTTGACTTCACACGGTTATCGACCGTGCGATTATTGATTCCCGACGAAATCGCGCCGGAAACGATTCAGTTCGCGCTAGAGGTCCAAGACTCAGCTGATGAAACAACGGTGCTAATCCCAGAAGCGACGGTCGATTTTAATGGCTTCAAACAATTGCTCCTGAGTGTGGGTGAACCAGGCCGGACCGGACAATTCTTCATTCGAATGCGGTTCCCTGTCGACTTGCAGCAGCCTCTTGCTGCTGGTTCGTCGCAGTCGACATCGATTCCGGTTATTCAGTCCGTTGACGCAGAATTCGTCCAATGCCGATTTGAAACAGGAATCGGCACGAATGCCGAGGTGTCTGTGGATGACGGCTCTTGGCTTCAACACCGTTCACTCGACGGTGCACCGTTTTGGAGTTTGGATGGAAACGCGCAGACAATCCCGATCACATTGCGCTATTCGACGAATCAATTCGACCGCCCGTTCTCGATAAAACGGGCTGTATTGCAAACGAGTTTCGACAAAGCCGGGCGGACACGAACCTGGGCCCGGTATCGACTCGACAGCTATGTCCCATTCGTGTTGATATCGTTTCCCAACGGAACACTCCCAGATTTCCAAGACGTGACTTGGGGCGGAACGACTGTCCTGAGCACCGACCGGATCACCCGTGTGGAAGGGAAGCCTTCCGATTATCGCATTGACCTTTCCGGGCTGTCGACTTCGGCTCCCCCGATACTTTCGCTGCAATTCGTCTCGCCTGAAAAATTTCCTTTCGACTGGGTGAGTGCTCACACCGCGCTTGCTCCGCAGTTTCCACAGAGCACTTGGCTTGGGGAAACGATCTGGGAAATCAGCATCCCCTTTGGACATAACCTATTCATTAATCCGGAGGAGTACTCGTCGGCATCGCCGTGGGAACGAAGTATCATATTCTGGAGCAGGCGTCCGCGATATGACAATCTCAGCCAATGGATTGCTCCTGAGAACGTACTTTCGAATCAATCGGCTTACTCTCCCCAAAACCGATACCAATTCGAATCCGTCGGTGAGATGGGCCCCATGCGATTTCATTCCATGAGCCAGTCTTTTGTGGTCTTTCTCGGCGCTGGACTTTCGTTGGCTATCGGATTTGTTCTGCTAAGAATCTCCTTCACACGCAACGCCCTGACGGTGTTGATGCTGGCATTTGCGGTTGCCTGTTTTGCCCTTTGGTTCCCCGGCCCCGTGCTGCTCTTGCTGCAGCCCGCCATCCTAGGGCTGATGCTGGCAGTCGGAGCATTATATTTGGAGAACCTTACCAAGCGGCACCGGGCACGCACAGTCGTTGCTGTTTCGTCACCGACTGATTACTACACACCGGCCTCCTCCGTGAGCCAAGAAGTCGCGGCAGCCGATCCTGCCAATGATCCCACGATTCATCGCCCGGCGTCTGACGCATTTATGACAGAACCGGTTTCCTCTTCTGATTCGAGTCGAAGTGGATGATCGTGACACGATTGAAATCGCCGGAAGCACGTCGCACCACACGGCTGACCACAATCGTGTGCTGTATCGCCGTTATGGCGTTCAACCTCTTTGGACTGCGTTCACCGGTATTTGGCGAACTACCAAAGATCCGTCGCGTCATGGTCGACGCCGATTCTCCGGAACAATGGCTAAACGAAAACCTTCAGCCGATTGCAGTTGATGATCTCGAAGCTCTTGTCCAAAAAGTCCGTCCGGAAACTCCGTCGGGTCCCTTTCACCAAATCGGAAAAGCAGTTTACACAGCAATATTTGATGAATCAGCGGCTGCCTTGCGAAACGGTGAGTTTGTCGCCACCATCCGCAGCCCGAATGAAGGCGCCGTAACCGTTCAATTGGATCCGCTGCAACTTCCCGTTTCGAATCTGCGATGGAGAAACGGCGAAGAGAAACTTGTCTGGGGCACCGTAGCGAATCACCACATCTTGCGCTTGACCGCAAATGCTGATTCCGAACTGGTAGGAGATTGGACGCTGCAAGGGCGGCGGATCAACGATGATATTGAGTTTTCGTTGAGTTTGGCTCCCGCGACTGTGTCGCTAATTGATCTTTGGCTACCACCAAACCGGTCACTACGAAGTCCTGAAGGATCCGTCACCGGCCCAATCGATGTGAACGCATTGGGAATGCGCAAATGGCGAGTCGAGTTGGGCGCTCACCACCAATGCCTGCTGGTCCTTACGAAAGCTGATCGGTCGCAGTTTGAAACACCTCGAGTCGTCTATAATCAGGACTCTGCTTCGCTGATTCGGGCATTCGGCGGTCAGTTTACTACTGGAGTGACTCTCAATGTTTTTCGAGCACCAATCCAAGAATTGACGTTCACGGTCTCGGAAGCCGTCAACATTCAATCGGTTTCGTACGGAAGCGAAAGCGGGCAAAGTGTGCCGCTTTCTTGGAAAGAAACGGCCGCCGAGTCTGACGACTCTCGGCATTTGACCGTCATCCTACCGGATCCCGTTCTTGGGCCAAGCCGTCGGATACAGATTCAAACAACGTTTTCCCCGGATTCCGGGGGGGTGGATGTGCTCCCCAAAGTTGTGTTGAACGATGCCGTGTTTTCCACCGGTGATTTCCAATTGCAGGTCGAGTCGCCACTGGAAATCCGTTCTTTCAATGCATTCGGAATGAGACAAACGGAACCGTTGGACGTCTCGCCGGCGATCGAAACTTTGCGATTTCAACAGATTCACCCGGACGGACATTTGGCGGTTGATATCGGCCGTCCAAATCTCTCACTTTCAGCCGCAGTCCGAACACACCTCGATACAAGAGCCAGGGATTGGCTGTTGGTATCACAAGTGGAATGGCGAAATCGTTCGGGTTCGACGTTTTCAGTCAGGTGCCAGATCCCTCGCGAATGGCGAGTTACCGATGTGACTGCTTACGAAGAGGCGATCGGAAATGAAATCTCGAACTGGTGGGTCGAGCGGTTCGACAATCGCGCCGAGATTGTTGTCGAGTTTAAAGATGCCTTAACACCCAGCCAATCAGCAGCACTGCAAATCTCCGCAAGACGTAAAGTTGCCGACGATACGCTTTCGATTCTCGTACCAGTCTTACAGCCGCTCGACTGCAGTGAAGTCAACTCACTCTACGCGATCGCGTACCCAGCTACAGATAGTCCGGTTTGGAACGATGTCCAGGGAATTGAACAAACAGACGAAGCCACATGGTCGGCCGATCCGGTCAGTTCCCCTACGGACACATCACCCTCTCAAGTGGCATTTGACGATGACTCTTCCAATGTATTGTTTCTGCGTTCGACGGTACCTACCGCCAGTGCGCCATTAGAGTTTCGTGGCTCACGTAATACGTTTGTTGCTGAAGCGAGTGTTGCCATCCAAATCACAGGCACGACGGTTACAGAGCGATATGAACTGCGCGGCACGCCAACGATAAATCGGCTGCGGCAAATATTCGTTTATCTGACTTCAGCTGGACCCGCTTTGGATTGGCAATTGCAATCGGGTGATGTCTCATCGATCGCTGCTACCAAACTTTCGAAAGCACGCCACGCGGAATGGAACCTCCCGGAATTCGGGGAGCTTTGGGAAGTTAGATTCTCCGCTTCAACTAATGCCCCGTTCGAACTCCAAGCTGCGAGGACACGTACGTATACAGATAGCGAACTGCAACCCTTGTTGTTTGTGCCCCGTGCGGATTCATTTCAGGGGAACGTCTCCTTGCTGTCTGACATACCACACCCTCAGGTCACGACAGAACTCCTAACGCCAACGCAGTCCCCCCGCCGCGATCGTCTCGATAACAAGTCCCTGCCCAACCGCGTTAGTTGGACATACGATTCGCCAGAGGGACTTTTGCGCATCACCAATTTGGATGCCAGTTCACCTGACTCGCCCACAACGTCGGCGACGGCCTCGGTTCGCGTGATTTTCAATTCGGACCGACATTGGCGGGATTTCTACCAAGTTCGGTATTATTTTGCAGAACCAAATACGGTGAATGATTTCGAGTTCCGCCTCGGTCGGCAGGCATCGCTGATTAGTGTTCGGGTCGACGGTGTCCCCTTAATCGCATCAGAAAACGACCAGAACTATGTCGTTCCCATAGCGGGGCCGTCGCCGCCCGAAAGCGTTGAAATCGAGTACTCCGTTAGTGCCGCCACCGGGTTTCTTCAGCATACACATCCGATCATCACGCCTGACGTTTCCCATTCCGTCTTACGTACGGAGTGGCAGTTTGTACTCTCCCCCGAATGGGAAATTCGAACGGTTTCTGATGAATTCTACGGTCTCACATCGGGGCGTCAGATTTCCTGGCGCACACGGATCTTTGGGCCGCTAGGTCGCCGCCCAACGGAATCGATCTTCAATCCATTGAAGTGGGAGTGCTGGAATTCCCTGTTGGGCCTTCATCAAGAAACTGACCAATCATCCGATTCTGGTGCGCCACAAGACGGCGGGCCATTTGCGGATTGGCAAACGACTCACGCAACGACGGCCGAAATTCCCAAGTCCGCAAGTATCGTTTTGTTCAATACGACTCGATCGACGACACTCTCCTGGATGTGCTTATTGGGCGTCTTTACCGCGGGACTTGTCCTTCGAATAGTCTCCTGGAGAAGACGACGATTTGGAGTTTACTCTGTTGCCATTTGTGCGATTAGCGCGGCATTCGCTCCGCCGGCTTTCGCAGAAATCCTAGGTGGTTGTTTCATTGGGGCAATCTTCGCCATTCTTTGCCCACTGCAAATCCTGAATCGACTCGGCTCGTGGAATGCAGAAACACAGTCTACCGTCGCCTATGCAGCAAGTTCCGTCACTCGAGCATCCACAATAGGATCGGCTCTGTTCTTGTCCGGATTATGGACCGTTTCAGCACTTGCCCAACAGGAATTCACGAACGGAATTACCCCAAACCCGAGCACGAATACGAACAATCAACCGGATGAAAATGTATTCGACCTTTATGTACCGATCGATCGAAATCTGCGTCCGGTTTCGAATGTCGTCTATGCATCAAATGATCTCATAGAGAAATTGAACGAGCTGCGAAAGGACACTATCCAGCCAGCTAGCTACGTCATTCAATCAGCCATTTACGAGGGAGAGATACACCCAACCTATTCATCCGTCAATATGACGGCACGATACGAAATCGTTGTATTGCCTGGTGAGTCAACAGTCGCCGTCCCGCTATCACTTGCGCACGCCAATCCGTTTTCATGCGCCGTAAACGGAGAACCCGCGAGCATTCGCCGGGGAACGAACGGAATCTATTTCATCGATTTATCGGCTGAAACCAGCGGGCCGGAAACTCGGCAATTTGAGGTCGTTGTTTCCATCAGGCCTGACATTCAGTTTTCCGCCGGGACTGGTGCCTTTCAGATGGAAATCCCACGAGTTCTGGATAGTCAAGCCGTGTTTAGTTTCCCCCAAGGTGTCGCTGCGATAGAGTTTCCCGGCGCAAAAGGAGAAATCAACGCAAATTCGACGCATGCATCCGCGGCATTGGGTCCCATAACCAACCTGCAGGTTACCTGGCACCGAGAGCCACAACAGAAATCGATTGCAGAAGCCGATGCCGATGTCGCCTGCGTTGTTGAAGCATTTCCGACGCGACTCCAATACCGCTATCGAGTCGATTTGCAGGTAACAGATGGCAGCGTCGATTTTCTTAAGTGGAAACTCCCCAAAGGGACCATCGTGACCAACTGCAGTGGGTCGGTGGTTAGCCAATGGTCGAATCGTACCGGGCCGGACGAACGCACGACGCTTCTCATCAATCTGATGTCTCCCCAAAATGCGGCTTTTAGCTTGGATATTGAGTTAACCCATCCCAAGACCATCGATTCTGATGACCTCGATGTCCCAGCGTTGCTGCCGTTTACCGACGATGATTCCGAAACCATCCTCAAATTGAGATCGTATCAAGTTGGAGTATCTCCGACCCCGGGTTACCAAATCGAATTCATCAACCCAATGTCGAGTGCCGTCGAAAATATTTCGATCGAAGAATTCCTTCAGAACTGGCAACAAGTCGAAACGCTACGACCACCACGATTGGCGTTTGACGTCGAGTCGCCTCTCGACTCTCTACGATTTCGTTTCACAGAATTGTCGACTGTACGAACGGTCCAGATGAGTCAATTGTGTGAGCTCGAATCAAATCGCATTCAGTGGACATTGTCTGCAAACATCGCCGTTTCGAAGGGTGGAGCGCCCGCTTTTCGCCACACACTCGACTTGGATCCTCGGCTTACCTTGGAATCGGTCTCTGTGGAGGAAAACGACGCCGAGAGACTGCTACGATGGTCGCGACAAGGGCGCCGGATCGACCTATATTTGAAAGACAAGACGAGCGGAATTCAGAATCTCACTATCGTGGCCACATTACCGACGGCCAACAATCATGAGGTCAAGTTGCCGGAGGTAGGATTTCACAACGTCGATCTCGTTGATTCAGAATTGAGATTGATCGCGCCGACTGCCGCTATTGACGCCATCAGCTATCGGCAGCAACGGCAACCGCTCGCGAAGGATGCGTCGCGGGAACTCAGCGATGGCAGATTTGTATTTCTCGATCGATTTCCACTTGATGTGAATTTGCCTCCGCCGGTTCTTCACATGGCAGATTACGGAACCGATTGTGAGTCCATTGTGGTTGTGGAGAGGATTTCTCGGGATCGAGCAAGAATTACGCAATTCTGGGCTTTCCCGGCGGTTACCGGCAATCGCACACGTGTCACGCTGCAACTACCGGAACAAATCGCCAAGGAAACTAAATTCATCGACAATCGTTCCATACTTTCTTCCGCCACTGACGATGACGGCAACACTGTTTTTGAGATTGCATTAAATGCGGCAAACTCCGAGCACGAAATTATCGAGTTCACAACACTTGTCCCGCTCCCAACATCAGGCGAATGGGATGTCCCGATCGCGACGTGCTTATCGCACATTCCCGCTCGATCACAACTCGTCATTCGACCCCAAAACGCACTTTTACCCCAGTCGCCGGAAATCGCACCGGAAACCATCACCACACCACCGGCATGGTTCACGGCTGTCTCAGAGGAGCATCCGACGTCGACAGAGGCCGACATTTACAATGTTACTCAAGCAACTGCTAGCGGAACGGCCGTTGCGTTCTTGGTCGCCTCATTCGTTGATGAGTCAATCGCCACACTTGCAGATACTTGCGTTTGGTTCTCTCCAAACGGAGTCGATCTGGGTAGCACGACCTTTGTATTGGTAACTCCACCGGATGAACCGATTCACATTTCAATTCCAGAGCCACAGCAAGTGAAAAATGTGATCGTCAACGGCATTCAAGTACCTTTCGAAATCAACGATGAGAGCATCATTGCAGTTTCTCCCCAAACCGATTCACCAATCCAAGCTGTTTGCATCCATTGGACATTTGTGGGCGATCCTCGAAATACCACCGTGTCGCAATTTCATTACCCATTGCCCACATTGGTCGACATTACCGTTCACAAGTCGATGATCACAATTTTGCCACCCGAAGATTTCATTATCGCATTCGGCAATAGAGAAATGAACGTTACTGCAAACGAATCACGTCTTGATTTGCTCGAGGGATTGCTTAACGCGAACCAACTGGCATTCGAAAGCTCCCGACAGATTCCCACTTTCGGATGGGAACTGCTAAAGAGCTACCAATCGAGTGTGCAGAACGCGTTCGGCGAACCATCGTTTGTCGGGCCTACCGAACACGATCAATTGCGACTCGAGAACCTCAGTGACGAAATCGGTCAACTACAAGAGCTGACCGGAGAATCTGTCTTCTTGTCTGAGGACGATCATGTTTCGCAATTTGCATTTCCAATTCTGTCGTCCCGACTGTCTTCGTTAGAGAATGGCGTTTTAGTACGATTAGAGAATGATTCAGGGCAGCCTCTTCCGGCACAGTTGTTTGCACTAAACTCGGCGATTCTGAAAGCGGTTTTATTTACCTTTTCATTATTCGCCGCGATCGTCGGCTTTCGGTACATTTCAAGAGTTGATCTGTCGGATTGGATAACCAGCCATCCACTCTTTGCTGCACTTTTAATGTGCACGATTTGGTGGAGCTTTTTCCGCTTCAGCGTTTTTGGCCTGTTTGGAATGGCGATCATCGCATGCTGGATAGCGCGTCGGCTTTCAAAACCGCGAACTAGTGAAGTCGCCGGGGTGAATTCGTAACGGACGCCGTCCTTTGTTGGTCGTCACGCAGACCAATCCAGACGATCGATTCAACATTGATCCGCTACGACAAATCGTGAGCTGACCAGCGTGCTATTAGAGAACATGCAACCGCCTTGCCTCGCGGTCATGACTTTATCAAGAACGTGAACCGCGGGTATAGGACAGAGCAAATTGCTCTTGTGCGCCACGATTCGCAGGCATCAGGCCTGCCAAAAATAGACAATCGAGATTGTACCGGCGAAAAAGCAATAGATCGCGAACCAATGCAATCGATTGGCGGCAACGACCCGAATCAGCCCCCGCAGCGCGAGAATACCAACGGCGCATGAGACCGAAGCACCAACCAAAAGCGGCGTTACCGATGTCAGGCCTGTACCGCTTTCGAGAATCTTAATTGCTGTCAGAAGAGTCGCCCCAAACAGCACAGGTATCGCGATAAAAAAGGAAAACGTCGTCGCAACATGACGATTAAGCCCCGACAACAAGCCGCCCGCGATCGTACTCCCCGATCGCGAAATCCCGGGAATCAAAGCCGCGGCCTGAAATAGGCCGATCTTGAATGCAGTCCATTGGGAAATGTCGTCGAGATCATCGTTGCCAGATTCAAACCTCTGCCCCACGAAAAGCAGCAAGGATGTGACCAACAATCCAGCGCCAGCGACAATCGGGGTCTCAAATGCCGACTCGATGGCATCGCCCCAGACAACCCCAATGATTCCGGCAGGAATCGATGCCACGACGATCGCAACGCAAACCCGTGGGCGGCGTAAAAGATCGATCAAATCGGTCCGATAAACATACAAAATCGAAAGCAACGTGCCAAAATGCAGAGCGACGTTCAGCTGCATGGGGTCATTTCCTGATGTTCCCGCGGGCCCGACCCAACGATCAAACAGATTCCCCAAGATGACCAAGTGCCCAGACGAGCTGATCGGAAGAAACTCCGCGATCCCTTGTACGATTCCCAGAACGATCGCCTCGACGTAGTCCGAATTCGTCATTCTATCGACCAAATCCTCTAATCTCGCGTCCTGCTTCAACGGCCGTAGTCACAACGTCGTCGTCTAAGCATCGTTGGCCGGAATCTGTCAAATTGTCAAAAGGGATCGGCCAATAGGATTGACCAGCTGAGTGAGCCTTTTTTTGATTGACGAATCACAGCCGTGCGACTCGCGGCACTCCTTTGCACAAATCCATTTCTGTCATTTCCGTAGGCTCGCTAGCCAGCAGCTCATTCCATGAGTTCTCGTTCTCTGCAGTTACGCATCAGGGCCTGGTATTCGAGACTCAGTTCGATCGAACAATCATACACGTGGACTACAGCGTGACGAATGCGCTATGCACGAATACATCGCAGCCCCACGTCTCCGGTTCGAATCGCTGACAATGGGCCGAAGCTGTCACGCCCAATGTAATTCTTGCCGCTTCTCACAATCGATTTCCAAACATGATAAGAAGTCGGTTGCCCTAGATGCGATCCAGCTGATCCGCCCAAATCCCAATCTGTTCAACCTGTTCCGCACCTGGGTATTGGTGCCCGTGACCAGGAATCCGAACAAAGCTCACAGGGAATTTCATGCTTCTCAATCCAGCGGTTGTTCGTTCCACAAGCGGGAACAAGTTGTCCTTATCGCCACACATCATAAGGATCTGCAGTCGAAATTGTGGAAGGTTCTCTGGTGGCCGCACCAATGGTGGTGCTGCGATTCCAACAACTCCACGGAAAAGTTCACGGTACTTGAAGGCCAACTGGTACGAGAATTGGGCGCCACTGGCAAATCCATGAAGGAATACACGATTCGCATCGATGTTATACCTCGACTCAAATACTTCGACGAGCGACCGGACAAACTCCCCTTCCTCGGCGGTCCAACCGTTGACCTTTTGTGCTTTTGGCGCAACGAGAATGATGCCACGGCTATCACAAACCTCTCGAAATGATTTGTAAATCGTTCCTTCCAATGTGTCACCACCCGGGTGGACCCATACCATCAGGCCGTACTCGTATCGCGGATTGTAATCATCCGGAACATAGGCCCAGTAACTCTGTTCGAATCCAGCGAGCTTGTCAGTGATTCGACCGGTTGGTTGCGGTTCGTCTTGGTCTTCAGCCGTTCCCGCAGACGGGATTGGTGACGTCTTGAGACGACCTAGAATCTCTTCGGGAACCTCGGCCAATGTCAAATTCGCCTGCATTGGTTCATCGTTACGCTGAAAATCTACGATGGCAGAATCACCAGGCCGCAATCGACCGACCATGTCGAGTAACGATGTCTCGTCCTCGACGTCATCGCCGTTGAACTTCACGATGCGATCGTCAGCGGACAGACCCGCCTCGGCAGCCGGCCCCTGGTCAAACACATAGCGCAAGCGAACTCCTGGTGGCGATTGGGGATCATCGTCCGGGAATCGAGCCGGAAGAACCCCGAGAAACGCAGGTTCATACGGTTCCAGCTTGGCCACGAGCGTCACCTCGGCACCAACAGTTTCCTCACCTCGTTGGACCGAGACTTTCACCGATTCGCCGGCGTATTTGGTTCCCAGGATCTGACGAGCTTGCGCAAGCCGCGATACAGGTTTTCCGTCCAGTTCCTTGAGTATATCATCCGATTGGAGTCCCGCGTCGCCGGCGGGGGAATTGTAACGAACACGGTCGATCGTCGGCTGACCGGAGTAACGGCTCGCCACACGGAAAGTAATCCCCAATAGCCCCGGATGGAGGTCTTCCCCTGTCCGTAACCGGTCGAGCGTCTCGTAGACATCTTGTAGGGGAATGGCAAACCCAATGCCGGAGTCATACCATTCAACACCAGCCGTTTCGTCGTCTTTATCGGGAGACAACGGTACGAGCACACCGATGACGCGCCCATGTATGTCGACGAGAGGGCCTCCATAATTGACTGGAGACACCTTGGCATCCGTCTGAACGGCCTTTCCCCAAATGCGGTGCAGGGCGCTGACGATGCCAACGGAAACATTGGGAGTTTTGAAGTCGTATGTCCGCCCCATTGCTATCGACCATTGGCCAACGCGGAAGGATGAGGTTCGCGCTGCAATGGCCGGGCGCAACCCATTTGCCTCAACCTTCAACAAGGTCAGCATTTTCGAGCGATCGTTGGAAACAATTCGGGCGGGAAAGCGACGCCCATCCATCAATGTCACCAGAATCGACGCGGGGTCTGAAACGAAATTGAATGAACTGGTGATGATCTCTCCATCGCTCGACACGATCACACCCGTCGTCGCCGCCGTCCCCGTCAGGACATTTCCCACACGGTCCAATCCCCCAACAGTCTCGATTCTGACGACTGAAGGTGCGACCAATGCCGCAGCCTCTTTAAACGCCCGTTCTTCCAGCGACTCGAGATTCGGCTCCGAATCTTGAGCTTCAACCACAGGGCAGTTTCCAGCAAGCATTCCCGCCGCTAGGACGAGAACCAGGAACCGTGCGACTTGGCCAATACCAATACTCAGCGACGGTCTCGTTCGGTCGCCCCCAATACGGCATCGTGACGATCGTTTCCAGTATCGATAACTCATGGCACGTTCGCCTGCTGTTCGATCGGTAGTTCCACTGTAATCAATTGCTCCCCGCGGCGAAGGACAAGCCGAAGTTCGTCACCCAGCTCTAAACGTGACAATTCTTGTCGAAAGCTTCGACAGGAATCGACCAATTCATCGTTGACGAATAACACAAGATCATCCGGTTGAATTCCCGCACGCGCAGCTGGAGACTTGGGGAGCACCGCTTCGATGTAGGCCGGAGTACGATTAATAACATCGGGAATCAAAACCAAACCGAAGTTCAATGGGGAGACTTGCAACGAGTCTTCAGACGTCGCGGGGTCTTCCGTGGGCTCGTTGTCGAATTGCCCGCTAATAATCTGTTCAATCGCATGACCCAATTCCTGGATCGGCACGGCGTAGTTAACCCAGGTATTACTTCCGGCATTTCGCAATTCTTTGCCTATCATGCCCAGCAATTGGCCGTCGCGCGTTGTCAGCACACCACCCGCCGCCCCGGAATTGTTCGTGGCAGCATCGACAATGTATACCTCTCCGTCGTAGGGTGATTCGTAAGTTCCACGACGAGTAATCAACTCGGTCTTCGCCGCGATCACTCCGTGAATGACCGACACCGGTTCATCACCGGCAGCAACGTTAAACATGTTGCTAAATCCCAGCACGAACGAACCAGGTCCAGCAGTTATTGAATTGTTGACGTCAAAATACGGCAGCTCCAAGTTTTCTTCGTCTAATTTAAGAACGGCCAAATCAAGTTGTGGTTCGAATCCGAGGACTGATGCCTCGAATCTGCGGCCGTCATTCAAAACGACGGTGACTGCGAAGTTATCGAGCACATGGCTCCAAACCGTGGCGATATGTCCCTCTGGTGACACGAGGAAGCCGGTTCCGTAGGCTTCGAGATTGCGCAAGCCCCCTGCCCCATAGATTTTGACGACACGCGGCAATACATCGTTGATTGCATCACTCGAAGACTGCGCCTCACCTCGGACGGGCAACCAAAATAGAATCGATATCGCAACGATCCAACAAGCCCGGCTTGTCGGTCGAAACTCATCAACGAAATCGTGGTGGCCTGATCTCATGTCTTCCATCGTCAGTTCATCAATCACAAATCGCCGGCTGCGAAGACGAAAACACAGCGTTTACGACCCAGTCCCAGCGGCAAGCATCTCCAATTCCTGAATTGCAAAAACTGCAACAGTGTCGTCTGCGTGCCGAATCATCCAATTGACAGGAAACATCCGCCCGTCGATTGTCCTGAATTCGCCAAATCGTACCTCACATCGATCCGCATTCTCGCCGAGCGTCGTGTCGAATCCGACGAACGCACCCGAATCTTTCTGGAAATACCAAAAACTATTCACACCCTCGAGTTCCGTCACAATGACGTCGACACGGGCACCATGACCATCCAGCGGCTCGCTGCCGAGATAAAAGTACTCCGTAAATCCCGTTTTCCCGAGGACCAGCATCTTCTGCAAATGCGAGATCGCCAGCAGTAAACCGCCAGTCCCGGGTGGCTCGTCCAATAACTCCGACCCGTCAAGCGGCTGTACGAACAGCCGAGCTCCCCATTCCAGGCCGATTCCAGATTCAGACACCGTCAATTCAAAACCTTCGCTTGCAGCAACGCCTAGCCCCGTTCCACTACCGCGGAGCCGCCAAGTCCCCGTGAACTGCCTGAAGTCGCCCAGTCGACTAAGACCGGACATGGTGCGATCCAATTCGACTTTGTTGAAGTAGGCGTTGGCGTAACCACTCCTTACTTCCAGCATGTGTTGATATTTTTCCGGGGTATCTTCTGAGGATTCTCGAGGCGAATCCGGTACAGGTTGAGGCTGTTCCTCTTGGTCCCCATCGTCGCGATCCGGATTGTCTCGTCGTCTCGGTCGCTCACGCGGTTCTCCAGGTATCGGTGCCCCCATCATGCGTGGGTTCATTTCTGACTCACGATGAAGGGCTCTCAGGCGCACAAAGATCTCACGCCGTTCGTCTCCGCGACGATAAACCAAGGGAAGCTTCCAGCCTTTCGGATAGATTCCCAGAATATTCTTAAACTGATTGACGCTACGAATTGTTCGACCCGCAAAAGAAACGAGCTCATCACCTTCGCGCAAGCCTCTTCGGAACACTTCCGCTTCTTCGAGGATGTTGTCAACGATAACAGCACCATCACTGCGGCTGGAAACCGTGGCACCAAGTGTGGCATGATCCACAACGCGTCCACTTCGCAAATGGTCCGAAAAATTTTTGATCTGATTAATCGAGATGGCATACCCGGCACCGGAATTCACTCGCCCACGTTTCTCAAACGAACCACGACCGTTGATTCCGACCAACTCGCCAACTGCGTTGAACAATGGCCCCCCCGAGTTGCCCGGATTTATCGAAGCATCGACTTGGATGCAATCGGTATATTCCAGAAATGTTCCGGCTGGGTATTGGTATCGATGAACTCCGCTGACAATTCCGTATGTCACAGTCGGCTGAAAATCGGTGGCCAGCAGGAACGGATTCCCCATGGCGTAGACCCAATCGCCAATTTCAACATTGTCGCTGTCACCGAAGGTTGCATGAGGGAAATCGTCTCGTCCTAACAACTTCAAAAGTGCCACATCACCCGTCGGATCGATTCCCACAATGACGGCATCGTACAAAACGCCGTCATTAAGGCCGCATTTCATGAAATCGCCTGCCGAACTCGTCACATGAAAGTTCGACAAAGCGTAGCCATCTTTCGAAATGAGTACTCCCGAGCCCCCGCCCTGTGCCGTGCTGCCGAAAATCGCAACGACTGCCTCCGAGGCTTTGCTTACAACCTCGACTCGGCGCTGTTCTGCGGCGACGACTGCCGGGTCGACCGCCACGGCGCGAGCGGATGCCGACAGTCCGACGACAACTGAAATCAACATCAGTCCGATGTCGCGTCGAAGCGGCCGGACGAATGCGTTCGCGGAAGTCAGTTTCGAGTATGCATTCATGAGAATTGCTGCGACTAGGCCTTTACTTAATGAGTTTGGCATCGGCCAGGTTCAGGTGATCGGATATGTCGAGGTGATCCCGACCGAAGTCGACCAGAATCTCCAGATCGAGGACATCAGAAACATCGAGATCGAGACGCTGTGGTTCGTCGAGACCACTAATGTCGGCGTCAAACAAAGTCTGTTCGTCACCCTTAATAACAAGATGGACATCACCACGAGGGGCAACAAGTTCGTCAATGCCCACGACGGTTTGAAACCGGCGGTATTGTTTGGCGAGTCGATAACGAAGCTGAGTACGTGAATGAATGTTTAAGCCACGCGAAAATGATTGTTTGCCCAGGCGCAACGGGCCTCCATCACGGTTTTTGTCCCGAATATACTCGAACGTGTAATCGAAATAGGGAGTATAACTCACTTCACGCGGTTCCAGCTGTGAAAGGAATGCCACCTTTCCGGCGCTGAAATCGACCAACGATGCAACCTCGCTGGAGAACTTCACTCTTGAACCGCCCACCAATGTCCCTGAAAACTCGTTGCCGCTCCAAGTCAAAGTTTGAAATCGAACGACGTCGGAATTGACTAATTCGACTCGGGCGACGGACTCGTTGGCTGATGATTTGCGCCGGGCGAAAATCAGCCCAAAAACCTTGCTGCGCTGCAGCGGGATTTCTTCCGAGTCAATCAAGAATCGAACCGATTTTTCGTCGATATCACCAATCACACCGTCGAGATGATCCAAGACATCGGACTTGCGTACCACCAGGGAATCGCGTGTCCGTTCCCGCTGGGTGAGTTCTGCCCAAGGTTTTTGAATGGCGGAATCCAACTTCGCAAACCGCAAACTGACAACTTCTTCAGAGGGAAGACTGATACTGCCCAGCAAAGGGGAGACAAGCCTGGCGCTGCCTTTTTCGATCGACACCGCAGACGCGCTGACACGAGATTGATCGCGAAGTTGAACGCTCGTTTGTTGGGGCGGCTCTAAAGTCCGAACCTCCGAGTCGACAAAACGAACTTGCATCATTTCCCTGATCGGGATCGATTCCTGGCGGCCATCGACGATGAATTTCACCTCGGAATCCGAAATTTCCGACAACTGCCCCGAATGACGATCGCCGTTGAGAGTTTCGACAGCAACGGTATCGTTTCCGGCGAAGGAAATCAGCAAGAGAAGCGGCAACGAATTCATTGCACCTAATTTCCTGGACTCGAACTGCGACGCTTTGCCAGTTTTTTCAAATACTGTTCAATGGCGTCTTGATAATGTGCAGGGTAATTTCTGTTAATCTCATTCTTGGCCCGAGCCTGGTCCTTTGGAGGCAACGCTCCCCAACCCTGTTGACTCCCGATATCCGACTCATCGACCTCTCCAGGCGCAGTCTCTCCCTTGATGGTACTGTCCTGCGCGGGATTCGACGGGTTGTTTTGATTTCCCCCTTGTCCGGAGTTACTGCTGCTGCTTTGCCCCTGCTGCTGCTCGATCTTTTCAATGATTTCATCGAGACCGGCGATGATTTCTTCTTCGACGCGCTGAACTTTTTGTCCGCCGCGCCCGAGTTGCAACCGTCGCTCGACATCCGACATTTTCCGAGAAATCTCATCAAGCGACTCCGGCTTCAATGATTCCAGATCGTGCTGCATGAGCGTAGCAACCGTACGATAGCGGCTCGGGATGTCTTCGGTATTGGTCAGCAATTCGTCAATTGTCTCGAGTCCCTCATCGCGTTTGAGCAGTTGATGCTCGCAAACTGCCCGGTAGAACAAGTAACTTGCCGGATCAATCATCGCTTCGATTCGTACTTTCAAAAAAACTTCGTACGCTTCTTCGTACATACTCCGCAGACATAAGTGTTTGCCGTAAAAGAAACGCAAATTCGCCAACAAGAATTCACTCGGATGAGACTCTTCGTCGAACTGGAATGATGGTGGAACCAAGGCCTGTGCTGGTAACGCGCATTCGGCAACGAAATCGGCAACATCCTCGTCAACCGCGGCAAACGATTCGACGACAGAATCGAGCAAATCGCTCGGCGACACTGGATCGCCAACGTCGGACCAAATGGCGTCAACTGCGCCTAACACGCTCGCATCGGTGACGTTCCTTTCCGTTATCCAACCCATCGTTTGCGAACGGACATCCTCATGCGTTGGGACCGCGTGAAATTTATCGGCTGCACCTGCAGTAACCGTGAGCAAAACGGTGGTCGCAGCAGCGTGTAACCAGCGGTAATGCAGCTCGCTCATTCCGATTCTCTCCTCGCGGCAATTTCGAATCCTCGTAATGCGTTGCGCCGGCCCCGAGGACATCGGGTCAAACGCAAGCACGTTCGGGCTTTCCGACTTGTTCTTGCCGACCAATTTCTCACATCATTACCCCTTCGCCTTTTCCACAACGTCGCATAGCGCATTGCCCTCGATCACGATCATTGATTTCGCCCCGTGACCAGGTCGTACGTGGCCTGTTGAATCCTGCTCTGCCGATCGGCCAACTGCTGCAGCTGTTCCACGACGTTCTCGTCAAGGGCCTGCTCTCCCTCAAATAGCTGCCCGAGTCGCTTGGTTCGACGATTCACTCGCAATTGCAAGGACCGCAACATTTTGAGTTCCGCAAGCTGCGCGACAAGCGGATCGTCTTGCGGCTCTCCCTGTTGTTGCTGTTGCTGCTGTTGCTGTTGATCGTTTTGCTTCTCCATTTCCATTTGCATGGCCTCAATCATTTCATTGAGCGCTTCGATAATGTCCCTCTCGATGTCCTGAGTCAGAACATCGACACGTCCTCGTTCGAGGTACTGCGTCACGAAACGCATATCTTCCTGCATCTGTTCTACGGCCTGTGGAAATGCAACCGACGAGCCTTCCTCGCGAAGCAGGCTTAACGCCTTGGCCGCCTCAATTTCAATTTCTTTCTCATCACGTGACAGTTTGATGGACCGGCTTGTATGAAGGCTTTCTCTTTCTTGTTCCGGCACTTTGTCGAGTCGCAAAGTCTCATCGTAAACCAGCAATTGCATGGTTAACATTTTTTGAAATCGTGCCTCCAGCGACGCTAACATCAGTTTGCGCTCTTCCTCTCGCAACTGCCGAAGGATCTCTTCCAGTTTTTCCTTGGCGGCGCGAAGTTTAGCGATCGCCGCGTCCTGGTGTTCCGAAGCCTCGTCGCGTGCTTCTTTTTCCAACTCCTTGATAGCGCGCTCCATTTCGCGTTTGGACTGTTCAAGTTCCTCCCGCCCCGGAGTTTGCTGGGAACTGTCTTGTGGGGGAGATGGTTCCGACGATGATTCTTGGCTCTCCGATTCCCCCTGTTGCGACTGGCTGGATTGTGATTGACCTTGCTGTGATTGGCTTTCCTGCGACTCGCTTGATTGCGACTCGGAAGATTCTGAACTTTCCGAAGACTGCGATCCCTGCCCATCGGCAGAAGATTCGCTGTCTTGGGATTCACTGTCTTGCGATTCGCTATCTTGGGACTCCCCGTTTGACTCTTGATCTTCACTTCCGTCACGCGGCTTTCCGTCCTCCGATTCGCTGTCGTCCGAAGACTGCTCGCCATCGTCATCGGAAGACGATTCGCTCGACTCTGATTCCGTTCCACTTTGCTGACCTTGGCTCGATTCGCCGTTTTGCGAGCTGCTCGACGATTCACGCTCGGCGTCTTGAGAATCGATTTCGTCAATCAAATCACCCGTTTCTTCGGCCAGTTTGGCTTGCCTTTCGGTTAATCGGTCGCTGCTTTCGCCTCTTTCAGTGCCGACCCGCAAGTCCTTCTCGCGCCCAATTAACCGATTGATTTGTTTGACCAACTCTTTAAGCCGCTGCATTTCCTTTTCGAGATCGCTCAGCCGGTCTTCACTTTGAAGCAACCCCAACAACGAACCAAGTTGCTCAATCAACTGTTCCTGCCGCTCAACGGCATCGCCCAATTGCTCTGACGACAGAAGCACGACAATTCGGTCCATCTGCTCGGCCAGGCGGTCTTCTTTGCTGCGTCCGATCGCGCGAATCAAAAGGTCGGCACGGTCCGGATCCGTCTTGCGCATATACTCGGCCATTTGCAGCAGAGTTTTTTCGAAATTTCGAAATCGGATCGAGACGGCTTCTTGATCGACTGTCAGCGGCTGTGCAACTTCCGACTCGGAGGAATTCGGGACAGAGTTTTCCGTCGTCCCCGAGTCTTGTGCGTTTAACCGGCTACTCAGCCCCAATAGGACTGCAGCGATGACGATTCCGACACAAACCGAATATCGAAACGAGAAATTCATGACTCTACCTCGGTTTCTCAAACTTCGCCGCGGTCGCGAACAGTTCGGCATTGATCCGGCAAGAGTTGTTCAGTGGTCGCTGGTCTCGTGCTGGGTCTGCTGTCACTCATCGAAACCCAGCCCTTTCAAACCTTCAATCAGTTTGCGTTTTCTCTCGGTCTTTGTGCGTTCCGAAACTTCCTTTTGACGGTCTATAATCCCTTTCAGCAGTTCCATGGCTTCCTGAAAGGTTTCGAGTTTTCGCATCTCCAAAAGGACTCGCTCCATTCTCTCAATGACAGTCGACATATCAGCAACGCTTTGGTCGATCTGAGCAATCGGATTTTCACCATTCTCATTCGCCAATCGGAACAAGGCCAAATCGTTGTCCGCGCGATCGAAATCTTCGTCCACAATCAGCTGCAGCGGTTCGACAATTCGATTCTCCAGCCGCTCCAACACTTGCGGGGTATGAATGGAATTGTTGAGAAGCTCATTGCGAATTTCCCAAAACGATTCTTTCACGGCAGTCGTTTCGTTGGCATTCTTGCGAAGTGCGTGCAACGACCGTTCGGCACAGGCAGAAATCGCCGCATCGGCTTGTCGGATCAGTTCATCGTTTTCGTCACTTTGCGTGCCTTCGAGCAATGCGAGTCTTTCTTCGGACCGCTTCCGATGCAAAATCAAATCGGCCCGCGTTTCGTTCAGTTCTGCAATGATTTGCTCCACTTGTTGCCGCAGGTTGAGTTCCTTCCGATGCAAATACGACAACAATTCTTCATCACTGACGATTTGGAACGAATAACGTTGCCCCCTGGCTCGGTGCGGACCATTGATAACGTCACCATCTTCTGCGACGACTGCCAAGGTCAACTTCTGACCAACCGTCAGCTCAAGAGGCAGCACAGCGAATCGTTCGAATTGCCACTCCGCACTGCGTTGCAGCTTAAACTCGCGTGGGTAGCCACGCGGTGGTGATCCGAATTCTGCCATTTGCCAACTCTCTGCATCGTTGACGGTGAATTCAAAGCCAACCTCTTTCAGGCCATAATCGTCGGTAACAGTGCCGGCAACGGGAATCACCGCCTTGCGTGTGATCGAACTCCCAATACCGGTCAGTTGCGTATCGATCGTCGGCGCTTGATCGGCAATACCATTGATCGTCAGGCGAGCAGGTTCGAGACTAATAATCTCGTCGATGTCTTCGAGATAAATGCGAAGCAACGAATCGGGCTTGAGTTGCAACATCGGGCCGTGGGGCGAGACCGATTCCTCGATGCGTTGCGTCGAGTTTTCCGAAAGTCCATGCGACAAAACAAACGGGATGGATAGCGACTGCCCATCTGAGGAAAGGTATGAAGTTATTCCCAAGTCTCGCCGCTCGTCGGACAACAGGGAGTTTTCCTCCGTCGAACGGAGTATCAGCACTGCTGAATTCGCGGCAGCCGTGTCTCGCCGTGACTCGCCCGTCAGTTGGCCGGAAACGGTATCTTCAGACCAAGCTGTGACGGAACCGATTTGCAATTCGAAATGATTCGTAACCAGTCGCGCCGACACTAATGGCTTGTTGAGTTGGGCCCGCAAAACGAATTTCGTTTCAGCCGGCAATGAAACCTGAGAGCCTAGCACTGTGATCTGATCGCGGAACTGCGCACCACCCCCGGACTCAACAAGTTCGGACATATACTTTGGGTATTCGCAATCGAGCACGACCTGATCGATCTGAGGCGGCGACACAACGACGACTTTGTACGGTTCCCGATTTGTGAAGTCGCCTCCGGTGATCCAAAGCTCGATCTCTTCCGAAAGTGTCCCGAACGAATGCCGAAATTCTCGATCCCCGATTCGGGCACAATTCGCGCGGCCGTATGCACCGCTCGAAACAAATCGATAGTCCACACGGACGCGGTCAGGGGGAATCTTGTCCGGGGGGACATCAATCAAGAGCGACAAATCGCCACCACGCGGGTGAAGATATCGGCCATCAACAAACCCTCGTATTCGATCACCCGGCTGGGCCACGATTTTGACAGTCAGCCCGTTTTCTCGATGCCAATACTCGTCCTTCAAACTGATGTAGCCATCTCTCCAACGACCAATGGCGTCCTGATTGGCGAAGGCCAAACCACCAATCGAAGCGACGATCAAAGCCGCCATCGCTATGACACGACGCAACGGCGTGTGCTCGAAAACCTGATCGAGATCAAGCCGCGTTGTCATCTTGATGACGTCATCGATCGTTCTGTCGCGCATCGCGCGAGTCAACGAACTCTCCTGAACAGAATCTGACTTGCTCAGTTCGACAGCCGTCAGCAGCCGATCGTTGAGTTCTGGAAACCTTTTTTCCAGAACTAACGCCAACGCCTTCAATCGAAATCGGCGCAGCAATCGCGTCATTGACCACATCGTGAAAATCATGGCCACAATTCCAAGAAATGCGACCACGATTCCGGCGCGAAACCAACGAGGCAGTTCTAAGTGATTGATTTGAAAATAAAGCCAATCAAGTGACAAACTGAGCCAAAAGAACGCTCCCAACAGAACCAAAGCCGACGCAAACCCTTGTATGAGCAAATAGCGCCGTATTCGCTGCTGCAATCCTCCCAAGAGATTTCGAATCTCGGGCCGGATCGGTCGATTCTGTTCTGCTGTTACCGTTGACATGACAATACTCAAAGGCCAAGGAATTTCACCGTCGGCAGATCTGTCGACATGCCGTTGGATACCGTTCCCATTTTAGTAATCTTCTCTCATTCTTGGCGATGTTGGTTTGAGTCAATCCAGTTTCGTTGGGTACCTCGGTCGCCAAATTGCTTCGCAAATTGCTGCCACGCGGACTACGCAAGCTTCAATAGTTTGCGGGTCAACCATTCTGTCGATAGAAATGCGACAAGGAGTAACATGACCCATTGCCGGTCCCACAGTGTCCGTAGCCGCTCGTCCACCAAATATTCTTCACCTCGATTTGGTAATCGTCCTGGAATTTCTTTCGCTGCTAACTCAAGGGGAAAATATGTTCCCTGCGAATCTTCGGCCAGTTTTCGCAAGAGCTGGATGTTTTGCCGTGATTGATCAGATTCCAGATTCGGCAGCGTCACATCAATCTTTTCGATAAGCTCATCACTCGAATCAGGAATCGGTAGTACGATTTTATAAACACCGGTCTGGCTGACACGAAAGTCACCGACGTATTGTCCCGTCCGATTCGGATCGGCTGTAAGAACTCGAGCGGGAATCATCGGTTTACCCGTCGGATCATACACTTCCATTTTGGCAGTCTCTTCCGTGAGGTCGTTAAACTGCGGATCACGCAATTGTCCACGAACTCGCACGGTCTGTCCCAGTACGTACTGGTTTCGTTCCATCAGCAATGTGCCGCGATTCGTTCCGCGCTTGAGTCGTGACTGCCCGACATCGCGCACCGCTTTCGTCCAGAATCGGTCGTAGTACTCTTCGTCGATTGATCGCAATCGCCACAATTCGCCGGTCCCGATGTACAGGATTCTTCCACTCCCATAGAACTGCGACGCAATCAAGATGGGCTGTCCGTGCTCGGTCTGCGTGCGCGGGTCGGTAAAATTGGCAAAAATCGTCGCGCCGGCCTTCGATCCGCCGGTCGGGTAACACCGATAGACCCCACCAAAACGCTCCCAGGTTTCCGTCGAATGCAGCGGATCGTCTGCGAGTTGAAGAAAACCGGCGTTGCTGCCATCGCGTGTAAATTCAATCGGCCACGCTTGCTCCGCTTTGTCCTGGAACTGCAAATCCAACAGATAGGAGTTCAAAACCACCGGGTACAAATCCAGTATGGGTTCCATTTCCCCGGCAGCACTGGCCAGCTTGGGCGTGTTGACTTCGCCTGCCACCAGAATCACACCGCCGGAATCACGATAGACCCATTCCGCCAGCATTTCGACGCTATTCGGCGGAAAGTTCTGCCAATCGGGATCGAACGCCACTACGACATCGTAGTTGAAGAAGTCTTCCCGCTTCTCAGGAAAACGCATCAACAGGCGGTCCGATTCCTGACTGATGGCCGCTCCACGGTCCGCCGATTGCAACCAGATGTCAACCTCGACCGCCGAGTGGCGGTAAAGCATATTTCTTACAAACCGATAGTCGCGCATCGGGCCGCCGGCGATGAGTAGAACTCGCAGTTTGCGATCGATCACATGAATCGTCTTGCGGCTTCGATTATCGTCCATGCTTAATTCTCGAATCTGATCCGGAGTCTTAACTTCCACGAAGTATTCCACGCTTCCCGTATCCACCGGATCACGCCGGAATTTCACTTCCGTTGGAAGCCCATCCTTGGCGAGCAAAATTTCTTCGCTGGCCACAATCGCCGGCGCCAGTTCTTCTCCTTCTGCACGCATCTGAAGTTCAACAATGGCATTGCGGCCTTCCAGGCCCTGGCTTCGTACAAATGCTGATATCTCGTACTGATCTCCCACGAAGACATCGGTCGGCGCCTGCAAACTCGCCAGCTGCAGGTTGACCGGTTGCTCGACACTGCCCACGCCGACGGTCAGAATCCGGGCGTTGGCGGCGCGAGCCGCGTTGGCAGCCGAATCGGGGTCGATTCCGGAATTGGCTGCACCGTCGCTGAGCAAAACGATTCCGGAAAGTGTCTTGCCGCCAAGCTGCCGAACCAAATTGAGTACTGTTTCGCCCAATCTTGTTTCCAATCCTCGGGCCCGGAGCACCTCGTCCCAGTCGAGTGACTTCTCTCCGCTTGGATCGGATTCAATTCCGGTTGTCGATTCCGCATTCGATTCCGTCCGAAAATCGCGGCGGAAGACTTGATGCGGCCCCTCAAGTTGTGAATCGAACGTATACAAACTGACGTCGTGTTTTTCTCGTAACTCCTCGATCAGCGTCGATTGCGTTAACAACTCCTGAACGGCTTCTGTTCGCGATGCAACGACTTCGGAATCCTGCTGGGGCATTCGTTCCGGATAGCGCATCGACAGCGAGGTGTCCACTAACACAGCCACCCGCGACGGGCGATACGAAACCTTCTGGGTCCTCTGTCGCGGATTGATCGCAATGACCACGAGCGCCGCCAAAACGGAAAGCCGCAATACGAGCAACCACGCTCGCCAGAACCTCGACAGCTCCTTCGAATCTCGCAGGTAGAAATAAATCGTGACTGCGAACGCGGCGACAAAGCCACCGCCATACAGCACCCACTGCCAGGCATGCATCGGAAAGTCGTACTCGGGGGTCATGACAAGCGACGTGCTGTCGGCTGCCAAAAGCCCCCCGGCGAATTGTTCCCACATTGCCCAACTCATGAAGGTGCGCCCACCACTTCGGGATGGTAACTCATTTTGTACGCGAGCAGTTGTTCGCAGATGAGCAATACCACTAATAATGCCAAGAGCCAGGAGCGCACGTCTTGGCGTGCATCTCTCCCGGCAATCCATTGAAAACTTCCGGCTTCCTGGATTTGGATTTCTGTATCTTCACCCACCTGGCGGAGAATCTGCTGCGTTGTCGCCAACTTCAATTCGCTTTCCTCGATCGGCATATTATAGGCGAACCATCGCTCTTCGAGTTCCTGGTTGTGGTCGTGCAATCGCATTCGATAAACCCCAGGCGTGTCCGTGTCGGCATACTCAGCAGACAGAAAGACACGCTGCTGCCTCGCTTCAGGGGATGCATTGTTCGCGTCGGCTTGCTCTTGCTGTAGAGGCGATGCTTGCAAGCTGACAACTCGATCTCCGGTCTGTTCTGGAGCGGTCACTTCGACGATTTCCGAATAACGGGCGGCATCCAACTGCTCCTGAATCGGTTCGCCGACGATTCGTGCAGCCGGAATCCCCTTGGAATGGGCAATAAACTTCTGCAATTCCAACTGAAATACGACAAAACTCGGGATCCGCGCAAAATTATTCCACACGGGACCGCAACTGGTCAGGCAGGTGACGACCTGACCGCTGCCAAATTCGTGTGTCAGAACCAACGGTTGCCCATCCTGCAGCGTGGCTATCGTTTTGACCGCATCTTTACGCTTCTGATCATCCCATTCCCAGTCGCCGGCAACGGGGAAGAATCGGTAAACATCCAGTAGCTCGACCCACAAGTTGTCGCGCCCGAGGAAGATTTGAAAAATGGGGTGGTCGAGAAACTTCACCTTCGGACCTGAGAGGTTGTCCCGACTGCTGGAGACATCTCGCGGGGCCGCCGCCAATCGTACGGGAAATATTCCGCCG
>JANQRQ010000148.1 GCA_028284485.1 Planctomycetaceae bacterium | reverse complement strand
AGCTACGCAAACTGGCTGCGCAAAAGCTCACTCATGAAAATCCCGGCTTAACGTTGCAGGCCACGGCTTTGGTCCATGAGGCCTACATCCGCCTGGTCGATGTCGAACAATCCCAACATTGGAACAGCCGCGGACATTTCTTCGCGGCTGCAGCCGAAGCCATGCGACGGATCCTAATCGAGAATGCACGCCGCAAAGGCCGCATCCGGCATGGCGGGGAATTCAGGCGGAACCAGTTGGATCATGTCGATTTGGCGACGCAAATCGACCCCGGAGAATTGCTAGCCCTCGACGACGCCATCTCTGTGCTGTCTGAAGAGGACCAGATGGCCGCTGAGCTGGTGAAACTGCGGTATTTTGCAGGATTGTCCGTTGAACAGGCGGGCGAAGCCATAGGAATTTCCACCTCAACCGCATACAGACATTGGACTTACGCTCGCGCATGGCTGCACTGCGAACTAACGTCCGGGCAAAAGTAGCCAATTCTTCGTCCCGGATTCAGAAATCCAAGGCCCATTTGTCGCACTGTATACATGTAGTACTGAATGCAATTGAAGATGTCCTGCGAAGAGGCAGCACCGAATGTCCGAGGTCGCAGAGCGCGCGAAATCAATCTTTCTGAAAGCTGTTGAAGAATATGCTCCCAACGAATGGCGGGCGTATCTCAACGGAGCCTGTGGAAGTGATGCCGAGTTGCGTGCCCGTGTCGAAGATTTGTTAAATGCTCATGCTGAGTTGGGCACATTTCGCGAACAAGGGGAACGTGATTCGCCAACCGTGCAGTTCGAGGCGCCGCGCGAGAAACCAGGCGAAGTCATCGGCCCCTATAAGTTGCTTCAAGAAATCGGCAAAGGCGGATTTGGCGTCGTCTACATGGCCGAGCAACAGCAGCCCGTCCAGCGCAAGGTGGCGTTAAAAATCATCAAACCGGGAATGGACACGCGCGAAGTCATCGCGCGTTTCGAAGCAGAGCGCCAAGCCCTGGCGATGATGGATCATCCCAACATTGCCCGCGTCCTCGACGCCGGTGCAACGGATTCGGGGCGTCCCTATTTTGTCATGGAATTGGTACGTGGTGTCCGGATCACCAAGTATTGTGATGAAGCGAATTTGACGACTGAAGAACGACTTCAGCTGTTTGTCACGGTTTGTCAAGCCGTCCAACACGCCCATCACAAAGGGATCATCCATCGAGACATCAAGCCCAGCAACGTCATGATCACCTTGCACGATGGTAAGCCGGTCGTGAAAGTCATCGACTTCGGCATCGCCAAGGCGATCAATCAAAAACTGACTGAAAGGACGTTATTCACCAACTACGCGCAGATGATCGGCACGCCGCTATACATGAGCCCCGAACAAGCTGAAATGAGTGGGTTGGACGTCGATACGCGAACCGATGTTTACTCACTAGGCGTACTTCTCTACGAATTGCTGACCGGTACGACACCTTTCGACAAGCAACGGCTTTCGACGGCCGCCTACGACGAAATCCGACGCATCATTCGCGAGGAGGATCCCCCCAAGCCAAGTACGAAAGTCAGCACACAGTTAGGGGATTCGGCAACTGAGATCTGCTCCAAACGCAATACCGATCCGAGAAAGCTGAGTGCCTTGATGCGTGGCGAGTTGGACTGGATCGTGATGAAAGCGCTCGAGAAGGATCGCTCCCGCCGATACGAATCGCCCAACAGTTTCGCCGCTGACATCGACCGCTACATGAATGACGAGCCTGTGGAAGCCTGCCCACCGTCGGCAAGTTACCGCCTGCGTAAGCTCATTCGAAGAAATCGGGCGGCCATGACGAGCGTGATACTGATACTGCTTTCTTTAACGACCGGAATCGTCCTGGTGTCGATTGAAGCGGTTCGGGCCAATCGTGCGGAGGCGCTAGCCGCCAATCGCTTCGAGGCCGCCGAAAAGTCGTCGCAAAGAGCAGAAGCAGCGCGAGCAAGCGAAGAAGCTCAACGCCTGGCCGCCGAGAAGGCCCGCACTGAAGCGGAGTCAGCCCGGAATGCAGCCGAAATGGCTCGCGACGCCGAGACGGCGATGCGGCTCGAGGCGCGCCGTAATCTCTACGTCGCCGAAATGAGCATGGCATCGGAGGCAGCCAGCGATCCCGGGGGCAGTCAGCGCATGCGTTCGCTTTTGGACCGGTGGTACTCCGCGGAACCGAAAGACGGTCTCCCGGGATGGGAATGGTACTACCTGCGAGGTCTCGACCAGCCGGCATCGGCGACTCTTCGTGGGCATTTCTCGTGGGCACAGTGGGCGACATGGAGTCCGGATGACCGCTACCTGGCAACATGCGGAGACTTCACCGTGCGCGTGTGGGACGCTGTCGATGGTCGAGAAATTGCTCGATTAGGTGGTTTGGGAGATTACGTTTGGGAAGTCGATTGGAGCCCTGACGGACGTTATCTGGCCAGCGCGGACGGAACAGGAACAATCACACTGTGGAACTTTGAGACCAACCAGCAAGTCGCCAAAATCAAAGCATCCAAGAATCAATTGAGAACGGTGGCATGGCATTCCAACGGTCAGTGGCTCGCAAGTGCCGGGCCGGATCATACGATCCGCATCTGGGACGTCGAGACGCAAAAGCTCCTCCACTCGATTGAGGACTCGGACATCTTCTTCGAAAACCTGGCCTGGAGTCCGAACATGCGGATGCTGGCCGGTACGGGCTATGGCTCGAAAAGCCTGGGAATTTGGAAATTCAATCCAAAAGATGTGACGCTGACAGCTTGGAGACATCTGGGTGGTGACGGCCATAGACAGCAGATCGCCTGGAGCCCCGATTCCCGCAAGATTGCAGGAACATCCAGCGATAAAGTCGTTTCTATCTGGGACGTCGAAACTGGAAATGAAATCGCACAATGGGACAAACACGAAAGTTGGGTCGGAGGAATCGCCTGGAGTTCAAATGGAAAATGGATTGCGTCTGCAGGAGCCGATCGAAGAATCGTGGTCCAGGATGCCACCACAGGCGAAGTCGCAACTTCTTGGCGAGGACATTCCAATACGATTGTTGCACTGGACTGGAATTCCGATGACAG
The DNA here is from genome assembly GCA_028284485.1 of Planctomycetaceae bacterium. Classification (GTDB taxonomy): domain Bacteria; phylum Planctomycetota; class Planctomycetia; order Planctomycetales; family Planctomycetaceae; genus JANQRQ01. The sequence goes on along the minus strand of JANQRQ010000148.1, from coordinate 9,691 downwards.
CCGAGTGGTCAGCGCCAGCCAGGATCGTTCTGTCAGAATCTGGGAATTCAATGACGCGAATACAGGCAATTCATCCAATGTTCTGACAAGGAATGCGACTGTTCACTGCATTGGGTGGTCGCCAGATTCGCGACATCTCGCCTGGGGTGATAACACCGGTACCGTCGAAGTTTGGGACAGCGACGCCGACATCGAACCAACCTCGATCACATCCCATGAATCTGACGTTCGATCTGTTGCATGGTCGAGCGATGGAAATCTTCTTGCGTCGGCAAGCGATAATGACATCCAGATTAAGGAGATACCTGAGCGTACTGAGGTATTGAACCTTACGGGACTGTCACGCCCAGAGAACGAACTGGGTAGACGGACCGTGTTGAGGTCGCTGGCGTGGCGACCGAAAACTTTCCAAGTGGCGGGTGCAGCGTGCGTTTATCACAACATCAGGTTGTGGGATGCTCACACGGGTCATACCGCTAAGACGATGGAAGTTGTCAGTGGTTGGCTTGATGACTCCATCGGATCGATGAGTTGGCATCCGCGTGGCAATCGTTTCCTGAGCGCCGGCGGAAGCCGACAGGCATGGATCTGGAGCATTACCGAGCCACGACCATTGGTGACGCTGCGTGGACACGGCGATGCTGTCGGTGCTGTAGCGTGGAATCCACAACACGAAATCGTGGCGACAGCCAGTTTCGACGGAACTGTTCGGCTATGGGACGCGGGAACCGGTGGTCCGTTAGCTGTTTTGGAAGGCCACACAGGCCCCATTTTCGCGATTGCTTGGAACCCCACGGGAGACCGGCTCGTCAGCGGGGCTCAGGACGGAACGCTGCGGATTTGGGATCCACGGACAAAACGACAGACGCTCGTCTTGGAGGCGCACGCCGGTGGCGTACTTTGCGTCGCTTGGAGCCCGAACGGCATGAGGATTGCGAGCGGCGGTGAAGATTCCGCCGTCAAAATTTGGGACGCTCTGCCCGGTCATCGAGCAGTCCACTCCCGCGAAGTGCTGAATTTCATAACCGACCGCCAGGGATTGGTTCCCGATTCTACGTCGGTCTATTTTCACAAAGCAGTGGTTAGGGCCCACGCCGGCAACTGGGCAGAAGCGGCGAAACATTGGCAGGATGCGATGCGGACCCGTCCCGAAAAGGAACGCGAAAAATGGTTCACTTCCGGTTGGTGGACGCAAGGTCCGATTAATCCGTCGAGCGATAACGAGACGGAAGTGCCAATATTCCATCTCGAGACAGCCAAAGAAGCCGGCGCGAAGAAGAACGATTGGGAACTTCCATGGCAACCGGTGGCTGTCACTGCGAATGGAGCCTTGAACCAGAGTCTGCAATCGCCATCAGGCGATTTGACATGCATGCATGCAGCGGCGCGGATCTATACGCCGCAGAATTGTGACGTGTCCGCTAGGTTGTTCACAAGTCGGCCGCTGACGTTTTGGCATGATCAAAGTCGTGTGTACCACGCCGATCGCGGACGCCCATTGGATGCAGACGATGAGTTCATACCGCTTTCACTGGCTGCAGGTTGGAATACATTTCTGTTTCGGATCGATACTGGGACATCCGAAGACTACTTTCGTTTCGTGCTCTCCGATTCGGAAGCCGATCTCCAAATTGCGCGCGAACAACAGCGACAGCGAGATGCGCAAGCGATCGAGTATCTCCACGATTGGCTCGTGCTGACACCGAATCCGCCAACGCCCATCGGAGTCGCAGCCGATCCGCTTGAGTTGCGTCCCTTCGACTTTGAAAATGATTTCGCGCCACGCGATGGCGATCACGAAACGATTGATGGCCTTGACTATCAGTGGAAGGCTTACCGAAGTGACGAGTATTTCTTTAAAGCTGACAAGATGCAAAGCGCAGGCGACAAGATCGGTGTCGTGTATGCCGTGTGTTACCTGACTGTTGAGAGTGACACGACGGTTCAACTCGCAGCGAGTGGCGAGAACCTAATGCGCGCCTACCTCAACGGTGAGGCACAATTCGAGCAATTTGGGGGGCGTTTTAATTCGTCACCGGTCATGACAAAAAAAACGGTGCCGATCACGCTCAGGGAAGGCACGAATTCGCTGCTCGTGAAGATCGTCAATCTGGGTGCCGGCAGACGTAACTATCTGCGATTGTCGGACGAAAACGGCCGGCCTGTTCCCGGCATCAAAGTCAGCCTGACGCCGTAAGCAAACGGGTTGCAAACATGTACCTGCACGATCGTCACTGCGTATCGCCAGTAGGGAACCTTTGAGCAGATGTTGCGTGGTGCCGAGATCCTGCCTGAGTGAGCTTTCACGGTTCTCCAGACCGGCTGCAGGGAATCGTCGAATGGCATCGCGAAACGAACTTGGGGCACAATGATCCGGACGGCGGCCACTTGAGTGACCACCGTCCGTTGTCGCAACCAAAAGATCTGCATCAGAACGAACAGCTCCAATGTAATTCCGGCTGCCAAACCTTGGCGGCTGCAACGGGAGTTCATTCCCACAGTCCGCGAAGGAAAGATCCTTTTCACTAGAATTGACCAAGAAGGATCAGGGCGACCGCCGATCGAATTGTGATCGTTAGCCCTCACGATTTTGGAGATGCCCTGTTCGCTAGAACGGGCCTCCTCCGAGGTATACGTCGGCGTCTACCGTGCCGAATTCGCCGGTGTCGCTGATTATGTTGCTCGTTTGCACGGTGTCATTGACGAGAATGTTGTCAGTCGTGACTTGTGGAACAGTGATCGATTCACTCAATCCAAGATTTCCGATATCTGCGGTCGTGATATCCGCAGTATCGACCAGCAGGCTTTCCCCCAGAAATCCATCCGGGATGACGCTCGCGATTTGTTGACCGCACGAAACAAGCAATTCGACTGCGGTTAAACTTGTGCCACAAGCAGGTTCATTGCCAAAAGCACCACACGAAACAAGCAATTCGACGGCGGTTAAACTCGTTCCGCATGCAGGTTGATTGCCGAACGCACCACACGAAACAAGTAATTCGACGGCAGTTAAGCTTGTGCTGCAGGGAGGCCCGTCGCCGGATTCGTCAAGCACTTGAAAACCATCAGGGCCAATTCTCGCAAACACAGGAAATAGAATTCCGACTTCTTCATTGAAGTAGGCAGCCTGAATCGCAGGCAAAGACGTTTCTCCGTCGCCTTGCGTTCTTACGTCGACGACGGCGTTCCCGTCGGAAAGGTTGACACCCACGAATTGGTCGCGACCAAGACTCTCGAAAGTTGCGCCGCCGCGAACGCGCAAACAGGGTTCCTCACCCTCGACACATTCGACGAGAAGTTCGATCGCCTGAGTCGAGTCACGAAATTCGACTTCGCGGTTAAAGACAATGGTCTCCCCTTCCCGGGAAATCCCATCGAGTAATTCCGTTTGGTCTGCCAGTAATTCCCTAATTTCGGCGATATCCCGTGCATTCTTGTGTGGCAGTCCCGAAGACCTGCCAGGGGCAGCCGTCAAGAACTGTGGACTAAGTGCCGTCGTGACGACGCATCCCACCAAAATGCCGGCCATAAACTCCACGGTGCGTGAACGTAGCAATTTCATGTGAGATCTCCGGTGTTACTTTTCCGCGCAGCAGATGACGAGAGGCAACCGTAGGGCGCGCGGACCGACCCTTTGGCGTGCCGCTGATGTCTTAGCAACCGGGTACCGACGAACTTTGTAGTTCGCTTACCTGATCCGGAAAATTCGATGTCGTTAAGCAAACATCGCCATGCATTCTCCTACCGCAGTTTGGAAATGAACATAATGTCACAATCAAAAAGCGTCCCTGTGCATTCTTCTAAAATACAGTGCGTCAAATGGCGCACAATTTTCCCACTCGTCGTGCAAATTTCTCATCCAGCCACTTAGAAACGGCGGGCATGTTGACAACTCGACAATAGCCGTTCCATGCCGTCAGCGTAGAATTAGCGGTCATCATTGGGTCGATGACGACTGGTTTACAGACTAAAGAACTTCAGGACACGAGCAGTCGGCACGTGCTGCTCGATGACAACACGGGCCAGATTCCACCAGGCGGCGCAGCGATCTAAAATCCCGCTGTCTGCACTGACGATGGGCAATTCCGCCTGAGCGAGAACCCCGTCGGGGTCGGGAACCAGACACACTTGCCAATCCCAGCCTTGCTGCTCGGCTAATTCGCGAATGATGGTGGCCAACCGCCCGCTGTTTGAAACCGGGCTGTCGAGATACCAACCGGCATGAGCGACTTCATGATCGGCCAGCGTCTGCCCGATCAACTCGAGTGCGGGAATCGTTTCTGCGACCTTACGGTAAGTGCCGTGCATACTTGCCATGTCTCGATAGCACCCATCGCGGGCGGAGAGTATGACCCCACCGCCCAGCGCTGCCTCGATTGTGGTCAGCAAGTTGTACCCGTCGATGAGAATGTTTTTCTCGCGCATGTCGACGGCGCCAAGTTGCTTCTTCTGACGCCTTTCGAGTTGATCACGAGAGCAAGTCGACCGCGCCAGAGCGATTCGCTGCCGCTGTACAAGGCGATGCCGATCACCAACAAGCTTGAGAGTGGCTTGAGACGGATAACCCCGATCGAGTAGCCAGGCGTACTCCCCTGCCGCCTCACAAAGCGTCGGCAACACAGCCTCACCGAACAAGGCCGAGTCTTCCGGATGGGGACCGCGATGCTGACGTTTATCTGGCACAAGCTTGAGATGTCGAACTGTCGTTTTCGATGTCGATGAAGAGGTTGAGGAGAGTATTGTAGGAATTCCGATCGTTGACCGCGATCAGTGTCACACGGTCAACGATTGTTGTCAACGACATTAACGCGGCACCCACATATTGACCCACCACCATACCGCAAGCAGAATGATAAAACTGCAGCACATACGACCAACGAACAATTAATCCTGATTCATAACTGCACTGGAGCCCGTGATGGCAATTACACGTCGAACGTTTCTGGCTGCGAGCGCAAGCAGTCTTCCGTTCCTCGCTTCGAATTCATCTCCGACTCAGGCGGATGAACGAATCACGATCGAGGAACTCGATCGCGTGACATCGGGCCCGATCCTCGATACATCCGCCCTGCGAGATCCCGTGACAATCGAATCGATGGAGCTACTTCGCCATGACAACGAAATTCTCGTACGCGTCCGATCGACGGACGGAGCCGAAGGTGTCATCGCCGGCAATTCGGGATGGCTCGATGATCTCTATCCCATCTTTCAGAATCGGGTCAAACCATACCTTGTCGGCAAGGATGCCCGCGATCTCGAAACGCTTTTAGTCGAATTGCTCAGACCGCAGATCACGTACAAACTGCAAGGGTTGGCGTTGTGGGTTTCTGTGGCAGCCGCCGAAATGGCCGTCTTGGAACTTTTGGGACGAGTTTCCAATCGATCGATCGGCCAACTTTTCGGAGGCGTTCGACGGAAACAAATTGCCGTTTATCGAGCCAGTGGTCGCAGAGGAAACACACCTGAAGAAGAAATTGAATACCTGCACCAACTCGTCGAAGAAACAGGCGCCAGCGCTATCAAGTTTCGCGTCGGGGGCATGTTAAGCGAGAACAAGGAGACTCCAGTCGGTCGTTCAGAGGCGCTGATTCCAATGGTGCGAGACGCGTTTGGCGATGACATGACCATTTACGCCGACTCGAACAGTTCCTACGACGCTGCGCATGCCATTCGCCTCGGACGACTGATGGAGGAGCAGAAATACGCATTCTTCGAGGAACCGTGCCGATTTGATGACCTGTGGGAAACGAAGCAGGTCGCCGATGCTCTCGACATTCCAGTCGCAGGTGGAGAGCAGGAATTCAGCCTGCGGCGATTCAAATGGACGATCGCCAATCGCGGGCTCGATGTCGTGCAGCCGGATTTGCATTACTTCGGCGGTTTCATTCGGTCGACGCGGGTCGCCTTATGGGCCCATGCTGCCGGAATGCCTTGCACGCCACACATGTCTGGTTGGGGAATGGGATTTCTTAATGCGCTACATTTCATGTCGTACATTCCAAATGCCGCTGCGCACATGGAGTTCAAGGGAGACAGCAAGATTCCGTTCCATTGCAACACAGCTTCCTTGAATTGCGAAAATGGTATTATTCATGTTCCAACCGGGCCCGGCTTCGGAGTCGACATTGACCAAGACTACATCAAGCAGGCACAGCCGATGCGGAGCTAGAGCGGCGTGCTAAAAGAACTTTGGCAGTTCGATACTGGACGAGTATCGAAGCAGCCAACTGCAGCACCGACTACTCGAGTGGATCCAGAATCATCTCGTACATTGATCCATCGGGATATTCCTGCAGCAAGTTCCAGGTGTTTCCAGAGCTGAGTTGCAGCAGGCCGAGCGACTCCAGGGTTTCGGTAGGCGTCGGACCGGTATTCGACACGACGACAATCAGCCGCACAGAATGCTCTTTCGAACGCTCGGGAATCAGGAATCGATCGCGCGATAAACCGACCCTGTCGCCGTAATAAATTAACGGCGACGAACAGGGTGCAATCGCCACCACGTAGTCACCGGTTCCCGTTGTCGAGGCCAGATACTCGGCGACCGTATTCGCTGAATCAAAGGGGCCAGCCGCATCCGAATGCAGAATCGAATCACTGTTCACCATTACGACAAGCGGCCAAACTCCAACAATCGCGATCAGACCGGCGGTCCACAGCCGCCGAAGTTGTTCTTTGGAAACCGATTGAAGTATTTGTCCCCAACCGATTCCCACTCCGACGATGGCAATCGGCACAAGGAAAAGAATCCCGCGACCGGGCGGAATCACTCGCTGAATTGTTGCCATTAACGGAATCAGCATCAGTGCCGGTACGACGGACCACACAAGTCGAATTCCCTCGTACGATTTGCCTGTGAAGACCCGACCGATGCCCAGCAACCAAACGATGCCAACAACGATGGGAACGTCCCGAAGAAAGAACCGCGCGGTGTCGTCCGGCCAATGAATGATCGCTGCCAAGAATTCCTGTGTCCCCAACGCCACGACGTAACGGTTGGCAACCAACGGCTGCGGACCGGAGACGAGTAGCACTGGCAGATAAACGATCAGACATCCCACCGCGATGCCGAACCAAAGACGGCAAAACTGCCAAAATGCATCATTAACCTGCCGGGTCAGCATGTAACGCGTGATGCACAGGCCGGCTGTTAATGGGACAACCGCATATAGGAAGGTGGGAACCGTCCACATTCCCAAGACCGCTGCGATGATCAGTCCCATTTCAGCAGCTGGATTGCGACGTCGCGACAGCGACACCACGAACGCCAAACACAAAAGGGCCATTAGACAGACCAGTGAATACCCGCGTGCGAGAGCCGAATACTCGATCAGCACCGACGATGTCGCCGCAATGACACCCGCCAGGATTCCCGAGATACGACCGCCGCAACGACTAGCAATCAAAAAGCTAACAGGAACGATTAACAGCCCTGCAATGAATGCCGGGATCCGCAATGCCCACTCTCGATTTCCTGCAAACACCGAGGTCATGCTAACCAGCACGTTATGAAAAACGTGATTGTTCGGGTCATTGTAATCGGAAACGGTCACGTACAGCGGGCGGGAGCTAAAAGCCAGATAGGAATAGGCCTCATCATATCGCAAAGGTTGCGTGAGATAGGGATACCGAACGACGGCAGCAACGCACACCAATAAGAGCAACAGCGACCATTCTCGCCGAACCGACACAAACAACCGACCGATTAATAGGAATACACCACGTCGAAAGCGTCGCCAGCAATGTTGCGAAATCGCGGTGTTGCGCATCGCTGTGTATCGTAAACCTAGCGCTACGCAGGCAATCATCCCGCCCAAAACAATGCACCCAAATTGGATGCGCCGATGCACAGCCAGCGTATATGGCTCAGCGGCGCCATCGCCTGCTTGAGCGTCAAGAAAGCTGCGAACCGTCTCGAATGAGATCAGGCTGAGCAGTAGCAATCCCATGACGACTAAGCAGACAAGCCCGGAAACCACTCGCCCGGCGACCCCCTTCCTTCGTTTGGTGATCATCGGCAGACCAACCTCCACACTGGTGCGGCGTTCCGTGGGACGGTCGAAGTGGCGGTCTTACCGATCTCAATCACTATTCGGGCTCGCATTTCTGAAGTCGTTGGCCGCACGGGCTCAGTCTCAAACGGCCTGCATGCATTTCCGCATTTCTGTCGATGGCTCGACGCCGATCCCTGGCACGCCACAAACAGTGTAGGCCCCATTCTCACAGATAAGTGCATCACCTGTGAAATACCGAAACGGCTCGAATATCGAATGCTGAAATTCATGGGAAGCGGTACTCGCCAGTGCCGCACTTGCCTGTAGGCTGGCAGCCAGAAAAATGCCCGAGCCGATTGTTGCATGCGGAATAATCTGAATCCCATGCGCTTCCGCGTACCGACCGATCCGCATGAATTGCGTGATCCCGGTATGCCCCATTTCCGGCTGGATGATATGGATGGCCCCGCGGTCGATGCGATGGCCTGCCTCGTAGACCGTTCGCCATTCCTCTCCAGCCGCGATCCTTTGGCCGGATTGTTCCACGACGCGACGCAATCCTTCAATGTCTTCGGTCGCAACCGGCGCTTCGAGAAACCACGGGGAAAACGGTGCCATCGCTTTCGCAAGCTCGATGGCCTCGTCTGGCGAATAAGCCCAATGCAGATCGCAGGCAATTCGCATTTCCTCGCCCAATTCTTGACGCAAAGATTGGATCTCTTGTACCGGGCCTTGGTCGGCAACCGGCGAAGCAAACTTCACCGCATCGAAGCCACGCTCCCGCCACGAGAGAGCTAACTCGCAACGTTGCGTCAAAGTATCTTCCGGCAATCCGGAAACATAGGCGGGAATCGACTCTCGCTGCTGCCCTCCCAATAGCCCAGCCACCGATCGGCCGGTTCGTTTGCCCGCGATATCCCATAAAGCAATGTCGATGGCAGCTAACGCGTCGACATAAAAGCCGCCGGTATGACCCCGGACCCGCATCAAATTGTACAACTCATCATGAACAGATTCGCGATCGATAGGATCACGACCGATCACGAAACCGGCCAGCAAATCGTTGATGATTTCGGCCGTCGCCTTAGGAGCAACCAAGCCATACGTTTCACCCCAGCCTTCAACACCGTCGTGTGTCAATATACGGACCACCAGCGATCGGTTAGTTCGGGGATAGACAGTTTGGTTGCCATGGCGCACAAAGTAACCATTCTCATTGACCGTTTCGCCGGGGCGCAAGCTGCCCAGGTAGGGTTTCTCCTGAACCAGCGTCACCACGTAAACTTCAATTGCCGCGACCGGATCGGGATTCAAAGGCGCACTCCTGGTAAGACCGCCTTGAGATCGGACAGCATCGCGTCGATGTCTTGCATTGTGAACTCATCCAATTCCGACAATGGAGCGCGGACGTGGAGACGATTCGCAATTTGGCGTTTCATGAGCACATACTTCGTCAGCCGCATGCGGTAAATCATTTGAGTGGCTAGTAGTGGTAAGCTCCAGCGATACAATTCGCGTGCTCGCTCCTTTTGCCCAGCCGAATATGTCTCGAAGATTTGAACGTGCAAATCGGTTAACTCGACCGCGGGAAGCGCGCCGATGGCACCACGATTCAGTTCGTCGATAATGTATCTTGCCCCACCCCCGCCGAAGACGCCCTTCAAATGAGGGATTTTCGCTCTCTGAAGTGCCGAAAT
>JANQRQ010000184.1 GCA_028284485.1 Planctomycetaceae bacterium | reverse complement strand
AACGAGCGCAAGTCGAATGGACAAGAACAGTTGTTCGCGTGTGCCGCCGCTCAAATCCTCGACACCGCTCGTTCGGCCGGATTCGTCGTCAATGCGTAGGCTCCGTTTTCCGAGAGGGGCCCAGATATTCTGATATCGGCCGCAACTCAGCCGCTGCAAATGTTGCGAGGCGGCGGCCAATGTCGCCGGCTGGCAGGTCCTTTCAAATCGCGTTCGTATTTCCTCGATCGATTGCGAGGCCAGCTGAACGGCATACCATTGTTCGGCAGCCTGTTGTAACCGGGTTCGCACTTGCTCGCGTTCGAGGCGCACCGAACTGGATCGCCGATCGGATTCTATATCAGTCAGTTCCTGCTTGATCCCTCCCAGGCGTTCCGCAGATTCCAAAATGTCGCTTTCGATGGCTTCGATTTCGGCATTGATTGTTCGAATGCATTTTGCGTTCTCGTCGGCGTTGAAGGCCAACAAGTCTTCTTCAACCATTGCCAAATCGGGTTCCGTTCGAGCGGCCACCTCGAGTTCCTGGTCGGCTTGTTGCAAAAGCTCTTCCAGTTCCTCGCGACGATCGAACCAGTGAGCCCGCTGTTTAAAATCTTCGATTCCAGTTGCCCCACCTTTGACGAATAAGGCCGATCGTTGGGCAGTTAACTCGTCAATGTTCGACTGGTATTCTGCGACCTCAGCCCGACGGATCTCCTCCTCTCGCTGCAATTGATTCCGCTGCTGGCGCGTTTCGGCGAACGATTTGAGCAAACCGGACCACACGTCCAAAACTTCGACTGGCGCATCGTAATTGTGCTCCCAGCGATGCAAACGGCGTCCCAGGTTTTCGATGCGTTGCCGGTATCGTCGCCACTCGCGTTCGGCTTGTTGCCATTCTTCCTTCGCCGAATGCCAATTGTTATAGCCCGCTTTTGCCTTCGACACGAGATGCCAGGTGTCGAAGGCCTCTTCGACGGAGACGGTCTCGGGAAGTCCCAGTTGTACCAGCAGTTCGCACCATTGCTGGCGAACGGTACTGACTTCTCGCTGCAATTGCTGGTGGCGATTTCGGAGTGCCGTCAAACGGCGACGTAGAGCATCGATGCGATCTTGCCCTTTTTTCAACTGCTGCAATTCGACATGATGATGGACAGCGTTGTGGATTAGGTCGGCCTCCGGGGTGGGCGTTGCATCGGAAGTCTGGCGGCTATGGCCGGACCCGGTACCGTTTAAGCCAAAATCGGGATGCGCGATTTTGGCGATCGCCTCTCGAGTGCCCACAAGTCGTTTCTCAGTCACCACTAACTCATCTTGCAGACGTTGCGCGCGTTCCCGCAATCGTTTTTCGAAATGGGTCTTTAACGCCCAAGCCAACCCAGCGCTGGTCGCACCCAAAAACGCGTAGATCAAGCCGGCTATCCAATTCGTCGTGACGCCGGTGGCCAGTCCTACCAGGCCAAGAATTAATCCAGCGATGACAAATGCGGCCAACACCCAACGAACCCAATCGGGTAGCTTCAAATCGGTTTCGACGTGCTCTAATTGTTCGGCAAAACCGCTTCGTCGCTGTTCGAGCTGCGCCTCGCGCCTTTTCAAACGCGAAAGCTGTTTGAGATGCTGAATCATTTGGTCCGAATCGGCCAAAGCCTCATCGATATCGGTGATACCAATTCGTTCGCTGGCTTCTTCCCATTCGGCAATGCGCTTCTTCCGCAACGAGAGCAGTTGCTGGTACCGTCGTTTGAGGCGCGATCGCTGGTGAAGTTTAGTTTCGTAGTTTCGCGCCATTCGAAGCATGCGGTATTGCGATCCGGGGGAAGTATCAACATCCGCCAGCCGTTCCGGCGACCATTCTCCTCCAAGCTGCTGCAGTTGACGCTGGTAATCTTGCTCGAGTTTGGCGGTCGTCCTTTCGGCGTCGACCTTGCGTGCTTCGACTTCGATCAGCCACTCGCGCTGATCGACCAAGTTTTGAATCGAATCGATGTGCTTTTGAAAATCGGCATCAATATCCAGATCTTCGATTTGCTGATGCAGATCGTCTGCCTCGGCAATCAGGGTGTTGCGGCATTTCAACGCCGTGTCCAACTCTTCGTTGATCTCTGTCAAACGGGAAAGCCCGTCTTTGGGAAATCCCGTAACGGTCGGTAGTGCGTCCAGGTCTGCTTCGATTTTTCGTACACTCTGCCACGGCTGCCAAATGCGTTCGAGAAATAGGTGACCACGCAGTTGGGAATGCAATCCGCGTTGGCGCTGGTGTTGGTCATTAATCAACGATTCCCAATGTCGTTTCTGGGTAAGGAGTTCGCCGTGCCGGTTGCGCAGAGAATTCAACGAATCCAGCTCATCGGATAGAACATCGTACTGATCGAATAATTCGAGCAACTCGCCGGTTTGCTCGTCAGGGTGAAAAAGTCGCCGCGCATCTGATCCGATTCTTTCCGACGCTCCCAGCAATTGCTGGCCTTCCGGTCCCAGGCTGAGACCATAGATTAGTTGTGCGACTTCGTCGTCATGCAGAGTTGCCAATTCCTGGAGTTCATGCAGTCCAACCGCGAACACATGTTCGAACGTGTTTTCTCCTATCCCCTGCAAAACGCCTTTGAGTAAATCATCCGCTGATTGTTCCAAGCCGTTATTTGTCGTCGTGGCGATTCCGCGGCCTTCTCCCTGAGAAACACGGCGCAGATCGAATTCACGGCCCGCGTGCGTCATGCGCAGGCGACCGTCCTGCAACTTCGGCACAGGGAATCGCCGACGGCCACGCGACTTGTCCGCCGGCTGGTAGCCGTAAAGGATTCCCCGTATGAACCGTAGCAAAGTGGTTTTGCCAGCTTCATTCGGACCGCAAATCACGGTCAGTCCCTGACCGGGAATCGACAGACGCAAGTCGCTCCAAATCGCAAAGCGGTCGATCTGAATTTCAGATAGCCTCATGCCCCTCTTCCTTCATGGGTTGCTGCCGAAAACCAGTGATGGGTTTGCTGGTGTGCGCTCCGGGATATGTTTTCGCGGCAGACCGAACCGGAGAGCGCCACGAGTCGATCACGCCAGGGGCCGGGCGGGACTTCGGCCCACTCCAGACAGGACGCCAAGGACTCGTCGGTTACGGGAAGCCGTTTTTGCAGTCGCTGGACGAATTCGCCGTATGGTCCCTCCCCCGAGGCCGCCATTCCGATCTCCGTCATTGAGGAAATGTCGATCTGCTGAACCAATCGACTTCGATCAGGCAGTGGGGATTCCAATTCGGCCAGTTCCAACAGTTCGTTGCAGAACTGCTTGTCACGCAATTGGACCATCATTGGCCCGCAACCTTCGACTTTCCAGCTAATCATCCACACTCGCGCGCGGTCTTTATGCTGGCAGGTTTGTAGCTTTCCGAACATTTGTGCAACTAGCGCATCCTGGGTCGATCCGAATTCGACATGAAGTGGGAAAGTTTCCCAACGAACTGTCGAAGTCGGTAGGAACGTACGACCGACTCCTTGGCCAGGTACGTACTCAACCAAAGTACAACCATGCGCTCCCGTATCATCGGGCGATTGGCCCTGCGTACTACCGGGCTGGTGCGCGGTGGCATGGCCTAACGTGTAGGTCGCTGCCGGCCCATTGCCGACAATTGCGATGTAGTCAATCGATGCCGCATCGGCGGGCAAGACCAACTCACCGGGTGGAAGGACTTGCTGATCATCTTGCGGCTCATTCGCCATGCCGCCATCGCGCTCGGTGTCGACCGTCAACTGGTTGGAATACAGAATGCCGACAGACAATGGATGTTTTGTCGATCCCGACTCGTATGAACGTGTGACGTTTTGGCCAAGTTTGTTCGGGGATTGAACCGGTAAAATACCGGTGATCGAAGCGATGCATTTTCCGTCTCGGAGAATCGCAACGGGTTCGTCGAATTCCGGGCGAAACACAATGACATCTTCCGGCAAATCTGCCAACGCGTTCCAGGCATCGATTGTGTCGCGAGCTCCAGGTATTACGACAACCTGGATATCGTTATCGATCAGCCGGTTGAAGCCATCTCTTAATGCCACCTCGGCACGCAGACTACGGTCGTGGCGATCAAAGCTATCGCCCGTTAACAGCAAGAAGTCGGCTTTGCGCTCAATGCATGCAACGACGACGCGGTCCCAAGCCGTCAGCGTGGCATCTTCGACCGTTTCACGAAGCGATTTGTCCGTAAGCGGGCCGGTGCACGTGAGCTGGTGGTCGACCAAAAGTTGGGAGGCGTGTATGAAGCGGATCGCCTCTGACGGCATAGCGGATTCCTTTCCTGCCGGATCTGCGGGTCTTCGAAGTCGGCAAAGTGTATCGGGGACGGCAATTTGGGGAAAGACCGGATTGTGCGGCGAAACTAAGCCCAATTTCGCAAGTGAATCGTCAATTCTGTGGAAATAATGGCAGAATTCTTCTCTGCGATCTGCCGTTGTTGATACAGCCAACGGTCACTGCTCATAATTGAGTTCATGACCACGCAAAAAGTCGCAGTCAATCGGCATCTCGTTGGATTACTCGCGCTGATGTGCCTTGTTGCAGCAGGCATTATCCTGCTTGGGTTCGGAAATAACCTGCAGCTAAGGCAGTGGGGTTCGGCATTCTTGCGTGTAGGGCTCGTTCTGGCAGCGTTTTGGATTGCACTGCCGACGCGGTACCGGGATGCGGCTTGGGCCGAGGTTAACCCGTTGGTCATTCCCGGGTTCGTCGTTGCGTTTCTTCTGCTCGCTTATCGACCGAGAATCGGCATTCCGATCCTGGTCGTCGCTGCGGTTTTTGGCTTCTTGCTACGCCCACGACGCCCCAAGCGGCCGAAGCAAGGCCACCATGGTTCCGACCGGTAACTTGTTAAGCGGCGATTCGCAGAGTGTGTTCGCGCTCGCCCGTCTCACACAGCTCCTCTAATTCGTCGCAAATCTGGCCATTCAATGTTTCTTCGAATTCCGCCAAATAGCCGGCGACAACGGAGCCATCGAGCATACGGTGATCGTAGACAAACGTGATGCGCACATCGCCGTCTTCATTGATCGGGCTGTACGTCATCGTCATATTTCCCAGCGATGGGGGATGAATACTAATCGCACCGCGCGCTGCCACGGTGGTTAATCCGAAAGTCCCGGTAGCCTGCGTTCGCAGTGTGCCGGACGCATTCAATGTGAAACGCCAAATCGCGTGGCGAATCAGCACGGGCAGATGGCAAAACAGCCATTGCAGCTGAAACAGAAAAATGTCACGAATCGGTGCGGTCTTCGCATTGTCGATTCGTCGCTGAATTTCTTGTAGCGAAAGATTCTCCGGCTGATCGATTCGCTCGAAGAAGACCCAATCTTCACCACGAAAGTGACGCGCCACAGCGATTCTTCCGATTTGAATCGGATTTTCATACAAGTGCCGCCAGGGCCACTTCATGAAAGAACGCCTCAATTCCGGGTGGTTTCTCGCCATCAAGGCGTAGGCGCGCATCATAATGGCCGACCAGCCGACTCTTACGGGCGACTCCTGCCGTAAAGTATTTACGCGAAATATGTTACATCGCCGGACGAGAGGCTGGGTCGGAATCTTCTTCGAAAAGTGGAGAAAATCATCCATAAATCGCCGGCTTTTGGGTAGCGGAATCCACTTTCCGAATCGCCATAGAAAAGGAATTCGATTATCCTTCGCGGCCGCCGTCTCCTTGGCCGATATACCATCAGAGACGACCCCTCCAGCGGAGATGGGAATGATGATTTCAGTTGTTCTCGTCTCTGCGGGCATGCGGTGAAACCATTCCCAGGTCAGTCAACAGACTGCAGACCGTTCGGTCGGCATACGGAGGCGATGTTCGAATCTCGGCGCGTAGAAAAGCCGAAGATCTCGGCGTTTACTAGTTTTCGGTCGATTGGACGGCGGGTCATAACATTTTTATCCGGTTGACCGCCAGACGTTTTTTGAAATTTCAGTCGGTTTTCCTCGCGGAACGGAGTCCAGAGGATGTCATTTGTCCATTTCGCTGTCGCGGCTTTGTCGGCATTGAAGCGCGATCGCCGGGCCAACCGTGGAGAGTTGGCGACCGTTCAGCAAGAACGCTTGCGACAGCTGATCATTCATGCCGCGAATCGCGTCCCGTTTTACCAAGACCGATACCGGCACATTAATCCGACGTCGTGCTCGCTTAGCGATTTGCCTCCGGTCGAAAAAGGAGAATTCCTGACTGGATTTCAGGATACTGTGACGGACCGAGCCGTCAGCCTGGATGAGGTCTTGGCAGCCTCGGATGCTCACCAGGATGGAATGCCCTGGATTCGCAACGAGTATCTCGTGTCGCAAACAAGCGGATCGACCGGAGATACCGTCTATTTTATCAACGACCGAAAGGCGTGGGATATTCAACGCGGGGCCGTCTTTGCCCGAACAATGCGCGACCGACTGACCGTGCGAGACGCTTCCCGATTCACCTTTGGACGCCGCTACCGGATGGCGTTTTTGGTCTCGGAGGGCCGGACCTGTATCAGCACGCAAACGGCTTACGAAGCACTGGCCAGCAGCGGAATCGTGACCAACGTCAAATTGTTTTCGGTTTTGGATAATCTCGAGAACATCGTCGAGCAACTCAATTCGTTTCGGCCGCATTACCTGCATTCCTTTCCGACATGCCTGGAGATGTTGGCGCACGAAAAACTCTCGGGCAGCGCTCGCTTCAATCCGGAGTTTATATCAACCAGTAGCGAAGCCTTGACGCCCGGTGCACGCCGCGCGCTACATCAGGCGTTTCCACAGGCGACCGTCACACAGCAATACGGATCAACCGAGTGTATTGTTCTCGCCAACGAATGCGCTCAGGGACGAATGCACCTAAACAGCGATTATTCCATTCTGGAACCGGTCGATGAGCACGATCAACCTGTCGCAGTCGGTGAACTCTCGCATCACTGTTTGTTGACGAATCTGATCAACCATACTCAGCCGATTATTCGCTATCGGCTGACCGATTCGTTAGAACTGACCGGCGAAGAGTGCCCCTGCGGGCGACCAATGCCCGTTGTGAAAATCAGCGGCCGAACCGACGATATCATCTGGCTGCATGATCGCCACGGGAAATTCAAACCGCACCCGGCCTATACATTCTGCCTGGTCATTATTGATTGCCCGGGAGTGGCCCAGTGGCAATTGATCCACGAACGTCAAAATCAACTCCATCTGCGTGTGGTCCGTCAAAGGAATGCGGAGCCTGAGTCTGTCATTCGCCAATTGCGGTCGGCGTTGGACAATTACTTTGCCGGCCACGGCGACGGTGATGCTGTGACGCTGAAGATCTCCTGTGTCGATCAATTGGAGCGGTCCGAATCGAGTGGCAAATTAAAGCAGATCATCTCGCACGTCGCGCCACCTTGCCCATCGAACGCAACCCGTCATGGCAAACAGGCCGACGCGGCATGAGCAGGTTTTAAAAGCGGCGGCAACGTGAAAATGGCAGCAGCTCAATTGCCGTCGAGATCGAACGCCGGTTCAGCGATTCCTGCGGAATCGACTGTCCAGGGTGTCCAGAACACGGCCACCTCGCGAATCTGAATATCGCTTTTTCTCGGCCGGATCGGAAGTTCTTCCAGCTCTAACTCCTGAACGGCATACTTCGCCTCGAGTTCCTTGACGTCTTGGTGGAACTTTTTGTCCAACTCCGACAGTTGTTCCTGTAAATCTTCCACACGATCTTCGGCTCGACCGATATCGCTTCGCTGCTGTGCTGCA
The DNA here is from genome assembly GCA_028284485.1 of Planctomycetaceae bacterium. Taxonomy (GTDB): domain Bacteria; phylum Planctomycetota; class Planctomycetia; order Planctomycetales; family Planctomycetaceae; genus JANQRQ01. Next base: position 491 of record JANQRQ010000184.1, on the reverse strand, counting down.
CGTCCGACGCTACGCATCGAAGTTGAAGCCTTGCTGACATTCGTCCGGCTTGCCAGCTTACGACCGAAGAGCGCTCCCAAAATCGACGAGCCGATCGATATCGCCGAATCCAAAGTAGCTTTTTGAGCCTGCGCTTTTTCGCGGGACACGCGCTCCTTGGCGGTTTTCATTCGCGATTCCAACGTCGCCAGCTTTGATGCGTAGCGACTGCGCAGTTTCTCGACTTGCAGGTCCCGTGCTTCTTTGGCCTGTTGGGTCAGCCGGATTCGAAAGTCGCCTTCGGATTCCCCGGGATGCGAATAAGTCTTTAATGCTGCGCATTTCCAAACCGACAGTTTTTCGTCGCGGTACAGACAGTCCTTTAGTTTCGACTTCCAACTGGTGTAGCTCTTGGACTGTGACAAGGCGGAGGGTAGTTCGGCAAGCGTTGCAGTCGAATCGCGCTGGCCAAACTTCAATGCATCAGCATCGACAGACGCCGATTCATCCCA
>JANQRQ010000142.1 GCA_028284485.1 Planctomycetaceae bacterium | reverse complement strand
GTGAAGACGAAATTCAAGACGTGCTGGCCGCTTATCGCAAACTGAAATCTCTTCCTTTTGTCGATGCCAATCGCGTAGCGGTGATCGGCGGGAGCCACGGCGGATATTTGACGCAAATGCTCGCCAGCCGGGAACAGCCGGCCGCTGCGATTTCATTTGCAGGACTATCCGATATCGAAGGGATGTTTCTGTCGTCGGGATTACAACTTCGGGAAGGCGTCCAAGACTGGTCCGATTGGCGCGAGCAATTGATGACTCACCGCCAGCGTGCGCGAGATGCTGCCAATTCGTCTGCGGAAGCGCCACGCATTCCCGGTGGGAATCTCCGGCTCCGCCCCGGTTCGGCTGGGTACGAAGTGGCTTTGGAACTTGGCTGGCGATATGGCGACCGCAGGGATGCGTTTCAAGCCATCTCTCCGAATGAAAACATCGAATCGGTGAAAGGGCCAGTGCTATACCTTGTCGGGGGCAGTGATCGCTTGAAGGAAGCGGGTAAGGCTTGGATCGAAGCATTAAAGCAGCGCGGTGTCACCGCCAAGTATTCCGAACATGCCGATATGCCGCACGGTTTTTATTGGGGAAATTCAGACGATCCCCCGCCGCAATTCTTCGAGGCGCTGCAGGTCACCACGAAATTCATCCAGGGCCACCTGAACAAAAAGTCGGAGTGAACCGCCACGTTGACGGTGAGCCTATTACGCGACGGCTTCGACGCCCAGCTCGGTCAGTGGACCAGTGCTGTCTGCGTAACGCTTGCGCTCGACGCCCATCAAATGCAGATAGGAGAGCCACAGGTTTGCCAACGGCGTCCCGCTGCTGCAGGAGATCAATCGGCCCGTTGCGAATCGCCCGCCTCCCGAGCCTGCCGTCACGATTGGCAACTCGCTGAATTGGTGCGTTTGCCCATCGCCTAAGCCGGAACCCAAAGTGAACACGGTATTGTCCAGCAAGGTGCGTTCGCCTTCCTGAATGGAATCCATTTTTTGGATCAAATATGCGAACTGCTCAACATGGAAGTGGTCGATCTTTTCCAAATCTTGTCGAACTTCTTCCTTTTTCTGGGCATGCGACAAGTTGTGATGACTCTTGGGTGCGTCGAAGACGCCCTCATACATGGTCGGCGTATTCCACCGCTCGGGCCCCACCATCATGGTTGCCACGCGAGTCAGGTCGTTTTGCAGAGCGATAATCATCAAGTCGCCCATCAGACGGATATACTCGCGGCGAGGCAGTGAGACATCTTCCGGCTCGATCATCTCGATCTTGGAGATTAAATCTTTCTTTTGTTCGACCTTGTCGATCTGCTTTTCGATCGAGCGGACCGAATCAAAATACTCAGAGAATTTTTGCCGATCTTCGTAGCCCAACTCGCGTTTGAATGCTCGGGCATCTTCGAGCACGATGTCGGTGATGTCCCGATATGCCTGCATATCTTGTGTGCCGAATAACCGCCGGTAGACCTTGCGCGGATCACGAAACGATGGTGCGACATGTCCCGTGCCGTACCATGAAATGTTGTCGAAGTAAATCGACTCCTTGTTGTCTTTGTGGCTGTTGCAGCTTAATTCCAAAGTACGGAACGGTGTTGCGTCGCCAACGCGGTCGGCGATCACGTGGTCGAGAGACCGGCTCAGCGGGTACGCCGAATTCTTGATTTCGTGCGGCGCGGCACTCGTAAGAAAGCAAGAGCCGCATTGGGCATGTACGTCAGTCCCACTTTGAATGATGCGATCGAGCCCGGTGATGAAGTTTGTCTTGTGCTGGATCGGTTCAAGCGGTCTGAGCGATGGCGTCAGTTTGTATTCGGTTTCGTTTGGATCGGGGAAGAATGCGCGACGCACCACACCGATCGGGATGTAGTAAAACGCCATCCGAATGGGAGCAGAAGCATCACTGGAAGTCGCGCCGATAGCGCTCGCCCGGTGAGTCAAGTTCAACCATGGGAGAGCCATCGTTGCGCCGCCCGCGCCGCGTATAAAGGATCGTCGCGAAAGTTGCTGCATCAATCATTCTCCACGTCGGTTGTCGAAAAGTGCCTAAACGACGGGCTCAACACGACTTCTCTGATCATCGTCCGAAATCGGTAATCGTCTTTGGCCGAGTTTTCCACAATGCGGTCCAATGAGGGCCGATCCCCGATCTCCAGTTTCCGTCCCAAAGCATAGGAAAGCAAGTGGCCCGCAAATGCCCGGGCAAAACGGGGCTTCTCCGCCAGTATCGCATCCTTAAACCCGACTGCACCACGAAACTCGTGCTCGTCAAATAGTTTACCACTACTGTCAACAGGCAGGCCAGTCCGATACGTGTCTCGCCAACGCCCCACGGCGTCGTAATTCTCCAAAGCAAAGCCTAAGGGATCGATTCGCTGGTGGCAGGCTGCACATTCCGGGTTGATGATATGCTGCTTCAATTTTTCCCGCAGGGTTAACCCTTCTGCTTTCAGTTTTTCATCGTCGTCTTCAATTTCGGGGACATTGGCGGGGGGCGGTTCGGGCGGATCATTGAAAATGGTAGTTACCAGCCATGCTCCCCGCGTGATCGGTTTTGTCCGCAGCGGCGATGATGTCATCGTCAGCACAGCGGCGTTGGTGATGACACCGCCCCAGCGCCGATCTTCCAGCGACATGCGGTGGAAATTGATCCCGACCACTTCCATTCGTTTGGGCGATTCCGATTCGTCATACCAACTGCCTAGCAAACCGCTGCGGTAGGTGAAATCGGAATCGATCAATTCGGTGATCGACCTGTTCTCGACCAGCACTGTCTCAAAAACGAGCAGCGGTTCAATCATCATGTGCATGCCGACCATGTAAATCATGGCGTTGATGCCGCCGAAATAATAATCACGAAAACGGTTCACGTCGGGAACAGCTGTGACCATTTGATCCAGTTGGAGCCACTGCAGCGCAAAACTGTCACAAAAGTTTTTCAGCCGGGAATCGTCCATCAATCGGTTTGCCTGCTCGGCCAAAACTGTCGGATCGCTCAGCTTGCCTTGTGAGGCCAAGTCGAGCAGGTCGTGATCGGGAATGCTACTCCAGAGGAAGAATGACAACCGCGATGCTAACTCGAAATCATCCAATGTCGGCTTGGCGTTCTCACGTTCGCGACCGGAATAAATATACAGGAACCGGGGCGACACCATCGCCGCTGAAATCGCCGCCTGCATGCTGTCCGTAAACGAACTCTCGGAATCGAGTTTCCGCACAAAATGTTCTTGATATCGGGCAATTGTTGCCTGGTCGATGTTCCCTCGAAATACGCGGTAAAGAAATCTAGCGAGCCGCCGTGTCCCTTCGATTCGCAATTCATCGATGGACATACCCTGCGGGGGAAGAAACAACGACTCCCACACACCGCAATGCATGGGAAATTCCCGACTGCGCATAATCGACCGACTCAATTCGAAAAACGACTCCATCAATACCGGCGAGAGACTCAAATGGTCGCCCCGGTTGTTGAACCCATGTTCCGCGCGATTGTCCTTTGGGAAGGCGGCCACACCGGGCAGCGTATTGCCCAAGCCGATGAATTGACTTTTGCCCATCGCTCGGTTCCCGGCGACCAGTTGTTCGGGCATGACGCGGCTCGCCGGTTGGAAGTAGCCGCTGATATCGTTGACCGTCCGCTCCGGCAAGGCGAATGGATCGCGTGCCAATTCGAACAAATCCTTGACGGCGTTGTTGTATTCAAAGCGATTCATCCGACGAATCGGAACTCGCTCCAACTTTTGTTGTGAAGCCAACCCGTCATCGAGAATCTGCTTAAGAATGGCGATCCAGCGAGTCCGCTTTTCTGACGTTGGTTGTTGTTCGTCTTCGGGCGGCATTTCCTTTTTGGCAAGCGCTTCCATGATCCGCTCGACCAGTTCCAGATCGGGTGACGATACCTCGGCATTTGCCAATGTGTCGGCCAGGTTGACGTCGCCGTTGGTCTCTTCGCCGCCGTGGCATTGGACACAGTGAGATTCAAAACCCGCGCGCAACAGCTCCCATTCGTTGGCTCGCGCATCCGTACCAACGGAAAGTGCCGCAATCAAGATCAGAATGGATTGGCACAACCTACTCAAGAATCCCACCCTTTTTGTGCAGTCGGACTCCAGATGGCCCGGTCCCTGAATATTTTAACAAACGTTGGTGGAAGATGGAGCGCGGGCTATTGCCTAAAACTGGCGTGACGAAGTCTGCTTGATCGGGATGAATCTGGTCAACGGCAGGTTTCACGCTTGGGAGACGCATCGATGATTGTGATCGTCGGGGATACGTCACTCCTGCAAGTTGACGGGCCGTTCGTCGCGTTGCAGCAAATGGCGCCGGAACTCTTCATTGTTCAAATCACCATTCAAATCGATCAGCAATTGTCGAGAGTCACCCGGTGGCGTTTCTCGTATTGCGTTCCGCCAACTTGCGAGAATCTCGTCTTCAATTTGTTGAAAGTGCTCTGGCTCGCCCAGGAAATCGTACTCAATAGACGCGTAATTCGGTATGCGTTTGAGCGAACGACCAGCGATATAGCGAACCGCTTCGTAGCGGTCGCGCATCAGATTCGCAAGAAACGGCGCTATCCAATCGTTTCCGGAAGCGTCCGTGGCGGAGTCCCAGCCGAAACTCCAAGCGACTAATGCACGCTGGCCTGCATCGCCACGTAATGCCCATAGCACAGAAGCGGCGACAGTCTGCTCGGCTTCGTTAAGTTCCGGCGATTCAATGTTGTACCACTCAGCGAGGTTGTCAGCTGTCCATTGCAATGTGCGATCGAGATGACACTGGTTGCATGCGTTCGGCCGACCTGCCTGCAAGCTCTCTGTAACTGTCGGTGAACTAATTTGATGGCTACGAATGGCTTTAAGCAGGCCATAGGTTGTATGCGGCATATGGCAGTTGTAGCAGAGACTACCAGTCGACTCGCTCGAATGATGCGAGTGGTCTGTCAAATACTGTTCGTCAGTGAAATCCTCGTGGCACTGCAAACAGGCGACGTTCGAATGCATGCCCACCTCAAGTTGGTCGTTCGCCCATTCTTTGGAAGTTCGCGGGTCGTCTTCCGCTTGGTGCATCGCATGACAGCTGAGGCAGGAAAGGTCTCCCCGTTGAAAGCACGGCGACTCAACGAGTCCGTTGTATTCACGTCCAGACACGCGCACCATTCCATCCTGCCAGAATTGATCGCGCAGTTTGTCTTCGTTGTCTCCCTCGATTCCGCCTGAACACTGAACGAGATACCGAATCGAGGAATTGTTCAGATCCATCCCCGGGCGGAATTCCCAACCCTCCTTAACGAACCGCGCGTTGCCATCCTGGTCATGGAACTCAAATATTCCATGGCATTGACCGCAAACCTGGGACGAGGCTTTATGAGTTAGCTGGTCTGGGTGAACCAGCCTGTGGCCGTCGCCGGCCGAAGTGGCTTCCGATTCATGCCAGCGCACATGCGCCGCGCCCGGTCCGTGGCAGGCTTCGCACGCGATTCCGAAATCGGCCACGCGCGTTTTGTAGTTTCGATAGCTGATCGTCGTCTCTCCTGGCTGTGGGGTGACTCCGGGTTGACCGCGCGTGGCATGGCAACGGATACAACCAATGTTCCAGCGCCCCGGGATATCCGGTTCGGATGTCGGAAGCGAGAGAAACGATGCGCCTTGTGGAATCCATTTCTGATCTTCGATCAAGTAAACGAAGGGGAGCATGGCCAGAACTCGTGCGTCCTCGACCACGGGAAACCAGTAGGCTTGCATATGGTGCGAACCGGTCGTGAGTACCAGCGGCCGATCAAATCGCCGATAACCATTCATTGTCCGTCCGAGCGGCACCGGCATTTCACAGCGAAAGTCGCTGCCGTCTCGATAGAGGTTCCACGCGGCGTCCGCGAATTGAAACGACGCAGGAAACTCGCCGACGACGCTTTCAGGTGACGCGACTTGCGTCATCGTGCGATGGTATGAGGCGTGCCAACTATCATACTGTTCCGTGTGGCAACTACGGCAGCTTTCGTGGCCAGCGTATCCGTCACTTCGCTGCGTAATTGGCCGGTTCGACACGGTGGTTTCCTGCGAGTCAGGGACTCGTGTCGGCTGTTCGTTCCTTTCCACAACATCATCGTCCGGCCTAACCAGGAAAGTCACGACGATCGGTATTGCCACCACAGCGAACAGCAGAAACCAGACGAGTTTCGTCTTCTTCATCGCTCGAATCTTTGGATGAGTCCGTCATTGCTTCAGAATGCTGAGATAAGTCGAAGGTAACGGAAAGTGGAAGTCGATGCCATCCAAGTCGATGTCGACGAGGCGTGAAACGATTAGCGACTGACTCAAGGCCAATTGCTCAAGAATGCATTCCCAGTCGATGAAGTCATGCGGCGTGACATTTCCCGAACGCCCGTCCGGGCAGAATGCAAACTGCGAAAGCCGTCGAGTCTACGAACATTTTAAGAAACGCTGGTGCGAGATGGAGCGCAGGCTGCGCCCGAATTGCGCCAAGCCCATTTGCTCGACTATGAGGAACCTATTTTAGTCGGTCTCAAATCACTTCTCGCAGCGACGCATTTCTGCCCTTTGAGGCTAGGCTGCGATTGCGATCGACTCGGTGGTATGAAATGGCGACCTGGTCGCATCTACTTCAGCTCCGCCGGGGGCGGCGTTGGCTTGATTGTCTGATCGAGTCCGTTCTGGATTTGGTAATTGCGTCTGCTGCTCAAAACGCTCCGGGCTATCGACTTTTCAATGAGACAGGGTAATCAGAAACATCGTTCGGGGAGGAATCTTCTGGCCAATACTGCTTGCGGTCGAAGTATGGTGGATCAGGCACATTTTTCTGAGGAAGAAACCGTTGTAGTCGGAGAATCGTGCGTCGGAAATTCGGATCGCCTGCAAGGTTATTCCATTCGCGCGGATCTGTAGCGTGGTCGTACAATTCCTCACTTCCATCGCGATAGCGAATATATCGCCATTTGTCAGTTCGAATTGCGTGATTCAGATGACCATGAGTCGTAATCGCCGGCTGGCGTCGTTTGGCTGTGGGATCTCTCAGCAATGGAAGTAAACTTTCCCCTTCCAATGAAATCCGAGCGCCACCGGGCACTGGACATGGCGCAGGCATGGGCAAACCGCACAATTCCACCAACGTTGGATAAATGTCAAGCAAGCTTACCGGCCGATGGCATTCTGTTTTTGGGACGGTGAATCCGGGTGCCGAAATCATAAGGACGGAACGCGTCGCTTGCTCCCACAGACTCCATTTTGTCCAGTGTTGTTTCTCGCCTAAATGCATCCCATGATCGCTCCATAGTACGATGACGGTGTTACCTAGGTATGGCGACCTGTCCAAAGCATCGAGCAGCTGACCGAGCATCGCATCGGTGAAGCTGATGCACGCCAGGTAGGCCTGAACGGCACGTTTCCATTCGTCCCGTTGCTGAATCATTTGATGTAACCCCGTCCGCTCGTAGGCAAACCATCGGGCATATGCAGGCAAGTCTTTCACGTCGCCTTCTTTGACAGTTGGTAATACTATCGAGTCGAGCGGGTATTGTTCGAAATACTTCTGCGGTACGTGCCACGGCATATGCGGCCGATAGAATCCGACGCCGAGAAAGAACGGCTTTTCGTGTTGACGTTTGAGAAACTGTTGGGCCCAATCGACCACTTGGGCGTCTGCCATGTCGGCATCGCCATATTTTTCCAGCGGTTGCCAGCGCCAAAATCCGTGCTCGGATGGCACGCCGATATGTGGCATCCGTTGAGGTTCGGGATCCCTTGGACGCTCAAAGTAGGCATCCCAGGATTGTTCATCATTCATTCCGCTATGAAAAATCTTGCCTCCGCCTTCAACGGTGTAACCATTGTTTTTGAAATGCTCCGGCAGTGTGACGACATCCGGGATGACATCTCGAATCTGTTTGCTGCTGTAGTAAAGGCCTGAACTCGATGGACGTAACCCTGTCAACAAACTCTTGCGCGATGGATTGCACGCTGGTGCTGTGCAATAGGCACGGCTGAATAGAACGCCGCGCCGTGCTAAACGGTCGAAGTTGGGTGTCCGGATCTGCGAATTACCACCCATGACACCGATCCAATCGTTGAGATCATCGACCGCAATAAACAAAACGTTCGCTCGTTTGGGGGGAGCGCGGTGTTCTGAATTCGATTGTGATTGGTTCAGCGACGATGGTTGCTTTGAGCTTACCGATGGGACGGGCAGCGTTTCACCATAGTAGACGTAGTAATGGGAACGAACCGGATTCGGCATGCTGACCATTACGCCGAGCATTCGCCGCAGGTCACCACCCATGAGGATGTCGAGGTGTCCATCTTGATTCCAATCGATAACACTAGGCCCGGCAAGGTGGCTGAAGAAATGAAACAGCTTTTTTGGCGGTTCAAAACGGTTGCTTCCCAACCCGCGGTGTAACAGCACCCACCCTTCGAAGTAATGTTTATGAGTAATAAGGTCGAGAATGCCATCGCCGTCCCAATCGGTTGTCGCAATTCCGGTGCGCCCAGAGCGGCTCGAGTTGATATCCGGATTTCGGATTTCCATTGTTGGAGAAACCGGCCGGCCTGTGGTGTCGTACAAACGCCGGGCGGCTTTCAAGTTACTCGTTCCTGCCCCAAGATAAACCACAATGTTGCTGTCGATGTCGAGTCCGACCAGATCGGGCACGCCGTCTCGATCGTAGTCGACGACGTCGGGTAATGATCGGTGAGGATGCAGAAGCGGTTTGCCATTCAATTGAAAAACAGAGGGCTCTTCGAATCGAAGTTCGCCCGCAACAAGTCGCCCGCGCATCCAGTAAACACGCCGGCCCATCGTTCCGCTGACGATATCGAGCACATTATCTCCATCCCAGTCTCGAAGCCGCGGCGTGCTGCGATCGCCGTACCACTCCCATGGACCATGATGCGATCCATCACCGAGCTGCATGCTCCAAGTTTCCAAAGGGCTGCCGTCGATCCATTTCAGAGGCGTTGCCGGCAGAAACTTCTTATGTCGGTTGGTTCCGATGTTTTGAGACCACATCGGAATGCCCGGCTCCGCCCCGAGAACAAGGTCCCAATCGCCGTCGTTGTCGAAATCGACAGGTTCCGGAGTCGAGATTCCGGGGCCGGAGAGTGGTGTGTGTGCCGTGCTTTCCATCGGAAGCCGTCCCAGGTCGTGCCAGCCCGCTCTTTCGTCAGGCCCGCGCCGGTACCAATGGAAAAAGCTCGGACTGCCGAAGTAAGAACTGGACACAAGGTCTTCTTGCCCATCGCCATCCAGGTCGCCGACTTCCACATGAAAGGCTGACGCAGTGGATATCGGAGTATTGTCGGCGAACAAGATTTCACCGGCTGGTTCCATTGAAGTGACGTCTGCGGTGCCTTGGTTAAGAAACAAACGTAATCCAGGTCGATGCTCGCTGATGATCAAGTCGGGACGGCCATCGGAATTTGCATCAAATACCGCGGGATAAACGAATCCAAAGCATTCAATCGGTTGACCGTCGGCTTGAAGGACACGCGGAAGATCAAACACGGGATTTTGGTCATCGCTCACGTTGCGTGCAAAATAGACTCGACCCGCCGTCGGTTGGCTTTGTAATGGGTCGGTTCCAAATGCGTGCCGCATGCGATCCTGATGATTCGTGCCGAGGATCAGGTCTTGTCGACCGTCGCCGTCGAAATCGGTCGCTGTCAGAGTAACCGAGCCGAGTCCTTCAGGACCCACGAACCCAGGCACGAAGCGACTGCCAGAAGGATCGTGGACTGGTCGAACGTTCCAATCGGGATTCTTGGGTGTGCCAACATTTGAATAGAGGTAGAGAACTCCCTGCTCTGACTCATTCTCGATGTAGCGGTCACGAGAGACGGACACGATTTCCTGCCGGCCATCGCCGTCAAAATCAATCGTCGAAAAGAAGCGGCCCAGTCGTTTGTCGACAAGTAGCTCGTCTGCCTGATCGAATGAGACGAACAACGGCTGTTGACGCGTGCCCTTGTTGCGAAATAGAAGGAGTTTGTAGGTACCGGCCGGATCACCATTTTCCAAATAACGAGGATGAGGCATCAACAACAGGTCTTGTAGACCGTCGTTGTCCCAATCAACAACCTTAAAACTGGCTCCGAGACAGGGGAGCGGCGCTTCGGCTGCGTGTCCGTAGGTAATGGGATCGTAGTGGATTTCGCCATCGACCGTGTCCACGGTCATGAGAGTGATGGTCAAAACGGCGAGCCAAACGCTTCCCATAATGTCGCCAGTAACTAACCAAACTGATTTTGGTCGCCACATACGAGTTCTCCAGAGATGAATCATGCAACGTCGTGAGCCTCGCCCTCCCATATTGAGACATACCTTGAGAATTGCAACATTCAAGGCGAGCTTCCAGACGGAGTCCAGCTTTCAAAAGAATAATCAGTGGGCTCGAATTGGTGCGCGTATTGCACCTACTTCAGCTCCGCCAAGGGCCGTGACGGCTTGATCGTTTGGTCGAGGCGATTCGGACTGTTGTATTTACCTTTACTGTTTGAAACGCCCAGTGCAAATTCTGTCGGCATGACTGATGCGAGCTGCTTCAAGGCTGCCTGAGCTTCGTCCGTCGGATTAGCCGCGAGGTTTGTCCATTCCTGTGGATCATGTTTCAAGTCGTACAGTTCCTGCGTGCCGTCATTGTAGCGAATGTATCGCCAACGGTTGTTACGGGCCGACGCATTTCCTTCACCATGAATCGTGAAGGTCGGGTAATCCCAAGTAAGTGTGGGATCGTCGAGCAGAGGTGCAAAGCTGCGGCCGTCAAGATTCGATTTTTCCGGCAGACCGCAGAGTTCAATCAGTGTCGGATAGAAATCGATCATGTTGACAAGTCGCGGGCAGTCTTGACGATTTCTCATGCCGGGAACTCGGACCAAAAACGGAATCCGGGTTGATTCGCTCCAACCGGTCGCCTTGCGATAGCGGAGTTTTTCACCCAAATGCCAGCCGTGATCGCCCCAGACAAAAACAATCGTGTTTTCATAGTGTGGGCTGTTCTTTAGTCCGTCGAAAATGACCCCCAGGCAGGCATCGGCGTAACTGGAGGCAGCCAGATAGGCTCGGGCGGCTTCGTCGAACAGGCCGGTTTGTTTGAGCCACAGATAATCACCGGAAGCCTGAAATTTCTGGCGACCGTCGGGCCTGAGAATGTCCTCTAAATCGTTTTCCCGCATTGGTGGCATATATGATCCGCCTCTTGGGTACATATCGAAGAATTCCTGGGGTGCGTAAAACGGCAGGTGAGGTTTTGACAGCCCAATCGCCATAAAAAATGGCTTGTCGTAGGTTCTTTGAAGTTGCTCGGCTGCCCACGCCGCCGTCTTGTAATCTTTAGTTTCTTCTTTTGGTTTTGCGGTGGGGCCCCAGGCGAACTCACTTCCGCCGCCATCGTTGAACTCCGATTCAGGTCCCGGTTTGCCGTCGATCAGATTCTTGTTTCGTGACGTGGCGCGTCGGCGATCAACTGCGGAACTGCCACTGGTATTCTCGTATATGTCAAAGGCCCAATGACCTGCATCCGTTCCGTGGGCCGCCACGTGGCGATGAAAGATCTTCCCCATCGACAGCGAAACGTAGCCATGTTTCGAAAAGTATTCCGGCAACGTTGCATGCTGCTGAATCAAATCTGAATCGAGCATGTTTTGACTGTTGCCGTAGACGCCGCTGCGGCTCGGCATGAACCCACTTAGCATTGCCGATCGAGATGGGCCACAGACGGGACCAGCACAGTGTGCATTTTGAAAAACGATAGCACCGTCGTTGACAAACTGTCCGATGTGCGGCGACTGTGCTGCCGGATGGCCGCCAAATACCGAGACCCAGTCGTTCAAATCGTCGATGGCAATGAACAGCACATTCGGCTGTGATTCCTGCGCGGTGGCAATGCTGTTGCCTATAACAAGAAGAACAAGCGCCGATAGCCCTGAAGATACTAGCTGTTTCATGTTCGCGTTCCTGAACGGTTTCGACCTGGTAGAAATCTGTGGAGACGGCCAATTTCAAGGTAACGAAATTGCAAATGCGATACCATTCCGCTAACGGCGATTGTTGTCGGCGTGATACCGCAAAGTTCATTGAGGTCATCACGTTCGATAAGTTCTTGGACATTCGTCGCCCGAATGTAAAAAATGTGTGGAATCCATTTGGGTTATTCACTTCATGGTAGTTCCAGATTGGGGCGCTCCTGATTATTAGACACCGGATTGGAAAGAATCGATGAAGGCCTCGGATTTGTTCGTCAAAGCTTTGGAGAATGAAGGCGTCGAATACGTCTTCGGGATACCAGGCGAAGAAAACCTCGACTTGCTCGATTCGCTATCGCGGTCGGAAACGATTAAGCTGATTCTGACCCGCCATGAGCAGGCTGCCGGCTTTATGGCGGCGACCTACGGACGGCTTACCGGCAAGGCGGGCGTTTGTCTTTCGACCTTGGGCCCTGGGGCTACGAATTTTGTCACTGCCGCTGCGTATGCACAACTGGGCGGCATGCCGATGCTGATGATTACCGGGCAGAAGCCGATCAAAAGCAGCAAGCAGGGGCATTTTCAAATCGTCGATGTCGTCGACATGATGCGCCCGTTGACGAAATACACCCGCCAAATCGTAAGCGGAGAGAATATTCCTTCACGAGTGCGTGAGGCCTTTCGACTCGCTGAAGAGGAACGACCCGGCGCAGCCCACCTCGAACTGCCGGAAGACATCGCTGCGGAGGCAACATCGGAAGAGGTGCTAACGGCAAGTCTGGTTCGGCGGCCGATCGCGGAGGGAAAGTCGATCCGTAAAGCCGTGCAACTGATCGAGGCTGCAAATCACCCACTGTTGGTCATTGGTGCGGGCGCGAATCGAAAGTTGACCAGCCGGGTGCTGCACAGACTGGTTGAGATGACAGGGATTCCATTTGTGTCGACACAGATGGGAAAGGGGGTTGTTGACGAACAGGACGAACGCTTTTTGGGTAACGCGGCATTGTCGGACCACGACTTTATTCATCGTGCCATCGATCAAGCAGATCTAATAATTAATGTGGGGCACGATGTCGTCGAGAAACCGCCATTTTTTATGCGACACAGCGGCCGACAGGTGATTCACATCAACTTTTTCACGGCGGAGGTTGATCCGGTGTACTTTCCGCAGGTCGAAGTTGTGGGGGACATCGCCAACAGCGTGTGGCAGATTTGTGAGCAAATTGAACCGCAAGATTCCTGGGATTTTTCCTACTTCAACCAGGTTCACGAGGCCGCCGAACGCCACATGCATGAGGGGGCCGACGACGGACGTTTTCCGATTTATCCCCAGCGGTTGGTGGCCGATGTGCGTCGAGTAATGCCGGTTGACGGTATCATCGCATTGGACAACGGCATTTACAAAATCTGGTTTGCCCGAAACTACAAAGCCAATCAACCGAACACGGTCTTGTTAGACAATGCACTGGCGTCGATGGGAGCCGGCTTGCCTTCCGCCATGGCGGCACGGTTGGTCTTTCCCAAACGGAAAGTGATGGCCGTTTGCGGCGACGGTGGATTCATGATGAATTCACAAGAGTTGGAAACCGCGGTCCGCCTTAACATGAATCTGGTTGTGTTGATACTCCGCGACGATGCCTATGGTATGATCAAATGGAAGCAAGATCACATGGGGTTCGAGTCGTTTGGACTGGATTACGGGAATCCCGACTTCGTCAAATATGCCGAAAGCTATGGTGCGAACGGTCACCGGATAACGTCGGCGGATGATTTGTTGCCGTTGATGCAGGAATGCCACGAGTCAATCGGCGTAGACGTCATCGATGTTCCGGTTGATTACTCAGACAACGACCGCATCTTGAATCGTGAGATTAAAGAACTAAGCGGCACAATCTGATCGGGCCCGTATCGACTGCAATCGGTCTACTTCGGCGGGGTCTCGATCAGCTCCAGGAGGTCTCCGATTGTGCGGTGGGCCTCGATGGGATGCCGGAGTGGGCGATCCTTAAGGATCTTGTAGTGATTCTTGCGGCCGACCCGCTCACGCTCAATGAATCCGCCTTCTTCAAGGTCGTGAATGATTCGCTGGACAGCCCGCTCTGTAATCCCAACTTCAGCGGCGACTTGGCGGAGCACCTTTTCGGGGTCTACATGCAGGACGGCGAGCACGTGGGCGTGATTCGTCAGAAACGTCCATCGGGACAGAGTCTCGAGATGAGTTTCTGCCGATACTGTCGGTGCAACGTCTTTCTTTGAGCGGCTTTTTGTGACCATGGGATGGAAAACCGTTGGTTCTGAGAGCGCGAAATCCCGTTTTGGTCGTCATCGGACGCCAGCACACTAGAATCTTAACAGATTTGACTAAATTTGCGAATACGAAAACACGATAAAATAATTACGAAAAACGTTTGACGAAATAAATGTCGTGTTATATACTTCGTGTATACAACTTGAGGCTATGTCTGCTTCGCTCAGCGGATTTTCGGATTTAGGAGCGCTGAAAGGGAAAAATGAAGGAAATCGCGGAAAGAATTGCCGGCGGCGCAGCGATTTTGGAAAGATTCACGAATACCGAGCCGACGTACGAGCGAAATGCGGCGAAGCGGACGTTCGTTGAAGTAACGCGAGCCTGGCCCGGGGAATGTCGGCGATTGTGGTGGAAGTGGTTCGCTGAAGCGTCGAGTAGCTTGGGCTTGCGTTCGAAAATCCTCGACTGCACGGTCGAAGATGCTTGTGCCTTAGTTGGCGATGGCGCACAGATCGTCTGCTACCGCGAAGATGAAACGTCGGAGACGAGCGAATGGTTGGCCGTGCTGGGAGCGTCGCGGAAACGATTTCAGCTCGTTCGGGTCATTGATCAACCTGTGACGAAGATGCATACGAGTCGTGGGCTGCGCAAGGCGCTGAGCCAGTTCGCAGTCGACGGCCACATTCGCTGTTTGGTGATGCAGCCGAGTGAATCGGCGAGTCTGTCGGGATCCAGCGGGATGACCGGCGAGTCTGTATCGCCCTGGGAACGCTTATGGCAGTTGCTGAGGCCGGAATCATCCGACATTTGGATTGTCATGGTGTTCTCGTTTGTCGTTTCGCTTTTGATGCTGGCGACGCCGATTGCTGTTGAAGCACTGGTCAATACGGTTGCATTCGGTCGATTTATGCAGCCGATTGTTGTTTTGGCAATCATTCTGCTGACGTTTCTTGGATTTCAAGGGGCCATTCGCGCGTTGCAAACTTACGTCGTCGAGATTATTCAGCGACGACTATTCGCACGTGTGGCAGGCGATTTGTCGTTTCGCTTACCACGAACCAAAGTTGAGGCATCGGACGACAAGTATTTGCCAGAAGTTGTCAACCGGTTCCTGGACGTTGTGACAGTCCAAAAGGTCGCTGCTCAGCTCTTGCTCGACGGTCTCGGTTTGATCTTGGGCACGACCATCGGTATGGCAGTTTTGGCGTTCTACCATCCATGGCTGCTGGGATTCGACCTGTTTCTGGTTGCGTCGATTGCTGTCATCATCTTCCTTCTCGGAAGAGGTGCCGTTTCGAGTGCCGTAAAGGAATCGAAGCATAAGTATCGAATGGTGGGATGGCTGGAAGATATCGCCAGGTGTCCGATCTCATTTCGGAGCGATGGTGGAGCGGACTTCGCACTCGAGCGCGGAGATCGATTGATTCATGAGTACTTAAGTGCTCGGCGAAAGCACTTTCGGATCGTCATGCGGCAGGTGCTATTTGCGCTTGGTTTGCAGGCAATCGCCAGTACGATTCTGCTCGGACTCGGTGGCTGGCTTGTCGTCTCTGGGGAATTGACGTTGGGTCAGCTCGTTGCCGCCGAACTCATCGTTACAGTGATTGTGGGTTCGTTTGCCAAGTTCGGAAAACACATGGAGAGCTTTTACGATCTCTTGGCTTCTGTTGATAAGCTTGGCGTCTTATTTGATATACCGGTCGAACGGCAAAACGGGATGCTTTCAATTGAGCGGGAAGCCCCCGCACGCGTCGCCTTCAACTCCGTTAGTTTCGCTCGCCCGAAACAAACCGCCGTGTTCGAGGGTTTCAATGCTCAAATCGACCGTGGCGACCGCGTGGCGATCCTCGGATCGGTTGGTTCCGGAAAATCGACTCTGATGGATCTGATATACGGTCTTCGAGTACCGACGGCCGGTCATTTGACGATCGATGGTTTTGATCCTCGTGACTTGCGGCCGGACGTGCTGCGCGACCGAGTTGCTCTGGCACGTGGAGCCGAAGTATTTCATGCGACTGTGGACGAGAATATCCATTTGCATCGAGAAGGAATCACAGCAGCCGATGTTCGGGACGTTTTGAGTGGGCTCGGTCTATTGGATGCTGTTCTGCGGCTTGAGAATGGCTGCGACACAACATTGACGAGCGACGGAGCGCCCTTGTCCGAATGTCAGCGTCGGTTGCTTGGCATCGCTCGGGCTGCGATCGGGCGACCTGGCCTTTTGCTAATCGATGGGATGCTCGATTCGCTTGGCGACCAGGATCTTGACCGTTGCCTGAATTACCTATTGCGTGAAGACCAGCCGTGGACATTGGTGGTAACCACATCCCGCGAAGAAATTGCCGCTCGATTCGCACGAAGAATCGCTATCAGCCCCAATATTGCATTCAGCAACTAACACACCGAACGACTGATCATGAAAACTGCAACTGTTAAACCAGAACCGGCAAAACAGCAAGAACGACGACGAATGTTGGCACCGGTTGCGTACAGCGAGACCGCGCTTCCTTCGTTGCGACTTGCGCGATCGTCAAGACGAGCCCGTATGATTGGCCACGTGCTTTTCTTTATGCTGGTACTCGCAACCATCTTTATCTCTCTCGCCCCTTGGCAGCAGTCGGTGAAGGGGACGGGCGACGTGATCGCCTACTCGCCGATGGAACGGGAACAGATTATCGAAACCCCGATCAAGGGACAAATCGTCCGCTTGGGTGACGGTATTGTCGAGAATGGGCATGTTCATGAAGGTGATCTCATTGCGGAAGTGGCTGACATTGATCGCGGGTATTTCCTTCGACTTGAAAATCAGCTGTCAGCGTCACGGCGGCAGCTAGAAGGGTCGCACGCGCTGCTCGACGCAAATAATAGGAATCTCGATGCAGCGAAAACGATCGTGACGTCGTACGAGTCGCAGGTTTTGGCCTACAAAGGGGTCAAACAGCAGGTTGTGGCTGCGGCGGACGCAGATGTTGCAGCGGCGAATGAAAAGATCACTGCAGAAAAGCAACAACTCGCAGAGCAGGAGGCGGCGTTTGACCAAATCAAGGCTGATTTCGAGCGTCAAACGGTGCTCCATAACGAAAAAATCGTCTCGGAGCTGAAATTTCAAGATGCCGAAAGAAAATTCAAAGAGGCAGGAGCCAAAGTCGAAAAGGCAAAAGCCTACGTTCGTGCTGCAGAAAACGAACTAAAAAGCAAGCAGAGCGATCGTAATGCCAAGGAGCAAAAGGCACAGGCAGAAGTTGACTACGCGATAGCCTTGTTGCGTAAGGCGTCCGCCGATGTTGCGAAATCGGAGAGTGAAGTCGCCAAAGCGGAAACGGACATAGCCAAAGTCGAGAAAGAGATCCTCGAGATGGAGACGAAGGTCGCCCGTCAACAAAGCCAGAAGATCTATGCTCCTTTCGATGGTTTTATTACGCGAATATCGGCAAATCAGTCGAGCCAAGTTCTCAAAGAAGGGGACCCCATTTGCGTCATCGTCCCCGACACAGAGGATCGAGCCGTTCAGGTTTGGTTGGATGGTAACGATGCACCACTCGTAGAACCCGGGCGCCACGTCCGTTTGCAGTTTGAAGGTTGGCCCGCAGTTCAGTTCGCCGGTTGGCCGTCGGTGGCGGTCGGTACCTTCGGGGGCGAGGTTGTTTCCGTCGATGCGACCGACAATGACGCCGGTCAGTTTCGTGTGCTGGTGCTGCCTGACAAGATGGACATCGATTGGCCGAACGAACGCTATCTCCGGCAAGGGGTGCGAGCGAATGGTTGGGTTTTGTTGGAGCAAGTCCCCCTTTGGTATGAGATTTGGCGAAACATGAACGGGTTTCCACCGGTCATTTCTGCCAAGGAACCGACAAAATCAGACAAACCGCCCAAACTACCGAAACTATAAGCAATCTCATGGCGTGACCAACAACGCCGTGGAGCGACCGGTCTAATCCTCACGATCGGCACACGCTTCCCAGACGGATCAACTGGTGCATTTGTATTCAGGCTGCAACGCACGATCCGAACATGCCGATTGAATCGATGTTTCGAATTCTGAGGCCGCCCAACTTTGAGAGTGCTGAGCGTGCGATTCCATGGGATGAGGGATAATTCGACGGGGGCAATCGTCGTTCTTTTGGCGACGCTTGCACTATTCGGCGGATGTGCGGCGTCGAAGTCTGGAGTTCGCACTGAGTCATCCAGCGAAGTCGTGTACGAGCCACCGGCTAATGCTCCCGAGACACCCCCGGCTGCCAAGCTGCACGATTCGATTGAACTTATCGCCTTCCAAAATGAGAAGTCTCCGGCCGACAACTCACAAGAAGACCTCAAGTCTCAAGAGGGCCTCGAGTCCCGAGAAGACCTCGAGGCTCCGCCGTCTGAAATCCCCATTCCACCGCGATTGGACCAGGTTCCACCGGCGCCGGACGGCGACTACGAGCAAGCGGACGAGATGGACCCAGACGGCGAAGAGCAATCTGGTGAATCCATTTCGTTAGTTGATGTGGTCGCGTCAATCCACATGACGTTTCCCTTGTTGGAAGCGGCCTATCAAGAAAACGTCATTGCTGCAGGAAACCAGATTGCGGCCTGGGGAGCATTCGACACCAAGTTAAAAGCCGGCAGCGAGAGTGGTCCACTTGGGTTCTACGAAACGTACCGCAACCGCGCCGGGATTTCTCAGCCGATCTATAGCGGTGGTGAACTGTTTGGCGGCTATCGCAACGGTCGTGGACAATTCCAGCCATGGTACCTCGAACGGCAGACTAACGACGGTGGAGAATTCAAGGCCGGGGTGAACGTTCCATTCTTGAGAAACCGGGCCATTGACGCACGGCGAGCAGAGTTGTGGCGTGCCACCTACGATCGTCAAATTGCCGCTCCAGAAGTGCGTGCACAACTGCTTCTGTTCGTTCGAGACGGGAGCGTCGCATACTGGGAATGGTTGGCCGCGGGGCGCCGGGTTGAGATCGGCGAGCAGGCCTTAGACCTTGCCTTAAGACGCAATTCGCAACTCGAAAGAAGAGTCGATGAGGGTGATATCGATCCACCTGTTCTGCAGGATAATCTCCGTGCAATCGCCGCACGAGAGGCGAAGGTGATCGACTTGAAGCGAAAGCTACAACAGGTCGGTTATAAGCTGTCGCTGTTCTATCGAACGAGTGATGGCGTCCCTCTTGTGCCCGACGAATCACAGCTTGCGGCGTTTCCCGATCCATTTGCGGTTTCAGAAGCGGAAGTCGAAAACGACACGGCGATCGCGCTCGTAGATCGTCCTGAACTCTCGGCGCTGGATGCGATGACCCGGCGTGTTCAAGTCGATTTGGCTGAAGCCGGCAACGATATGCTGCCCGCGATCGATGCACAACTTGTCGGTTCCCAAGATGT
>JANQRQ010000122.1 GCA_028284485.1 Planctomycetaceae bacterium | reverse complement strand
ATGAAGATCACGGTGCCCCGCGGTTCGCCTTTGAACGAGCCAGTCACCTGGCGAATCGATTCCCCGGAGTTGGCATCTTCTGCCTCGGCAAACGTGACTGTGACAGTTGCACCACGAATGGTGAATTCCTTTTCTTCCACATTTTTGACAATCAGATTCCGCTGATCCCCACTCGTTTCTTGCATACGAGAGCGAATTTCACGCTCTTGATTCGGGTCGTTGGAATCGATGTCTGCATTCACGTGGCACAGCATTAATGACCCGGAGTTGTTGAAGTCACCGTAAAGGACCATGTTCATTTCCATCACGAAGAAATCCATGTTCATGGCCATTTGTGGTTGAAACCCATCTGGGATTTCAATTTCGGCGATTTCTTGGGTGCGGGCCTCGACTTCCGCTGGGTCTTCCGTCATGGCATCTTGAAATGAATAGAAGAACCAGCCGACAACGCCGCAACACAACAGGCACACGAGGCCTCCAAGACACAAAATGACGATGAGTACCTTCGAAGTAGAACTCATCCCTTTTTGGCTTGCGCCGGAATCGGGTGCCGGAAAATCCGACCCGCTTTCCGCGTCGGAACTGTCGCCGTAGTCTGCGAATCGGTCGTCCGCCTCGTCGCGATTCTCAGCCCAATCGTCTTGCGTCATGATCAGTTCTCCAGTGCGGCACAGGCTTCAACGGTGACATATGAAGGCTTCGGTTGAACAACGGCCGCGGTTGACGATTCGTTCAACCTTTTTCTGACGATTCTGGATCAGGCGGATGAAAAAATTCGAGTGGAGCGCCAATGTGAAGCACTCCACTCGATGTTGATAATGTCGACTCAAGGGGTGAGAGTTATCCCTTTGCTGCGGCGAAGCGCTTTGCGACTTCATCCCAGTTGATGACATTGAAGAACGCCGCGACATAGTCCGGGCGTCGGTTCTGGTAGTTGAGATAATAAGCATGTTCCCAGACATCGAGCCCCAAGATCGGCGTACGACCTTCGGAAAGGGGCGTATCCTGGTTGGGTGTACTTTCGACAACGACATTATCGCCATCGACCGACAGCCAGGCCCATCCGCTGCCGAAGCGCGTTGCGGCGGCAGTGGAGAATTGGCTTTTAAAGTCGTCAAAGCTACCACAAGCTGCATTGATGGCGTCCGCCAAGTCACCCGAAGGCGTGCCGCCACCGTCAGCACTCATGATCGTCCAAAACAGAGAATGATTGGCGTGTCCGCCGCCGTTGTTGCGAACGGCTCCGCGGATATCTTCAGGCACGCTTGCCAATCCGCTCATCAGGTCTTCAATCGACTTTGACGAGAGATCAGCGTTGCCTTCAATCGCGGCGTTGACCTTATCGATATAGGCTTGGTGATGTTTGGTGTGATGAATCTCCATCGTTCTGGCGTCGATATGTGGTTCGAGCGCGTCATAAGCATAAGGCAATTCGGGCAAGGTGTATGCCATGGTCGGTATTCTCCTCAATTCTCGACCGGTCGAGAAAACTTCGGCGGACGGTCCATCACCATCCGCGACATTCCGCCATTCTAGAATCTTGTTGAACGTCCACAACCGAAGGACGCGATCTTTATGAGGTCCCGGGAAGAATTCACGGGAAAAGCGGCCCGTTGACTTGTTAGGGCGCCGTTCTAGAATGAGAGGCAGACCGTCGAAATCCCTTTAGGAACCACAAATATGTCCAGCCGAACGTTAACCGCATTGCCGGTTTTCAATGAGGAAACACACATTGCCGAAGTCCTCAAACCGGTCAAAAAGTACAGCGAAGCGGTCTTGGTTGTCGATGATGGTTCGACGGATTCGACGGCGGACCGGCTGGAAGGGATTTCGGGGATCGATGTTCTCAGACACGAGAAGAATCTTGGATACGGTGCTGCGTTACGTTCTGCCTTCGAATATGCCAGTGCCGAAGGATTCGATGTTCTCGTGACTATCGATTGCGATGGCCAACATGAGCCCCGATTGATACCAGAAATCCTCGAGGCAGTCTGCCTCGACAGTGAGTTTCCGTACGATATCGTATCGGGTAGCCGCTACCTGAAAGCCTTCGAAGGCGATAGCCAGCCGCCGGTCGAACGGCGCGACATCAACTTGACGATCACCGACCGTCTCAATCGGGAACTGGGCCTGTCGCTGACCGACTCGTTCTGCGGGTTTAAGGCCTACCGGACCGAAGCGCTTCGGCAATTGAACATCACCGAACTTGGTTATGCAATGCCCTTGCAGCTTTGGGTCCAGGCCGTCAGACTGGATTTGCGTATCGTTGAGTTTGCGGTACCTTTGGTTTACTTGGAAGAAGAGCGGTCGTTTGGCGGCTCGCTCGATGATTCTCGCCGGCGATTGGCCTACTACGAACAGGTTCTCGACCGCGAGATGGCGAACCCGGCGCCGCAGGAGAAAGCCGGTAGCCGGCCATGCTGTGCTGGATGAACAAACACTCTGGCTTGGCTCTCTATGGAATCGCTGGGCAAACGACGCAGCGTCTGCTGCAGGATGATCCGATTCCGAACCAATGTGGCCTTCGGATGAAACCATAACGAACTTTCGCTTTTTTCGCGTGTTTGAAGCAGAATGACTCGATGACTGAACCGGTTTGCACACCTGATGCCTCTTGGACCCGGCAACGTTTGCGCGTTCCGCGAGACGATCGCTCGGTTTATGCATCGCCGGATCTTTGCAGTGCATTGGGTGCCGCCCAGGAGAATTCCTCTGCGTTCAGCTCTGCAAAGTGCGATATTCAAGGACGAACGCTGTTGCGATTGCGTCAATGGTCGCGCGCTCAGGTTGTGGCAGCGGCATGCGACTATACTTCTCGCTTGATTGATTCGCCTATAGAAGTTCCGCAGTTCAATCTTGTGTTTGCCGGTGGACATCAGCCTTCGATGTTCCATCCGGGAGTGTGGGTCAAGAACTTCGCGCTTCACTACTTTGCGACCCAGTCCGCGGGAATCGGTCTCAACCTGGTGATCGATAACGACACGTTTTCCACAACACGAATTCGTGTGCCCGCTGGTGATCGAAACCATCCCAGCGTCGAGACGGAGCCGTTCGATGAGGAATCTCCCCGGCAACCGTGGGAAGGTGCGAATATTCAGAACGAAACTCTGTTTCGCAGCTTTCCCGATCGTGTTTGTCAACGGATGGACCATTGGGGCATCGCTCCCTTAGTGGCAGATCTCTGGAAGAATGCCGTCGGTCATCTGGACAGGTCTCGACAGATTTCCGACTGCCTAACTGCGGCACGACATGGCTTGGAACGGGACTGGGGAGTCAACAATCTCGAGTTGCCGATCAGCGAATTGTGCCAACTGGATCCGTTTCTGTGGTTTGCCGGTCACATTCTAGCACAGCTGCCGGAGTTTCATGCGATCCATAATGAGGCGTTGTTGCAGTATCGGCAGGTGAATCGCGTTCGAAGCCGAACTCACCCCGTGGCGGATCTCACAGTGCGCGACGAATGGCTCGAAGCACCATTCTGGGTATGGCGGAGCGGCGACCAGGAACGAAAACGCGTTTATGCGAAGCAGTTGTCGCGGGAGATTGTCCTGTCCGACGGGGAAAATGAGTTTTGCCGATTTCCGCTCGCCCCCGATATGGATGCGTGCTGCGCCGTCGAGGCAATGAAAGAATTGACGAGTCAGGGCATTCATTTGCGGACTCGAGCGTTGACGACAACATTGTTTGCGAGGCTCTGTTTGGCAGACCTATTTGTGCATGGCATCGGCGGTGCGAAGTATGACGAAATGACCGACCGTATTATTTCGCGGTTCTACAAGATTTCACCACCCGATTTT
Organism: Planctomycetaceae bacterium; assembly: GCA_028284485.1. Lineage (GTDB taxonomy): Bacteria > Planctomycetota > Planctomycetia > Planctomycetales > Planctomycetaceae > JANQRQ01. The sequence goes on along the minus strand of JANQRQ010000122.1, from coordinate 21,312 downwards.
CTGACGTTGTCTGCGACGCTACATCTACCACTTGGTGAGGCACATCAAGTGGCTGAGGAAGAAGCAAGACGGCTGCGTATGTTATTACGCGATCGAGTGTACAACCCGCAGCGTTACCTGGACGCCCCCGACCAGCCTGACCTGCAACAGTTGATGCGTGAAAAACAACAACTGATCGACGAGCAAAACCGCTTGAATGCTGAAAGCCGCTCCCCGCAACAACGTCGTAACGAGCGACGTACAAATTTCCTTAGGTTTCGGCGGCTGCAGGAATTGAATCACCAAATGGCGGATTCGACGACTCGCCAATTCAATATGATTCGCGAAGATTTGCAACGCGTCGAGCAACGCTTGCAAGCAAATGCGATTCTGCAAAACCGAGAGTTTGCCTACTGCCTGTATCCGGCGGATGAAATTCGCGCATTCATGGCGTCCATGGGCCAGATGATCTCGGCTTCTTAAGCGTCTCGGCAATCGATTCGACGCTGTGAGATTCTCGGCACCGATTGAAATCAATCGGAAGAGCTGTTTTCGATCAAGAACCGGTCAGCCCGCCGCGACGATCGGGCGTGGCAGTTTCGCCGATTCGCCGGGGCTATTTGATATCCTGGTATGTGTCCCAGCACATGTATCCGACCATGCCGACCGCGATGAGGAACATAATATCCATCACTGTTTGGCCGGCAAACGGGATTTTGATAGCCAAATCAAGAATTGCCAGCAAGCCGACCACCGCGGTCAAGCCCATCGACACGTAGACCATGGTTTTGTTGGCGTTCGACATTCAATCGCTTTCGGTCACAACGAATTTAGACGGATTTGCAGGATCTCTGATCGTTCAATTAAGTATAAACAGGGCGGCTAGGTTCTTTCCAGGGGATTTCGCAGGATGAGGAATCCGATCGGTTGATCCGTCACGATCGTTGCCGCCCGCGTGCCGTAAATATACTCGCGGTAGGAGCTTCTGTCGCGGAAGTATTGTGTTCCCCCACCGCCGAGTCTGCGGATTTGTTATTGCGTCTAACTGCCGGGTGGAGAGCACAATTCCACGATATGCCCGTCGGGGTCCTGGACGAACGTCTGGACGGCACCATCGGGCCTCGGCTTCGGATCGTGAATAATCGTTACGCCCATTTCACGGCAATGGGCGGCTGCCGCGTGTGAGTCTTCGACCTCAAACGCGAAATGATGGGTACGACTTGATACGGGTCGTTCCGGTGAAGAAAGCCCTGCGGGTCCCGAGTCGTCATGTTCCAATATCAGGTGGATTTGTGTCTGGTCGGCTTGGAACCACAAACCATCGAACTTGAAACCGGGTCGTTCTACCTCATCCATCCCCAGGCACTCGACATAAAATCTTCGAGAGGCTTCCAGGTCTTTGACGACGATTGTCACGTGGTCGAGGCACTTCACACGTAAGCGAGTAGTCGATTCACTCATGATTCACCCATACTAACAGCCTTGAGCATTAATTCGACCGCCTCGCGACCGGTCATGCCAACTGCAATTCCGTATTCTTCCGCGAGGGGTGTAACCCCGACGATACGGGCCTCAAATAGGTCTTCCGGCTCGACAAGTGGGTCTTGCGGAGTGCCTTTGGCAATGGCGATTGCCTGACCGAATTCGGCCGGAGTTTCCAAATCGTAAATCCCACAGCCCACGATACCAGCAGGCGTCAACAACGAACAGTACTGCCCATTCACCCAACGATTGCTGATGCCGATCGCTGTCCCGTTTTCGAACGCAATCTCACGGCTGACGGTCCGAGGCAATTTTTCGTTCATTGTCAGGAATCCCGATTTCTAGAACGCTGTGTTGCGTCGACGGATAGGTATTTCTTGTCTTATTGGCGGATCAAAATACGTTTCCAGCAACAAGCGGATCGCCAATCGACCAACGCGGACCATCACGGACGACTCGCCGGTAAAGTGTGTCGCGCTCGATGGGAATTCGTCCTGCTTCTTCAATGAGTCGGTGCAACTGGTTGACGGTCAGCCCCTCTGGCGTCTTCGCGCCGGCATCATGGTAGATCAATTCGTGCACAACCGTCCCGTCCAAGTCGTCGGCGCCAAAACTTAAAGCGATTTGTGCAATCTTTTCACCAAGCATGATCCAATAGGCTTTGATATGGTCAAAGTTATCCAGCATGATGCGAGACAGCGCCACGACCTTCAAGTCGGTTAAACCACTTGGCCTGTGAAGATAGTCCATGCCCGTGTTCTCGGGATGAAATGCCAGTGGAATGAATGTTTGAAACCCACCGGTTTCATCCTGCAATTCTCGCAGTCTGCACAAGTGGTCAACACGGTGCTCGGCCTGCTCCAGGTGGCCATACAGCATTGTCGCGTTGGAACGCAGGCCCATCGCATGCGCAACGCGATGTATTTCCAGCCAGTTTTCCGCGTCAGACTTGTGCTCGCAGATTTGATCGCGGATTTCGGAATCGAAGATTTCCGCACCGCCACCGGGCATACTCCCTAATCCGGCATCGATTAACTGCTGCAGGACCCAATCAAACGGCTTCTTCGTGATATGGCTAAACCAGTTAATCTCGACTCCGGTCCAAGCTTTGATGTGCAGTTCTGGACACGTCTCGTGAATGACTCGTACAACATTAACGTACCAGTCGAATTTTTTCTGGTGATGCAATCCACCGACTACATGAATTTCGGTCGCTCCGCTGGCGACGGCTTCTTGCACACGCTCACGAATCATATCGTCTGTAAACGTGTATGCCTTCTCAGCCTTGAGGTCGGATCGGAATGCACAAAACGTACATCGGTAAACACAAACATTTGTCGGGTTGAGGTGGATGTTCGTGTTATAGTACGCGTAGTTTCCGTTCTTGCGCTCGCGAATCGTGTTGGCGAGCCGACCCAACGTCAGCACGTCGACCTCGCGATCGAGGAACACGCCCTCTTCGAAAGTCACCCGTTCTCCGGACGCTACTTTGTCAGAAATCGTGTCCAGGTTTTTTTGATAGGTTGCAGTATTCATCGTCGATTTATTCGGTGTCACCGCAAAATGGGGGCTACCGCGTATTGCGCTGTCTCGTGGCCGCGACAATCAATCATGGACCCTGGGTCCTGAAGGAGGCCGCTTACTTCCTCCTCTTCATTCTAGTCAGGCATAGCAATTTCAGCCACTCGGTGCCACCGTTCACAGTGATCGATCCTTGCTGGGTCGCCGAAACGACGTGAGTCAACTGGTCAGCCAGACGTCCGCCAGGCCGACGACCAGCAATCCCAGGCTGATGACGGCATTAACGTGAAAAAACGCGACCCCGACTCGAGCAAGATCGTCGGGACGCACTAGCCAGTGTTCGTAGGCCAGCAGGCACGTGATGACGATCACGCCGACGAGAAAAAGGGGCCCCAGTCCAGCGATGTGCCATAATCCGAACAGACTGACTGCTGCCAAGAAATGACTTAGCAGTGCAATTCGCAAGGCACGCTCGATTCCGCAGCGGGCCGGAATACTATGCAGGTTCTGCTGCTGATCAAATTCGTAATCTTGGCAGGCGTAAATAATGTCGAAACCACCGACCCAGAAGAAAATGACGGCCGCCAACAACACAGGTGTCCAACTGAGTGAGCCGGTGATCGCAATCCAGGCAGCAATCGGGGACAACATGAGCGCGGCCGACAACCAGTAGTGGCACAGTGCAGTGAATCGTTTCGAATAGGAATAACCGAGCAAAAACAACAAGACAGGCAGTGAAAGGATCAACGGCCACTGATTTGGCAAAAACAACAGAGTTGATGCCACGAACGCGGCACTCATGCCGAATGTGAAACAAATCACGCCTGCCAAGCTCAATCGGCCGTCAGGGATGTGCCGCTTCGAAGTTCGCTGGTTGAGCGCATCGAATTTGCGATCGACGATTCGGTTGAACGCCATTGCGGCAGAACGCGCGAAAACCATGCACAGCAGAATTCCGAAGAGATCCTGCCACCGAAACGGCACTGTTCGCCACGCGAGGACCGCTGAGAAGAGCGCAAAGGGGAGCGCAAACACCGTGTGGCTGAATCGCACAAGTTCGAGATACTGGCGAATGAAACGCAACATTCGAGTTGCTTTGTCGAAATCAAACAGTCGCCGGGCGTACTGCCCCCACTGACAGAGCCGAGGCGATTCTCGCGAAACGTGGTGACTTCAAATTGACTCTGGAACGGTTAAGGGATCAATGCCCCCTCTTTGTCCAGATAGCTTTGCCATCGGTTAATGGCAATGTTGCGTTGGGCCGCCGAATTCAACGGTCGGTAGTCGTATTTGCGGCCCGTCAATCGGTAAAGATGATAGAACGCCAGTTCGCGAACGGCAATCTCGCCGTGGCCTAACCATTCGAGTAGCCTCTGCGAGGGTGTCGGCAGGGGCGTGCGCTTGGCCAAGTCATTTTCGTCGTATCCCCATAACAACTTATAGACGATATCTGCTGCATCACCATGTAGGTTGTTTTCCAACTCGGTTCGCAGAATATCCTTGTTCCCTGGGTCTGTTGGCAGCCACTGGCGCAGACCATGGATCGCGGCCATTCGTGATTCCTCATGTTCGGCGTGGGTTAATGCCTCGACCAACGAGCCGACACTTTCTGTCACGGCCATTGTCTTCACACCCCATTCCGAAAGCTGCGGACGGCGTGACTGAACAGTGGCAGGGAGGCTCAACCGAATGGGTTGCTCGATGACAAATTCATTTTCAAACAGAACGGCAAATCGCCGCTGAGTCGCTGAGAGGGGATCTTCGTGCGTGTTCAGCCATTTCGGAATGACCAGCAACGGCACTTGTTTGTAACCCAATGACTCGAATCCTTCGGGATCGGCTGCAGCCTTGCGGTCAGAAGGAGTAAGAGAGTACCAATCGCCGGCGTTGACCGTGACCGAGTGACCGGCACCGTCTGTGAGCCGAACACTCCCACTCACCACGTACAATCCACCAGTGTACGATTCAACCGCGAATTCCTGCTCAAACTGCTCAGGCTCACGTGGCTGCAATTCAACGCCGCACATCGTGTCCGAAGTCAAAAGTTCGAGCAAGCAGATCTCTCCTGCCAACCCCAATGTCATATCGAGGCTCTCTTGGCCGGATTCGAGTTCCTCAGATCCCTCGTTTTCGGGACCAAATTCCCGATCAGGTTCAAAGTAATTCGCGTCGATTCGTTCAAAAACGATTCTGCCTTTCCGTAGATCAAATCCAAATGATGCTGACTCGGCCCAACTTGCAGAAACAGCGGAAGTGCCGCCACGTAATGTGGTCTCACAAAGCCCGTCCCCGACTCGAAGTGTCGCATCGAATGGTTCTGGGACAGCAATCCTTTCCCCGGCATGAATCAGCGCGCGAGGTGGAGTCACAAACCATTCCTCTTCGAGAGTGTCATAATTCAGCAATATTCCGGTTTGAGAGATGTATTGCACTCTTGGGATTTCGATCGTCACCTCTGGCAGCGGATCCGGTGGTTGGGAAGTCGTTGTCGCCGTGCCCGATACAGTCGGCTCAGGAGTGAGCGTCGCCACTTCAACGGTTTCGGCGTTCACATTTTCCGGTTCGATTTCGGGCAGAATCGGAAGTTGATTTGCGTCCGGGTCGATGGGAGCTTGCTGAGAATCGTCCGAAATACCGACCGGTTCATCATCGAGTGGAGAAAGCCGGTCGCCAGGGATCGCCGATGCGTCGACCAACGCCACTTGTTGGTCTTCGGTCTCCGTGTCGTCGACAATCGGCAGCTCCTCCGGAGTAAACGACTCGGTAACTTCCAAGCCACCGTCGTCGATGACGTTATCAAGCGTCAATTCGTCGAGTGGTAGTTCAGCGATCTGTTGATCAGTTCCGCTGCCGATTTTGTCCCCAGGGATGAACGAGCTGGAATGATCAATGAAAAACAGACCGATCCAAACACCGAGGGCGACCATCACTGCAATCGCAGGTGCAGCACGCTTCCACAGCGGTCGCGGCTTGAGGTAATCCGGGATTTCGATCGATTCCTGATCAGTGGTAGGCCGCGAGGCAGCAGGCGGCTCCAGTTCGTCAGCCGGGGCATCGGAAAACGGGTTGTCCTCGTCGTCCTTGACCACAAAACGAGAACTCGGCGCTACCGGGCCTAACGCGTACATTCGCTCTCGACTGTTGGGAACGATTTCGACCGGTTCCCCTAAAACAAGGGTCAGAATCTGATGGCAAGCGGCAACTTCCGCGAGATGTACGTCCGACTCGAGGCAGACTTTCTCGACATCAGCCACGCCTTCCGCTGACATGTTGTTGTCGAGGTATTCGGCAACGATATTCGGCTCGAGGCCGGAACCCGGACCGTTCAATTCCGGGGCGGTTAATCGCCGCCTCCGCATGACTTCGCGAATGCGATTGGCCAGCGTTGTTGCTGCGGGGCTTTCTGCAACCTTTTGGCCGATTTCTTTAGCCTGTGAAGGCTCCAAAATGTCGTCCAAATACGCCAGCAATGTTCGTAAAGTCAGTCTCATGGTCTCGGTTCCCGTGCAGGGCCGTCGTGTGGTGTTTGTTAAGTCCTCTGATAGTAGTAGTGGAGATTTCTCGTAGATTTCGTACATGAATCCCTGGTTTTCGGCGCACTTTTTCGAAGATTTCCCAAAAAATGATCAGAACGGAATCCAAACCGACTGAACGCGGGGGAGCAAAAGCTGGATGTTGCGAATTGAACGTTATTGAGTTCGGGATCGGCTGAAGTCACGGGCGGCCCTGAATTGGGGTATCGTTGCCGCATCTCTGTTCGATCCGCCGAAATAGGCCCAGCCTGTCACATTCGCAAAACTCGCGGCAAATCCATGAGTTGCGACGACAAGCCCGCCGTCAATGCAGCCAGGACGGGATTTGATATTCTCACCTAACCGGTGATTTGTAGAATTCCGATCCTCAATGACCGCCGCGCCAGAGTTGAGTACGGCGGCGCGCTCAAGATTCAGTTTTGCACACCGGAAAGGAAATTGGTGCGAATACAAAGTTCGCTCGCTTCGCGTATTGCTGCATTCCTAGCCGTTGGGATGATTCGGCTGATCTTTTTAACGGTCAGAGTTGATTTGCGACGGTTCGCCGTTGATTTCGACGCGCAGAATCCCAATCTGGACGACCGATTTCTGTACTCTGTCTGGCACGACGGTTTGCTCATGCCCTTATTCGTCGGGCGGCCGCACCATATGGCAGCTCTCGTCAGTCAGCACCAGGATGGTTCGGTCTTGGCGAATGCCATGCGGTACTTGCATGTCATCCCTGTTCGTGGATCGAGCCGGCGCGGAGGTGCGGTCGCAATGCGCCGTATGATGTCAATCGCGAGCGATAAGCACATTACATTCACTCCGGATGGGCCGCGCGGACCCCGCCGAAAAATGAAGGCCGGGATTGTTTACCTCGCGTCGCAGTCAGGCCGACGAATTGTGCCGATGGCATTTGCCGCGAGTCGTTGCTGGCGAATTGAAGGCCGTTGGACCGACATGGTTCTTCCCAAGCCGTTTTCGACGGTTTTTTGCATTTCCGGGAATTCTGTTAGCGTTCCGGCACATTTGAACCGTGAAGAATTGGCTCGCTATGTCGAGTTGATCCAGAACGAAATGGATCGGATTCAGCAGCTGATTGATCAGGCTGCAGATGGCCAGGATGAGATTCCGGTCGTCGATCAACGAGCGGCCGCGTGAGAGGGCGTGCACCTCATTCCGGTCGATGTCGGGGGATCTTTGCTTTGAAATCACCCAGGCTGCGCCATTGTGTGCGGTCATCCAAGTCGACTTCCGCAACGGCCACAGTTCCCCATTCTTTTGCGACGGCCAATCGATTCCCGGCATGGTCGAAGACGCCCGACACAATCCAATTCGTCGAAATGTCGGTATAGGTGCTGCTCACAACGTAAACATGATTCTCGGCAGCACGGGCTTCGGCAAGCAACGGGTTGCAACCCCACACCGGCCAGGCAATGACTTCGGCCCCCTGGTTTGCCAGGTTCCGACAAACCTCAGGAAAGAATCCGTCGTAGCAGACCATCATTCCCACGGTTCCGAATCGAGTTTTGAAGACGGGATATTCGCTTCCCGGCGCGACGCCTCGGTCGACCTCACCAGTCGGAAGCGTGACTTTGCGATACTTGCCCACGACTTCGCCATCTGGGCCGATCAGCACGGCGACGTTATACACCAGGTGCTGATATCGTTCGTACAGGCCTGCCACAATGTACAAATCGTGTTTGCGGGCCAACTCGCCGAAAAACTCGGTCGATGGTCCGGGAATTGGTTCGCTGACTTCCGCTGGACTCAAACTTGTTCCGCAATAGGTGAGCGTTTCCGGTAGGACGACAAGATCAGCACGTTGCCGTGCTGCCTCGTCGATCATCGGCGCGAACAGGCGTCGGTTCTCGTCTGGCGATTTTGTGTTTTTCGGCCGGAGATGAACGGTCGCCAATCGGACTTTACGGCCGGCAGGGGGCTCAGTCGGCTCGAGAGAAATGTCGCTCCATTCGACGCGTCCATCGGGGGCCCACTGCAAATGCAATTCGATGACGGCTTGCGTCGCCTGGCTGGGGACCCAATAAGTGTCAGAGACCTCGGTCCAGCCATGTTCGTCCGCGTTCTTGTCCGTGGGAAAAAGCGGTGTAGTCTTAGCGCCCGACGCGTAGCGATAGTGGTCCGCGACGTCGCCTTCGAAGGCAACACTGTTTCCGTTCTCGTCCTGCCAGCGGAGTTTGACCAGCGCACTTCGTCGAGGAGATGCGACATTGGCGGTCGTACGATACGCCTGAAAACGGTAATGCCGGCCTCCCTCAACGGGAACCGTTTTCCCCCAGTAGCCGTCCAGCCCTTTGCGCCCGTCCGCCTCGATCACGAGGCTGCCACGACCGCTTCTTCCTCCGTCCGACCGAATTGCAAAGTCGGGGCGAATCTCGTCACGGGGCGATTCTTGCTGCCAACTACTGAGGTCGTTCGTGTTGCCATCCGCTTGGCCACTTGTGTTGCGATCGGCGGCATTTGTCGAAAGCGTCAATGTGACGACGCACAAATTGGCAACGACGATCGAAAACATGCGTTTCATTGCGATATCCTTTTCCCGGCATTCATCGGCCTTGGAAAGTCTTGGGGGGCGTCTGGTCCACCCATAGCCCATTCAGCATGACATGTCTGACATTGTACATGGCGCGGATGTCTTCGAGCGGATTTCCCTGGACCAGTACGAAGTCAGCCAGTTTGCCATTCTCGATAGATCCGAGACGTTCCGCAACACCGAAGAACCGCGCGTTGGCCATTGTCGATGCGGTGATGACTTCCGACGGCGTCATTCCACTTTCGACCAGTAGTTCCATCTCCCGCTGATAAGCCCATCCGAGATCAACTTGATTCGACCAAGTGTGCGAACCAGTGACGACTGTCGCACCTGCAGCATGACACATGCCGGTAAATTTCAACATGTTTTCAAATCCACGAACGTGGAACTCTTCAACGCGGTTGTCTCCGGCACGGCGCTCGAATGTCGCCAGTGTTGGTGAAACGTAAACTCCGTGCTTCACGATCAACTCAAGCAATGGTTGAACTCGGGGTGACCGCTCCAAATCGAGCGATGCCCACAAACGGTAACGCTCATCCTTCCTCGATTCATTATGCGAATCAACGGCCTCCTGAAACCGGGCCGCGATATCCGGCTCGGCCAAGGCCGTTCCGAACGAAGCGATATGCTCGATCCCGTCCAACCCGGCAAGGATGGCGTCGTCGGCGTCGATCAACTCCAAATGAGCGGTGACCGGGATTCCGAGTGCATGGGATGTCGTGCATGTTTCTGCAATCAATTCGAGCGGCAACCGGTAGTAGACCTTGATCCCTGAAGCGCCCTGCTCGAAGTAGCGCTGAACGGCACGCCGCACTTCTGCGCGGGTATTCAGAATCACGGCATTATGGGGATGGGCAGGCGGAGCCCGATCGAAATGCGGTCCCGTGACCAGGCAGCGTGGCACCGGCTTCTTGGAATCGCGGACCGGCTCGTAGATCTCAATGGGACGTCCTGGATCACGGGCGGTCGTCACGCCGTGCGACAGAAACAGCGGAGGTATCTCATACATCCCCGCGCCGGATCCGATATGAAAATGGGCATCGAGGAGGCCCGGCAAGATTGTCAATCCAGTCGTGTCAAATATCGTGGCGTCCGCAGGAATTGAAACATCGTTGCGACTGCCGGCGGCAACAATGCGGTTACCTTTGATCACGATGGCTGCATCATCGATCGGTTCGCCCCCATAGCCGTCAATCATTGTGGCGCCGACGATGGCCTGAACCGATTCTTCATTGGGGGAGGGCGGCGGATTGAATTCCCTCAGTCCTCGATACGTTCTTTGCTCCGCTGGCCGATCAATTGAGATTTCTCCATCGGCAATTTCTTTACGACCCTGCACGGCGGCAACAATCGGCTGTAAGAACGGTTTGAGCACGTCATAATGCTCGCCTCCTGGTTCGCGAGACCACGATTTCCCAGCTCGGGAAACGACAATGTCCAAACTCGGAATCACAATAATGAGACTGTCGTGCAACCCCCATGACCAATACGCATCGTGGGGGACACCCGCCAGGGAGCCGTCGGCATTATTCCACCACAACAAGCCGTAATGATCCGAGGCGTTACCGTGGGAGCTTGATCTGCCCTGTCGCGTGGCCGCGTTGCGGACTGGTTCTTCCGGAAGACCGATGACCTCGGGAAACGTCGATCGCGCCTTGTCGATAAAGTCTGACGGCAGCAATTGGCGACCTTTCCAAAGGCCGTCACGCAAATACAGGTAGCCAAGTCGGGCCATGGCATCGACATTGGCATGCACGCCCGAGCCGAATTCACGCCTCATCACGCCGCTAATTTTGTGTGGACGGTAGGAATTGTTTCGCCAGTGCAAATCATCGGCAGTCACTCCAATCGGAGTGAAGATACGCTCGAACATTAGGTCGCTTATGTCGCGGCCGTATGCCAACGTCACGCATTCCGCGAGCCAATTTGGTCCGCCGTCGCTGTAGTGCCATCGTGTGCCGGGTTCGAATAACAAAGGTTCGTATCCACCACGTTTGGCGAAACCGGCTGTTTGAGTGGCAAGATGAAATACTGTGATCTTATTGAGCCAACCGGTCTGAGCATTTTCTTTGGGAGGGATGCCGAATGCGGGATGGTGATCGACGACTCGGTCGTGCAGCGCGAATTTGCCATCGGCGATCGCCAACCCGAGCGCCGTAATGCCGATCGATTTGCTTGTCGACTTGAGATCGTATTTCCGGCGCGTGTCGCCCCAAGTGAGAATCAATTTCCCATGACGCGTGATATAGCCCGAACCACTCCCCGTAAGCGCGTAGTCACGTGCCGATTCGATGAGCCGTGGGTCCATTCCCACGTCAGCGGGGCTTGCCGTCTCCCATTCCTCATTCGGCCACGAAAATTCGTCGGCGTGTGCCCTGTTGGCGTCGTGCGCGCCAAGAAGCAGATTTGCGCAGGTAACTAAAATCGTGGTGATACCAGCTGAAAGACGAATGACATTCGCCATGACATTCCGTTCCTAAGAGCGTGTTTATTATCCGCACGTCGATACCAGTTGCATTGTAACGCCAAAGCGCCGGCGACTCCAAAACTGTTCTCTCGAGGTCAACGAGTTTGGCCGGCAACTCGGACTTCGCTTTGATATCCGCGACAGGAATATTGCTTGTGTCACAATTGCCTGATACTGTGCAGTGAAGGTGGTGCGACAGTTGCCACGATCACAAAATTTGCTCTAGAGAATTGACGGACGTTTGCCATGACGATTACCGCATTGAAGTATCGTGCCAGCTCAATACTTGTATTGGGAATCATGCTGTTGGTAAGTGTTCAAACTGCATTTTCTCAGGAATCGAGTCGGCCCAACATTATTTTCATTATGGCGGACGACCTCGGTTATGGTGACTTGGGGTGCTATGGACAAAACGTGATCCAAACTCCGAATCTCGATCGAATGGCAGCCGAAGGAATGAAATTCACCCAGTTTTACGCTGGATCCACGGTTTGCGCACCCTCGAGGTGCGTATTGATGACAGGTCTCCATACCGGTCATTGCTACATACGCGGAAACGGCAAAACCAATCTCCGTCCCGAGGACGTCACCGTTGCGGAACCACTTAAGGATGTCGGCTATGCAACGGGATTGGCGGGCAAGTGGGGGCTCGGGCACGAAGGCTCGACAGGAATCCCCACTCGCCAAGGTTTCGATTCGTTCTTCGGCTACCTCGATCAGCATCACGCTCACAATTACTATCCGACTTTTCTCATTCGCAATGGCAAACGCGTGAGCCTTCCCAATGTCGTGCCGGACGAAGGCCAGTACGGACAAGGTGTAGCCAGCGAGAAGGTACAGTACTCGCATGATCTCATTGCATCTGCGGCCTTGGAGTTCGTCGATCGAAATAGAGACAAGCCGTTTTTTTTGTATTACGCTTTAACCTTACCGCACGCCAACAACGAGGCGCGTGACAAAGGAATGGAGATTCCCGATCACGGCCGGTACCGCAACAAGAATTGGCCGGAGCCGCAAAAGGGCCTGGCAGCGATGATTTCACGAGTTGACAGCGATGTCGGGCAGTTGATGGACCGGCTTAAACAGCACGGAATCGACAAGAACACCGTTGTCTTTTTCACGTCGGACAATGGGCCGCATGCCGAAGGAGGCAATGATCCCGATTTCTTCAATTCGAATGGACCACTGCGTGGCATCAAACGGGCGTTATACGAAGGCGGGATTCGTGTCCCGATGATTGCCCACTGGCCCGGCAAAATTTCACCGGGAACAGTGTCAGATCACATCGGTTACTTCGGCGACATCCTTCCGACAGTTGCGGAATTGGCCGGTGCAAAGACTCCGGACAATCTTGACGGAATCAGCATCGTTCCGACATTGATGGGGAACAGCGCAGACCAGAAGGCCCACGAATACTTGTACTGGGAGTTTTACGAGCAAGGCTCCCGCCGCGGAATTCGCATGGGGGACTGGAAGATCATCTGCGAACCGATGTTCAGCGACAATTTCGAAGTCTTCAACTTGCAGGATGACTTGGGCGAAGCGCACGACGTTTCAGCAGAACACCCGGAGATCGTCGCCCAAGCAAAGCGGATCCTTCGGGAAGCGCATACACCCACAGAGATGTGGAAGCCGCGCGGCACAGCGCCGAACCGCAAATAAGACGATCAACCGAAGGCAAATCGACATGAGCGTTCCGCGCTTGACTCGTCGTGGCTTCGAAGATATAAACACGCAAAAGAAGTATTGTTTATGCATGTTTAAGGGCCGGGGCGAAATTCGGGTAACAATGCGTGCCAGTGGCGCGCCATCGTGACGCCTTACGCAATTGGATTCGCGAATCGGCTCAATTGATTCCATTGGTCGTTCAGGGACTGTCTCTAACGCCATCGCCGCAATCTAGGATCGTGCACGATCATGAAAGGGTGAATTAATGAAGCGAATTCTCTTCGGCTTGGGACTCTCGATTTTGGCAACAGTCACCATATTGGCTTACAGTCTGCGATCCGATGCGCAAGCTCAGTCGTCTGACGCTGCCGCGAATTCGCCGGCCGTTCAACGGGCTCGCAAGACGGTGAAAATGCTCGACGACATTTACAAGACGGCCGTGGTTTTGATCACCGACAAATACGTTCATAATGAAGACGACTTCCCTGCGGGCAGCGCAGCAGTGGCGTTGTTCGATGCGATTTCGAAAAAGGGGTGGCACAAAGTGCGGTTGATCGATGCGACGGGTGAACCGTACGAAGCCAAGAATGTTGCCCAGGACGAGTTTGAGAAAGAGGGAATTCGGCAGTTAAAAAGTGGCAAGGACTACTACGAGCAGCAGGTCACCATCGATGGTAAGCCAATGCTGCGGGCAATTACGCCGATCCCTGTCGTGATGCAGAAATGTGTGATGTGCCACGAGCACTACGCCGACGCGAAGGAAGGCGAGCCGATCGGGGCGATTAGTTACACCCTGACAATTGAATAGTCGGGCAGATCCCGGTCCAGACAACTCCCACGTTGCTTTTCGGCTGTCGAACGGCAGACCGTTGCTATCTCGCCATCCTGTCTCAAGTTGCAGCGAATACCGCTGCGCGATTCGCGATTGACATTCCGAATTCTGAGCCCGTTGATCGAGTGAATTTCTGTTGACCGATTCGCGGGCAATTTCTATAACTCCGCCCCATTTTCCAATCCACAATCCGATTTTACAAATACCGATCTCGCTACCGGTGCGCAGTTTTCTTGGTAAGGAAGCCGTAGAACTGGCACGGCAACATCATACGATCCCAGCGGGTCGTAAAGCATATCCTGAGGCACAACGGACGTGACGCAGCAAGATACGCCTACTAGCGGGCCAATGAATTCCTTCGAGCACTCACTCCGAAGATTTTCTGTTCGGATCGATGAAGAGTCCGCCAATCAAATCACACATGGATTCGGATGGGCACTCAGCGCAATTGGCGTCTCGCAGTTGCTCCCCGCGGCCTATGAGAATCATCAAGGCCCGGTTCTTTTTTCCTGCGTCTTGTATGCTGTATCGCTTGTGTCGCTGTTTGCCGTTTCAACGCTGTCGCACTCCTTTCGGGCCCGCCAGCTTCGTCACTTTTTTCGGACGCTCGACCAATCTTTAATTGCTCTGTTCATGGCGGCATCGTTTACTCCGTTTGCTGTCGTTTACATGACTGATCCATTGGGTCGATTTTTGCTAATCGCCGAATGGGGCGTGGCGATCGCAGCGATCTTTTACAAGATATTGATTCGCCGACGCCGCAACGTTGGACTTTGGGTCTACCTGGTACTTGGCTGGCTACCGACTATTGGCGCCGGCTCGCTGATCCAACAGATGCCCGCGATGGGATTAGCGTATCTCGCCGGAGGGGGAATTCTTTTTATGTGCGGCATCTATTTCTGGATACGCGATGTACGAGTGCGATACTCACACGCGGTTTGGCATGTGTTCGTAATCGGCGGTGCCGCATGCCATTTCTGTGCGATTCATCTGTACGTCATTTGAAACATGCGAACCACGGGGCGTACCTTGGCTTATCATCAGCAAGGCCCGCAATCGGGTCCACCGGCAATTGGCGTCGCAGACAATCGATCGGGATGAATCACCCGGTGTCATCCGAGACGAGCCTTAGCGTTGCCCATAGACTTGGGTCGTGATCGAACGGAAATTCCCGGTCGACACTCAAGCATTGTTCCCCAAGTTCGGAATCGCGGACGCAGTAGTAAAAGCCGATACGCGGATTGACTTCAGGTTCAAAACCGGTCAGTGCTTCGGCCGGAAGCCAGATGCTGAGTTCGTATCCGTCTTGTGTAAGACTCGCAGAGACTTTCGAAGTCTTCAGGACTGCCGTCGGGGCATCTTCCCGCGCTCGAGCAATCGGAAGTTGCACGACACACGCCTGATCTTTCTTTTGTCCGCCGCCACGAGGCAGTATGCAAAAATGGTGGCAGAAACGGCTCGCCCGGTGGATCGATTGAGTATCGCGTGTATCGATCCACAGTTGCAGACCGTCTGATTCGAGTGCGATCTGGGGATCGGCTTCGGGTGGGTGCTTTTTTCCTGTGACATTTGCTGTAATGGCCAACCCTTGGTCGTTCCATGCGATCCTCAAATCTGCAAATGCCGGGCCGTCGGTCAGGCCTGAAGGTACGACAATTGCGAACTCTTTGGGGAGGCTTATCAGCTTCCCTCGTTTGAGAATCGGCAGTTCGTCACATCGATGGGCTGCCAACGAATACCGAAATAAGAAGCTCTGCGGAATAATCGGTGCCATATGTTTCGCGGACGGTATTACGAACGCGTCGTGTAGTGAATTTCGATTGTTAAGAATTGCAACAGACAATCGACATTGCGGAACACGCATGCCGCCCAGTTGTGCCTGCGATGAACGATTTAACTGCAGGAATCGGCGTGACCGAGGCAAACCGTTCATGGCGACTCGTCGGTTACGCATGATTCGATTGTTTCGCTTGGCAGAATTCCATTCCAGGAAACCCTGCCGACACCTGTCTGTCTCTGCTATCTTAGCAACTCCTAATCGGTCTGCTACCCTGGCAGACCTGCCGAGAGATGCACGAATCAGCCGGTAGCCCATTGAATCCATCAAAGCGGAATTGCGTTGACTCGACGTCGAGGTTAGCTGCGATGCCAGCCGAAAACGGCATCCAGATTCGTGGTGCACGCGTTCACAATCTTCGCGATGTTGACGTCGACATTCCTCGAGATCGGCTTGTCGTCGTGACCGGCGTCAGTGGGTGTGGAAAAAGTTCCTTAGCATTTGACACATTGTTTGCCGAGGGCCAGCGGCGTTTTTTGGAAAGCTTATCGCCAGATACTCGGCAGTTTCTCGACCAGTTTGAACGCCCCGACGTGGACGCCATCGAACACCTTCCACCAACGGTAACCGTTGATCAGCGTGTGCGAACAGCGCAGATTCGAAGTACGCTGGCCACAACGACCGAAGTGATGGATTATCTTCGTGTCTTATATGCCCGCGCGGGTGAAGTGCACTGCCCGAAATGCGGTCGGGCAGTGACTAAACAAAGCGTTCGTGCGATTGCCGATCGGCTTTGTCGATTACAGGATCGTACTCGGTTGATGATTCTTGCACCTGTTGTGCGGGAGCGACGCGGTCGCCATGTTGGCGTACTCGAGCGTATTGCGAAGGAAGGATTTGTTAGGGTCCGAATTGATGGTGAGATATTCGATTCCGCTGCACCGCCAGAACTCGATCCTGCCCAAGTGCACACAATCGATGCGATCGTCGACCGCGTTGTCATTAAGGAAGGGATTCAGCAGAGACTAAACGAATCGATTTCGCTCGCGGTCAACTTTAGTGAGGGAACATGTCTGGTCAGCATTGAGGAAGGCGGCGCATGGGGCGATGAGCTTTATAGCACACAGTTTGCCTGTGCCTATTGCGACCAGAGTTTTCCAAATGTGGAGCCTCGAACTCTTAGCTTCAATAGCCCATACGGTGCCTGTTCGCGATGCGAGGGTTTAGGAGTCGTGCTCGATAAAGACACGGGAGAAACGGAGGAAACGACCGGTCGGGAAACCGAATCAAGCATATGCCCCGATTGTCAGGGGCAACGGCTCAATGATTTTGCGCGGCACATCCGATTTCATGGGAGGTCGTTGCCGGAATTGACAGCCATGTCGGTCGACCAATCGTTGGAGTTCCTGTCGGATTTCATTGACCGGATCGCATCATCGCAAGCGTCTGCGGAACTGTCTCCTGAGGGCAGTCATGTGGCGCGAAGACTGCTGCCCGAAATTCGAAACCGGTTGCAATTCCTCAAGGATGTTGGATTGGACTACCTCACTTTGGACCGAGGGACAAGAACCTTGTCTGGCGGAGAATATCAACGGGCCAGGCTTGCAAAAACTTTGGGAGCCGGTTTGACCGGGGTGTGCCTGGTTTTGGACGAGCCAACCAGTGGATTGCACGCTATGGATACCGAGCGTTTGTTTCGCAATCTCGTTGGTCTACGTGATCAGGGCAATACCGTTGTTGTCGTCGAGCACGACATCGATGTCATTCGACGATCCGACTGGGTTGTTGATATGGGGCCTGGAGCCGGCCGGGATGGCGGGCGAATTATTGCTGCCGGGACGCCGGAAGAAATCGCCAGTACTTCGCAATCCTTGACCGGTCGGTCGCTAAACGGCGAACTATTTCCATCCGTTGATTTTGGCTCGCGGCAAGTCGGTTTCGAACATAGCGTAGAGATTGTCGGTGCCCGGGCAAATAATCTGGCCGATCTTGATATTCGAATACCGCTCGGCGGATTTGTCGCCGTAACAGGGGTAAGCGGGTCCGGCAAGACCTCGCTCGTGCGAGATGTGGCGGCCGAAGCGATTAAACGCATTCTCGCCGGAAACGGTTTGGCTGGACTTCCCTTAGCAGGCATCAATGGAGTTGATCACGTTGAACGACTGGTGGAAGTCGATCAAGCCCCGATCGGTTCCTCCCCCCGATCGGTACCAGGAACATACTCGGGAGCGTGGAAAGAAATCCGAAACGTTTTTGCGAAAACGAAAGAAGCTCGCCTTCGTGGATTCAAGTCGTCACGGTTCAGTTTCAACTCCAAGGATGGGCGTTGCAACAAATGTGGCGGTCAAGGTTCGCAGCGAATCTCGATGCATATCCTGCCGGACATATTCACAAACTGCTCTCAGTGTGGTGGTCGGCGATTTAATCGCCAGACACTTGGAGTCAAATATCGGGGAAAGTCATTAGCCGACGTGCTTGAAATGCGTTTCGACGAGGCGGCTGACTTCTTTGAAAACATTCCGCGCCTGAAGGAAATCTGTGAGACGTTCTCCGAGGTCGGTTTGGGTTACTTATGCTTGGGTCAGTCTTCGTTGACACTTTCTGGTGGTGAGGCTCAACGTGTCAAGTTAGCAACCGAGTTGAGCCGCAGCGGTAGCACCCGAACACTGTTTCTCTTGGACGAGCCAACAGCTGGCCTACATCCCGACGATATTCTGCGTCTGAATGAACTGCTGCATCGGTTGATCAACCAGGGCAACTCGGTTTGGGTTGTCGAGCATCAGCTCGACATGATTTCAGCCGCAGATTGGCTGATTGATCTGGGGCCCGAAGGCGGGGCCGGTGGCGGAAAAGTCCTGGTTGCGGGTACAGTCCAGGACGTCGTCAATTGCGCAGTCAGCCAAACGGGAACGGCGCTATCGCGTCATTTGGGGCACCGTGCTGATTGATACACCAGTTTCGAGCCGGTCAATCGCGTCATGATAGGCGCGCAAAAGCAATGCTCGCCGGTGCTGTAGAACGACGAATAGGCGCACCGAATCTGCAGAGATTTCGTATGAAGTGCAGTGGTGACGACGTTGGCCTAGGTTCTACGATTCGGAATTCTCTTCCTGCTCGTCTTCCCATTCCATCAAAAAGGAATCGAGTTCGACGTGCGAAACTTGTTCGGCATCGGAGCTATTCGATTCAACTTCGAACCCAGCTTCGCGCAGACACTCGACTTGTTCCGATTCCTTATTCAGGAGGCCGTCATCAGAAACGGCCCGCCACCATTGCAGGTGGGGCCAATCTCGGCGAACAGTGCGTAGTGTTGTGGCCATGGCCCTACCATTCGAACCGGCACTGAACCCGGCTCGGCTTGCAATCGAACTGTAGGTAGCAACTTTCTGAGCACGTTTCAGTTCCCAGAGGATTTCGGCTACATCTTGCGCACGCGTAGACGCCATCGCGGTCTCCCCTCTTTTCTCACCAGATTGAAAACGGATCGCCGAGACAGAAATCCTGCCTCCAATCGGCTTCGCCGATTCAAAACCTTTATGACGATCAGTTTGGCATAATTGAATGTATCGGGCACTTGTAATTTGTGCGTTCGTTGCATTCAATACACCTAAATTAATCGATCTTAGGACATGTCTCAAGACCGGACGTCGGTGCCTGAGGTGGATCAATCAAATACAGTTTTCGGCCGCAATGTCTGAAGAGTTGCAAGTCTACGATTCCCATGGTGTTCGGTTCAGTTATCCCGCAAATTGGGAACTGGCGGAGGATAATTTCCCCAATGAACATCGCATTACCATTGACAATGGTTCGACCTCATTTTGGTCGTTAACACTTTATTTTGAGCGTCCAACGCCGGAGCAACTAGTCGAATCAGCATCGGAAGCGTTTCGGGAAGAGTACGACGAAATCGATTTTTATGAGGCGCAAGCGTGCCTGTGCCGTGGCCGCACGATTGCCCGAGACGTCGACTTTGTTTGCCTGGAATTCGTAAATTCGGCATTTCTTCGTGCGTTCGAAACCGACGAGTTTACGGCTTTGGTGTTGTACCAGGAAACAAACCAGTCACTGCGTGAAAACCGACCGATTCTCGAACAGATTACGAACAGCCTCGAATACACCGGCGGACATGTCGAGGTCGAAAACGACGGCGAAGATTATTTCGGTTGATAAGTGGGCCGAGATCTTTTGCGGAGCGCAGGGGATTCTGTTTATAATATTTTCGGAGCGTTCGAATTTAACTTTCGAATCGAAAGGAGTCGGCGGTATGGCGACTGACGTATTGTCACATCAGGTGGACAGCATCGGAACTGTGGCAGGATTGGTATGGGGGCATCTTGATGAAAATGGTCCCGTCACTTTGAGCAAACTCGCACGAGAGGTTGACGCGCCTCGCGACTTGGTGATGCAGGGCGTGGGATGGCTGGCTCGGGAAGGAAAAATCGAGTTCCAAGAGGGAAGCCGAAGTAAAACAATTGCTCTGACGGAATCGATTCATTAGCGCCTTCGCCATGAGAATCGTGTTGCTATAATTTCCGTAAGGCTTAATCACAGAGTCATTTGAATAGCCGAGGCTTGGTCACCGCCGATTGAGGCAGCGAGAGCTTGCGAATGGCGGTGTCTCGAAACTCGCCCCGATTCCCATCGTTCTGCTAGTAAACGGGTTCTTCATGGCCGCTGAACCGACACAAGTCGAAGCCCTCGTTAAGCGTGCCCGAAAATGCGTGAAGCGAAAAGACTTTACTTCGGCGATCGAAGTCTACGGTGAAGCTCTGCAAATCGATGCGACACACGTCGGTGCGCACGAGGGGCTGGCCGCTGCCTGCTTTATGGCGGAAGACTTCGAAGGTGCCATCGAGCATTTCGCGGAAGTCACCAAGCTCGACCCGTGGAAGGCCAGTGCCTACGTCAACCTGGGGGCCGTCTATAATCGGCTTGGCGAATACAGCAAGGCGGTCGAGATTCTGCAAAAGGGAATTCAAAAGGACCGCAAATCCGCCGAAGCATTCTACAACATCGGAATTGCCTACCGGCATATGGACGAGCCAAGTATGGCAGTCTCCGCCTACCGGGAAGCCATTCGGCTGAATCCCGAGATGGTGGAAGCTCACGTCAATTTGGCGAACGTCTATCTTGAAATCGGAAACAACCAGCAGGCGTTGGTCGAATACCAAACGGCGTTGGAACTCGACCCGAAGTTCGATCGGGCCAGGCGCGGTATCAAGCGGGCAGAATCAGCCATTGAAAAGCTTCGGACCGACATGAGTGGATTCGGTCGGTTAGTCTCCGAGTCGGACGGGTCACCCGATGAACAGTCGGCGGTTAGCTTGGCTGCAGGTGGCGCTCGTGTCGCCAATGCACCGAAGGAATGGGAAGAGATCCGCGAAATCGTGCAGAAGATGATTAACCATGCCGACGAAGTTCTCATGCACCTACGGACCGATTTAGAACCGACGTTGATGGCGCTCAATCGTACCGTAGCGCGGGGGACCGACCCGGAGCAAAAGGTTGTCACTCGCC
>JANQRQ010000121.1 GCA_028284485.1 Planctomycetaceae bacterium | reverse complement strand
TCTAGAAACGGCCGAGGATCGCATTAGCGTCATTCCGGCGCGGTAAGCTCGCCCACGCGGAGGGTGGGAATCCAGGTCAATTGGGCTCTTGGATTATTGCTGGAATAGCTGGATCCCCGCCGGCGCGGCGATGACGGTGGGAATACCGAGTGATTTCATCAGCTTCGAAGGTTCAGCCTCGATTGCCGTCTTTGTCCCAAGGCCCCTCACCCCCGACCCCTCTCCCGACGGGAGAGGGGAGTACGTTGTCGGAGTCGGTCAGGAGCGGGAAAGGTCGGCCGCAGGTGGGGTGAATGTCTTCACAAAGCAGTTTTCTGTTCCCCAATTTCGCGGGGATGACGGTTCGAAGATACTCAACGGTAAATGCGTCACCTCTCCCTCTGGGAGAGGTCGGACCGACAGGTCCGGGTGAGGGTCTTCACCAAAAAGTTCTCTGTTCGTCCATTTCGCGCAGGTGCCATGGCCACGTCGCGTCAGCAGTGTGGCCATGCCCTCAGAAGCAGACGATCTTGAGTTTCAATCCGGCGAGAGATGGTTGGAATCGAAATGTCAGGGTGGCTGGTGGCGCTATTTGATTGTCGGACAGTTAATTGGCAGCGGGAGAAGTTTCGATTCGATACCATCAACTCGCGTCCACAGCCCCAGGGAATTGAATGATTGGGTTCATCTGGGGCCACAGCGTACTACGCTGACTTGTGGCCGCGATAGCCGCGTCTTGTTCTATGATAGCTGGCTCCCACAAGCCAGAAACGCCCACGAGAAAAAGTAAACCGCTTTAACTCGCTTTCCATTCACTCGGACGCTTCAACTGCGATCGATGCTCTGACGCCATTCAATCCCTGATAACACCCCAGCCACCCAGCTTAAAGATTTCCGTACTCCGGTCATTGCGACGACTACGGAATCTCCGGCGGTGTGATTACCGGTAATTCGCCCGTCAGCGCCTCGAGAAAAGCCGCGACCGCGGGAATGTCTGAAAAACTCTGTCCCGTCAGCGGCTCGACATCCAACGGCAAATCTTCCGGGGCATACGCCGGCACGCCGCGGTAGTAAAACGTGACCACTTCCGTCAGCGTCGACATTGAACCGTCATGCATGTACGGCGCCGTTTGCGCGACATTCCGCAGCGGGGGCGTGCGAAACTTGAATCGGTCATCCCGTTTTTTAGTCACGTCGGCCCGCCCCTGATCGCTAAACGAGACGCCGACCCGATAAAACTTTTCATCGGTCAACAGCACGCCATTGTGGCACCGCACACAATCGGCATCGCCGAAGAACAACTCCATCCCCAGTTTTTGCTCATCGGTCAAAGCCTGCTCATCACCCGCGAGGTAGCGATCGTATGGGGACGGTCCGGTCAACAATGTGCGCTGAAACGCCGCCAACGCCTGCGCAATTCCTGCACGCGTCACGCCCGTGCCGAATGCCAATTGAAACTGCTGGTGATAGGCCGATACGGCGGCAAGCTCCTGTTCAAGTTCCTCGATGTTTTGATTCATCTCGACCGGCGATTCGATCGGACCCAACGCCTGCTCTTCGAGACTTTTCGCGCGTCCGTCCCAAAAATAGTTGGAGACGAAACCGATGTTCCACAAACCGGGTGTATTGCGTGTGAGTTCAGCGCCGCCAAACCCGGGGGACGTTTCCTTGCCGTCGCCAAAACCCTTGTCCGGCAAATGGCAAGTCGCACAACTGATGCTGTTGTCCCCCGAAAGACGCGGATCGAAAAACAACAGTTTCCCCAATTCGACCTTGGCAGCCGTCGTCGGAGTTTCTTTCGGCTCGGGCACTGCCTTGGGCAATGGAACCTGTGTCGCCTTAATTTTTGATGTACGCTCGGCGGGCGTGTCCTTCTCCACAGCCATAACTGCGTGAACGACTGCGCAGACGGTAACAACACCGGTTAAGGACGTTATCAGTTTGCATGGCCGCCGGGCTGTCATTCGAGAATCTCACTCACATTCGTTCGCGATTCCAAAACCGATCGCTCTGCGCACTTCGGTCAAGATCACGATTCATTATCAGTCAAATCGCCTTCGAAACACAATTCGGTCGCCCAATCGAAACCATCACGAATCTGCCGACTGCAGTTTTCTTACTGACCTCGATTTGATATGAAGCGTCGCCAGGTCGTTCCCACGCAAATACCCTTCCCCGTAGGATCGCAACGTCGATTAGGAAGCAGGCAACGGCTCGCCAGGAGCCTCGCCCTCCCAAAATTGGCACATGCGACTACCTCTGACTGAATGACGATCGGTGACTTCGTGACCCAGCAACTACACTGCTCGACACAACATTCTCGCACGTGCCCGCTGTCAGCTGTCTTACTAAGCGGCGTGGCCCTGATTGCAACCGCGCTGTTCATCGCCAACACAAAGGCGCCAATTGACGACACCCCTCCGCCAATCCCCGTGGAACGGCCACAACCGCACTACGAAGAATTTGTCGCCGGCACTTCGATCGAAAACCGCGACATTCCCGGCCTCGTATTGGGCGACGGAAGCGACGTGATTCTCATCTTGGCATCAATTCACGGAAATGAAAACGCCGGCACCTCGATCGTGCTGCGACTGGCCGAGTTGTTCAGGGAACGACCACAACTGTTCGACGGTCGGCAGTTGGTGATCATGCCCGAAACCAATCCCGATGGTGTCGCCACCAACCGGCGCTTCAATTCGAACGGGGTCGACATCAACCGCAACTTCCCCGCGACTAATCGTGTGAACAACCGTCGCAACGGTCGTGCCGGCTTGTCGGAACCGGAATCGGTCGCCATCTTCCGCACGTTAGAGCGATTTCTGCCGGCTCGCATCGTCAGCTTGCATGAACCACTCGACTGCATCGATTACGACGGGCCGGGCTCCGACCTGGCGGCTCAGATGGCGGAATATTGCCCGCTGCCAGTGAAGAAACTCGGCGGTCGGCCCGGTTCGCTCGGATCGTATGCGGGAATTAACTTGGGGATTCCCATCATCACATTTGAGCTACCGAAAGCCGCCGCCAACCAATCGGACGAGGAACTGTGGAATCTCTACGGCCGGGCCTTGCTCGCCGCAGTTACGTTCCCCGATCCAGCACCGGAACTAGCCGAGGTCGAATAGCATCACTTCGGCTGGATCGGTCGCCTCGATCGATAGCGCATCTTCTTCGCTAACGGCAACACCGTCGCCGGCCACCAAAGTCTGGCCGTTCAGGTGCAATCCGCCACGCAAGACTTGCAGCCAAGCGTGCCGATCGGCCGCCAATTCGTGCGACGCCGTTTGCCCGGCATCCAGTTCCGAAAGATAGATCGAGGCATCCTGCTGGATCGTCAGCGAACCATCCTTGCCGTCCGGCGAAGCGACCACGCGAAAACGGCCCTGCTTTTCTTCAGCCGGAAACGCTTTCTGCTCGTAACTCGGCACGATTCCCTTTTCGCGGGGAAACAACCAGATTTGGTACAAGTGCACCGGCTCTGTGCCGGAAGGATTGAACTCGCTGTGCTCAATTCCAGTTCCGGCCGACATCCGCTGAAACTCCCCAGGCCGAAGCACCTCGCCTGATCCCATGGAATCTTTGTGTTCCAGCGCCCCAGAAAGAACGTACGTAACGATTTCCATATCACGATGCGGATGCGTTCCAAACCCCGTTCCGGGCGCGATGCGATCTTCGTTCATGACCCGCAGTGACCGAAAATGCGTGTACTCGGGGTCGTGATAGTTTCCAAACGAAAAAGTGTGAAAAGTGTCGAGCCAGCCATGATTGAAGTGGCCGCGGTCGTCAGATTTACGAACGGTAAACATCGTGTGCTCCTTTCTTTTCTCGGATCGAGATTTAGTTGACATATCAACTAATTGCCCAAAAAAACTCAACCAGGGCTTCCTTCCACCAGCGGTTGCCGCGCTTTCTCCAACAGGCGGATGAGTTGCTGGAGGTCTCTGCGTGACATATGCCCCAGCAACTGTTCGTGCAATTTCATTAATGGTCCGTCCAGTTTCTTAAGAATTCCCAAAGCCTTGCTGGTGATTTCCACATACACCACTCGGCGATCCTCTTCACACCGCCGACGTTTGACCAGGTTTTGCTTTTCCAAACGGTCGATCAGACCGGTGATGGCCGGAACGACCTGAATCATGCGATCAGCGATTTCCAATGAGGGCAACGGTTTCCCGTCACCCCGCAGAATGCGCAACACGTTGTACTGCGACGACGTGAGGCCGTATTCGCGGAACAAACGCCCAAACCGATTCTCGAATTGATCGCCGGTCCGCAGGATATTCAACATGGCCTCTTGCTCCGGTGATGCAAAAGGTTGCCGTTTCTTCAGTTCGTCCCGGAGTTTGGCCACAATTGCGCTCCTGAGATTCCCAGTTTTCGTCTCAACTCACAAATAGTTTATATATAAACTATTGTTTAGTCAAGTATATTTTCGGCAAATTCTGAAACTGACTTGAGCGGACCCGAAGAACGGATTCGCACTACGACTTTCGATCGGGCAAGGCTCGACTCAGCCCTGTTGCACGCCGTACAGCAGTCGGATCCAGCTTAAGCGAAATAGCGCCAACTGCCCGACGAGCATCCAGGTCCACAGAATTGTCAGGCCGATCGCACCGAAGTGAATCCAGCGGTGTAGCTTTGGTTCTGCTTGCTGTAAATCGGCCTGCGTCGCATGCAATTCGCCGTCGAGTTCTCGCAGTCGCTCTTGGATAATTCCTAGCGTCGCAATGACTCGCACTGCCAATTGAATGGCCCGCTCGAGTCGATCGCGCAAAGTTTTCACGTCGCTATTGGGATCCATGCGATCGCGTAAGTCGGTGACCATGCCGGATACGTCATCCATGCGCATTCGAAGCGAGCCGAGCTCGGCGAGTAAACGGTCGACGGAATCTGTGTCAAATGACGCACCCGCTTGATTGGCAAGTGCCGCCAGTTGTCCCACCAATTCGACTGTCGTTTCGGAGGCGTCGAGCCAACTCGTCGCCTGAATCAAAATGGCCGAAAGCTGAGCCGCCTTTTCATCAAGTTGCAATCGCTCGGCGAGTTGTCGTTGTGGCGTTTGTCGGACCCACCGCTCGAGAGAATCTTTGATCTCCTCAGAAGTCACCCGGCTTTCGTCAACGCGCTGCTCGGCCGATTGCACTCGCTCACTAAGGACATCAAGCGAATTGTCGAGTTTGTCGGCGATCTCCGTGACCGATTGACTGAGTTGATAATCCGCCATCCAGACATACACGATGAGTGCCACGCAGCCCACAGCACCCAAGAGGCCTACCAGCAAGCCCAGCAACCAACAGATCCGTTGTCCCCAGCCCATTGTTTATTTCCATCGAAAAGCGGCGTGCCAGTTGTGCCGCTGAGTCCTATCCCAATTGCTTCACGACTTCGCGTGGGACCGTTTCGCTAATTGTCATTCCCGCGCAGGCGGGAATCCAGTGGCCAATGACTCACCACTGAGCCACGGAGTAGAACTTAAACGATGACGTTCTCCGTGTCCTCTCTGCCCCCATGGTGAATCGTATTTCTAGAATCGCCTGGGGCTATGGAGGTCTCTTTGTTGTTCAGCGTCTGCTCCTGGCCTCAGATTGGATAACGATCCAACCCCTTAAGAGCGCCACCAGCCACCCACTAACCACTTCGCTAGACAGCCAGTTCCTCACGGAGATTCGTTCAAATCGAAATCACAAAACACGGCACTCGCGGACTCATCGCATGATTCTAGCGAAGTATGCATGTGCCGGTTCTTCAGTCAATTCAAATTGAATATCAGAAACAACATCATTCCGAAAGGAATCACATAGAACTTCCGGCAGTGTTAGATCGAACGACCCAACGACAGACGACCCGGTATCATCCCATTCGCCTCGGAATCGCAAATACCAATGCTGTTCGATCGGTGCAATCCCAACACAAACATACTCGTCATCGGGGGTTGCTTCGAGTATTGAACGGCCAGATTCGACCAATCGAATCAGCCCATGAATGTCTAACGTTCCTTGTTCGAAATGTAATCCGTCGTGCTCCCACCAATCTTCGTAGCGTAGAAGTTGATTCGGCAAAGCATCATTTTGAAGGAAGGACGCGATCCTACAAAGTGCCGTCGACACGTCGGTAATCGGCAGATTTCCGTTACTGGAGAAATTGACCCCATCGGGTGGCCGGAATTGTTCGCTCTCTGACATTTCGGCTCGTTCGTACCTTAGCGTCTTCGCGACTTCGCGTGGGACCGTTTCGCTAATTGTCATTCCCGAGCAGGCGGGAATCCAGACAACTGAGCCACGGAGGACACGGAGAAATCCTGATTGTCCTGGGGCCGTGGACGATTCTTGGTTGCACAACGTTTGTTCTTGACTCCATGCAAGATATCCAACCGGCGATCATGCTGCGCCTCCAGCCACCCGGTTTCGATATCAAAGCCAGACTTTATAACGTCGCAGCTCATCATACCTACCAAGCCACTCCGTCACGTTTGTCGCCGATACTGATCGCCGTCACGGGACAACATCCCCACTGCTGCCAGCATGTCGAGCGTACGGCAAACGGTTGACCGTGAAATCCGTTCTTCGTCAGCCAGTGCACGCAGGATATCGTCGGCAGTAAAGGCTGATTCGGAATCAAACGCCAATCTCGCGATATACATCCGAGATGCGTTCGGGATTGGTAGTCCGTTTATCGCACAACGCGACAGGAACTCTCTCGCGTGAGTCATGGTCTAAGTTTCTTGTCTCCGTGCCCTCTGTGGCTCCGTGGCGCATTGTCTTCCTCGATGAAAACTAATTCCCCGCTTTCTTCTGTTGAGTTCGCGGCACGAATTCCACCGATTCCGGCTCGAACTTCGCCAAGTCCGGCAACGTCGTCACCACACCTTCACTCGGTACTTCGACGTGCGTTGTCCACACAATGCCGTTCATGATGAACCGCCGCAGATCTTCCTCCCGCCAGTTCTTGTAGAAGTGCGGCATGACGATGCCAAAGCCTCGCCCACCATCGGGACGGTCGATGCACCAGGCCACCGTTTCGCGATTGGGAGACTCGGGCGGCAACATCGACGTGGCAAGCGCGGTCACATTTGGTGCCAGCCTGTTCTCGTCCTTGCCGAAGTAATTGTTGATGTACGGCTCGTCGTGCAGCGTGAATTCCTTCCAACCGCGCGATACGGGATGGTCCGGCGCCACAGGGGTAATTGTCGCCGACGGATAGATCTTGGCGATCGACGTGTGATGCGGGCAGGTCCGATTGGCGAAGTAACCCCCCATCCAGAATAGCAGTGGATGAGCACCATCGGTGGCGACATCGTCGCCGATTAATCCAGTGGCGTAATGCACACACACAATGCCACAACCACGCTGCATCATTTCATGCAGGTCCGCCAAGTTCTGCGTCGGATTGGGAAACCGGTTCGGCGGAAACGTATCGCCGATGAACACCACGGTCGAAGCAGCGTCGCGCTGCTGTTTGCTCGGCCATTCGTAAACCACGTTGGCCGTAACTCCGGTGACGTTTTGCATGTGCTCGATGCAGTGCTGCATCACCCGTCCGCCGGCCGCCACTTCATGCGATCCCGGCGGATGCCGGCTCGGTCCAACCACGATCAATACTTGGGCTGCATCGGCGGCATCACATACGACCGGCACGATGACGGATAAGAGAATCGCTGCACAGACAACTCGCCAGATATTCATGCCTGCTCCTTAGGGTCGGGTTCGTAATAATCATCGTCCGCAATATCGGGGATCCCCACAACCAGCACGCGCATTTTTCCAACCGCTCCGTGGACAACTCCTGGTGGGATATGCACCAGAGACCCAGCGGTCACCGGATGTTCGACACCATCAAGCACGACGTGGCCATCGCCATGTAAGACATAATAGAGTTCGGTGGATCGCTTATGGTAATGCGGTTTGGCCCCGTCAATATCAACCGCATGGGCCCAGGCTGCCGGGTCTCGTGCGACATCTTCACGACTGATTAGTCGGTCGCGCCAACCACACGCGCTCCGCTCGCGAGGCGTCTCCCCTTCGTGCCGTATGAGAACCGGGCCGGCAGCCGTTTCGTTCATTTTTTGATCACCTTCTGCTAATTGATTCGTTGTGAACTCTTACAACCCCGGTTCGACTTTGATTACGACTCGACGATAGCTGGTTAGCGGTGGCTTGCCATCGTCGGTCACTTCCAGAATTAAATGTAGCTGTTGCGGTGAATCAACTTTGGGAGCCGTCAGCGTAACTTCCGCCGTGTTGTCACCCTCGATTTCAACCTCACCGGGATAGGTTCCTGCCTCGGCATATTGCCACCAGCGATACGTCAGCGAGTCGCCATCTGGATCGCGCGTTCCCGAGGCGCTGAACGTAATCTTCTCTCCGGAAAAATATTCGCAGCGATACACTTCTCGCGATTCGTTTCCCTCGACGACGACGGCCGGGTGATGATTGGCTTCGTCGTAACTTTTCACACACCAATCCATGCGGGCTGCAAAGTCGTTGCTGATGGCGCGATTCCAGCGGCTGACCGTCCATTGGATTTGTCGATCAGTGTCGCTGGAACTGGGATGCAGATCGCGCGCATCGACGAAGAAGTTTCGATCTTCGTCGACTCGGCGAAAGCGGCCTCCCCACCCACCCCATTCGGGATGTTCGGGATCGCTTAGACCCCGCGACAACAAATTCAAGAAAGACGGGGTATCGCCTTCCTTGATCCCCGCGATATTCGCATCGGGATAACCGGCCCCCAATGGACCATGATTACTCCGTACGTTGGCATTAACCCAGGCGACATTCCGCATTTCTTTCGGCCCGTCAGCATAGATTCCGCGGTGCACTTCGGTGCTTTGGATCAAGAAGAGATTCGGCTCATTGTTCCACAGCCAGACAGTGCCGGTATCCTGCCAACTAACTTGATAGACACGAAGCTTACCGATGAATGCGGCGGCCTGGTCCGGCATCCTATCGTGTCGCACTTTCCAAACCGCTTGGGCCAAATCCATCCCGCCACCCCAAATGACCACCCACACCGGTCGCCGGTCGTCCCGGTCGACGACATCGATGATGTGTTCCGACCCGGCAGAATCATGATCGGGTCCGATCCAGTTTTCCGCAGGCTCGCACGACCTCGAATCGCGCGCACCTGGCGGATACGGCACGAGAAATCCCTTGTTGCGACCTGTGTACTTCCGAATGACCGGTGCCCCCCGTTTCACCACAGCCGCTAGTGTTGCGACCGATGGATACGGGTCACCCTTGCGTGCGTGTTGCTGCAGGTTGGGCAACACTTTGCCGTATTCTTTGAGCAATTCCAGAATCCATTCTGGATGGACCGACCCATCCCCATACGCCAGCGAAGTGGCCACCAGCCCCTCGACGTCGAATTCGTTAGACGCTGAAAGAAAGCGGATCATCGACTGCTTGTCGTCGGGATCCTTAAAGAAATCGGTCAGCACGATGACGCGTGGGCGGTCTTGTGCAAACGAGCACGCGGGTAAAGCGAAATTGACAATGCACAGAACAGCCATCGCCAACGAAATCGCTTGATTCCATTGTCGCAGGCGAATGGTCATGCCGTCTCCTAATCTCCAGGCCGAGCGTCAGTACGATTTCGTGGCGGACATCAAATCGGTGCGAAACCGCAAGCGATACGCGAATGATGCCGCTAGCTGTGCCGTGGCGTTACTTTATTCTGAGGTTCGCAGTCACGCGCGCGATCCGCGCAGCCCGGTTTTGAATACACGTCAATTGTGTGCCACTGCTGGACAAGCCAGCAGTTTGAAGTTGATAGTTGAACGCATTACTGTCGAACTCGGCGTCAGGCACTCCAGTCGCGAGCCGGTCGCGAACGGAGCAGGTTCGCCTGGTCGTCGTCGATGAACTCTTCCGTCTCGGGGTCGAACTTTAGTTTGCGTTTGAGAATCCAGGAAATTGCCGCGGCATGGCAGGCGATATGCGACCGCCGCATCACGTCCTGGTTCGCATTCGTCACACCACGAGAGCGAATGCAGTCGAAGAAGTTTCGTGAGTGAGCCGTCACATCGAGGCCCCGAACACGTTTGGTGGCATCGGGCAATTCCTTTTGCAACGATTCCGGATGCACGACGATTTCCCCTTCGTCGCCTGTCTCGACCCAGCCTTCGTCTCCAATGAAACGGACCGGGCAAGTTCCCAAGCGGGTGATGTAATGCGGCGACCGATCACCGAATGGATCTTTCAGAAAATCGATGATCAGTTTGACACCATTCTCGTAGCGACAAACGATCTTGTCTTCCATCGGCTCGTATTCGACCGGCATGGTATCGTCCGCTTGATTGGCCCATTGACACAAGTCGACCGTGTGTGCACCCCAATCGTGCAGCCGCGCACCGGAATCGAAATCCCATTGTCCACGCCATCGGCCGTCGCAGTACTTCTGGTTGAACGGTCGCCACGCCGCCGGACCCAACCACAGGTTCCAATCGACAACGGTGCGTGGCGGAGTGGGCTCCGCCGGCAGCCAAGTATTATCGAGTACCGGCGTATAAATCGAGGCGTGCAAGGTATGCAGCTTTCCGAGCTTGCCCG
>JANQRQ010000119.1 GCA_028284485.1 Planctomycetaceae bacterium | reverse complement strand
CGATCGGTCATGACAGTTTACGCCGTCTGTTGCGTGGCGCTGGTCTCTCAATTGCTATACGCCTGGGGGATCAAAGCGTGGGTCCTGGCCATCAGCACGATCTTCTTCTTCGCATTCTTGATCTATAAGCGACTAAAGCGGCCGATGCCGGCCTTTGGCCCGCGAGAGTGTGCTCGTTGCCGAAAGATCATCTACAGCACGATTTGTCCGTACTGCGAGGGGCATATCAGCACCAAGCCGTCCGATTCGGAACGCATTACGACCTGAGTGCTTCTACCGCTAATGCTTTCGACCGCAATCGGGCCGCTTTCACGCCTTGCTGAGTCCTTCGTTGACTTGTGGCCACGACAATCGCGTTTTGTTCCACGATAGCTGGCTCCCGCGAGCCGGAAACGCCCATAAGAAGAAGTCAACCGCTTAAAGGTAGTTGCCCTGCGTGGGATGCCTCGGTTAATCTATCGGAACGCTGCCGGTATGGTACGGCACGACGAACCTCGTCCGGATCAGACCTGTCCGGTTTATGCGATTTGCGTTTCGCGAGGATTCATGGTGAACGGCCCAAGCGAGACTGATTGTTCACAATCATCAAAGGCCAACGGAAGAACTATGTCTGAATCGACGACGACACCGAAATATCATTTTGCCGACTTTTCCGAAATTGCTGGTGTCTCCTGCCCGTGTGGGACGGCCCGCCGCGCGTTCGCCGACGTCGAGGAGTTTCCCGGAACAGTGCATGTCACCGAGATCTCGGCCGATGCGAAGCTGCATTACCACAAGCGGCTGACCGAGACCTATTATTTCCTCGAGTGCGATGCCGACGCCCAAATGCAACTCGATGACGACATCATTCCAGTGCGTCCGGGGACTTGCGTGATGATTCCCCCCGGCGTACGTCATCGGGCGATCGGCAAAATGCGGGTATTGATTTTCGTATTACCGAAATTCGACCCGGCTGACGAGTGGTTTGACTAGAGCGATTCGTATCGGGCTCGATCGAATCAAGGGCACACTCTGTCAGACCAATCCACGTACTTTGCGCACGATCCATTCCAGTGTCGTTAATGCAATGAACACGCACAGGAATGACCAGTTGTCCCACAGGGAGACGCGCCGCACATAAGTCGCTGAACGGTTTAGTACGCCGGTCTCTTCCAATCCGCCCAGGAATTCCCCCAATTCTTCCGGCGGATGCATTCTGCCACCTGTCAGAGTCGAAATCTCTTCCAGCAGGGCCGGGTCGGCTGCGGGATTGTCCAATTCCAAATCGCGCTCGTCCACAATAAACCGCGTCAGCGCATCAAGTCCTAATAAGTCCCCATCCTTACGTCCCGTCACGCTGACCCAATAGTCCCCGGACGGACCGGTTTCTTGAAACGTTGTGAAACTTGTCTCTCCCTGACTCTGGGCGGCCAATTCGTGTCTCGTACCGTCAGGCGCGGTGATGCTGACGTTGAAATCTGCATCGGTGATTGGAACGCCATTTTCATCATTGGCGCCGAATTCAATGTTGACCGCATTCCCAGGCAGGAAGTTTCGCGGTTCGACCCGGACCCATACCGCGTCGCTTTCGTCCAATTCCTTTCGAGATAGCCACAGGATGACTTGTCTCCAGAATCGCTGATGAGCCTCTTCCTGTCCGTGCGTGACCCACAACCAGGTGGAATCGCCGGCAAATGCCAAAATGCGCGCGTTTCCAACTTCGTGGGCAAACAGCAACGGTGTGCCATCCGGTGTTTCGGCGAGCACTTCCACAAATTCATTCTTCGCCCGCAGGCGGTTGGCACCCTGGAGTGGTGTCAAAGATTCCCAAATGTTTCGATTTTCGTTGTCCGGCCCGATTCGCATCAAGTAATGCAGCCGGGTTTGCGAAGGGACCATTTGCAAATTGCCCAGATGATGCAAGTCCTTGGCAACGCGTCCCGGTGGCTGGCGTTCCATGCGGTTCATGGCGACCGGCAAGAGCTCCGCGAGCGGTGTTTGTGCATAGCCGCCCGCGCCAAAACTTTGGAGCCCGCCGGTCATCATTAACCCGGACCCTTCATCGACCCGAGCCGCCAACTGATTCAGCAGTCGTCTGTCAAAAGCATCAGCCGGTACGTCGCCGATGATGTACGCGTCGTAGGCATCCGGTTCAAACATCGCCGGATCGATTCGTGTTAATTGGCGAAACTGGCCGCCGAAAACTTGTTTGTAATCCAACTGAATTTGCTGGGAACCACCGGCGAATCGAATGAACTTCTGCTCAGGCCTGGCGATATCGAAGTACGCGACACGGATGCCGCCTTTGCGGACGGTAATCAGAGTTTGTTGTTGGTTATTGCTGAACTTCAGTTCTCTTTCCAAGGGTACGGCTTCCACCGCGATTTTGAATTCCCCCGGTTGGCGGGGGACGAACGATAATTCCACGGGAATGACATCTTCGTTGTTGTTGGTCCGGATTAATGTCGAAGGTTGTGCGTTACGCGATCCTGGCGGTACGACCATTTCGCCCTGTTCGCTTCGTTGCCGACCGCTACGATCCTCGACGAGCAATCGAACAGTGACGTCTTGATTAGCTGCTCCCAAGAGGCGCACTTGTGCGTTGACCACGACCGTCTTCTTTTCGAACACTTCGGGATCAACCAGCAATTCCTCAACTGCGACATCGACGCCGGCTTCAGCAAGACCGGACGTCCCGAACGGAAACGTGTAGACGGGAATTCCCCTTTCTCCCATCCTGCGGGCGACGGTTCGCGGATCGGCATCGTTTGGGGCCAGTGCACGCTGAGCGCCGTCGCTTAACATTACTGCCACGATCCCACGCTGGTTGTTGGCTTCGCCGAGAACAGTTTCTAGCGTGGCGCCAATCGCCGTTTGCTCACCGTCCGGCGTCTCGTTCTGCAAATCGGCTGGTGTCGATTCTGCGGCGAAATCGAGAATGCGAATCTCGGTTTCTTTTCCGAGGTCGTCGAGCAATTCCTGTGCGGCTGACATCACCTTCAAAACGGCCTGACGTCGCGTGATGCCGCCGGGGCCGTCCGGCGTACTCATACTGCGGCTCAAGTCGAGCAGCACGTACAAAATTGAATCTCGAGAATCGCTGTCAGAATATTCGATTTCCGGTCGAATCATAGCGAACGCCAAAACGATGGCCGCGGCAACACGCAGGCTGATCAGCAAGCGTCGCCAAAACGGTGGCAAATGCTTGACGCGACTCGGATAGGTCACGGCCACTGTGATCAACAGCAATGCGATTGCGACGACCACAAACGGCCAGGACCAGATTGGGGAAAAGACGATTTTCATCGTGAAGCAAGATTGTCTTAGGTTCGCTTGAATTCAATCGCAGACAATCACATTGTCATTCGTCGCGATTCTTGTTACGGCAGCAAAACTTTTTGGATCATTCTCGAGTTTGTGAAATCGGTCAATTGGTGGAATGTTCAACCGCTTGATCTGCCTGGTAAAAGCGGTTGGCAACAATATGTTCGGTGCAAAACACAATCAGCGCGCACAGGACGATCAGCGGGAATACTTCTTGTCCGATCCGGCCGAAATTGACAATGCGAGTCAGGCCATCGATGTTGCGGGCCGTGCTGTAGCGATTCTCGCCGAAGAGTTCGTTCAAATCCGGATCGGTTAATCGGACAAAGCTGCTTTCACCGGCCGGCGGATTGACACTAAAACCGGTGCGAAATCGGGAACCTGGATCGTCGCTGATCAACCGGTATTGTCCGACTTGATCGACATCGGGCAGGAGAAGGACCGACTCGTCTTCAGGAATGTCACCCGGAATTTGCTCAAACCGCGGCTTGCTCAATAAATAATGGGTCGGCTTCGGTTCTTCATCAACTCGAATGAAAACTTCTTCCCCGGCTTCGTAATTTCGGTTGTCGTCGGAATATCGCGCGAGGTATTGCATGGCCTGGTCGACCCATGCGACGAACCACCAACCGGCGAGCGGCAGTTCGCTCCAACCTCTCATGTCGATCGAAGTCGTCAGCAAGATCGTGCGGCCACTTCCGTAGGGCCGCTCCAAAAGCGCGGCAGACGATTCCGGTCCGGTAAAATCAGCCAAGATTTGGCTTCCCGGATAGGGCTTCACTTTCCAATATCGATGGACCCCAACCAGGCTCAATTCCCCCATGCCGCCAAAGTCGGCCGCCTGAAATGCCGAAAGCATGGGGTGATCGAGAGACCCAAAGTCGATCCTCTCAGCCGGCGAGAACCGCACGGCGGCGATTAACTCGGCCGGCAACAGCTCACGTGCCGATTCATTGTTATACGACAGCGCCGTATCGGCGTACGACTGAATCGTGGATTGCGGATTCGATCCCAAAAACACGGCCAACCCACCACCGCCCTCGACGAAATTCGCCAATTTGTCCCAAGCGGAATTCGGCAGGGATTCGACAGAGACGAGACAGACAATCGAAATATCGCCGAGCGCAGTCTCCGCAAGTTTTTCCGGCATGACATGAGAAACACGATAGGGGGCTCGCGCACGCTGTACCAATTCGTCGGCGGCTAATGCGATGCGTAGCGCCTCGGCCGCGTTGTCGCGAGGGCCGCGACCGGGAGCAACGAGGAGAACTTCCGGAGGGGGGTTAACCGCAATGGTAAAGTAGCGCACGTCATCGAACGCCAGCGGGTCGCTGGAGACCAACCGCAACTCGCCTTGCGTGATGGGGCTGGTCAATCCATTGATGCCGAACTGAACTCGCGACGCCGTGTCGCCTGTAAGTATGGTCGATTGCTGGCCTTGTTTCGTGAGATGGCCCGAGTCACTTCCGACATAAACTTCAATCGCACGTTCGGCGTCGTCGAGTCCGACCGATTCCAGGTCGGCATCGATCGTGACGGTCGCTCCCAGCGTCGCTGTCTGTTTGGAAAGTGCAACGGAAGTAATACCGAGGTTAATTGGCTCTTCGACTGATGTATCTAACAGATAGACATTAAGCCAGGGACGTTGATCCAATTGCGACTTCAGGGAATTGGCAGCCGACATGGTCCAGGCCGTGCGAGCCATATCGGTAAAGACGTAAATCTCGCGCAAGAAGCGATCCTGGCGGGCATCTTGGGGGACAGAGGATTGCTCATCAAACGTGCGACTGCGCTCTTCCTCGAGGAGTGCAATCGCGGCACGAATTCGGTCGTTAATTGGGCGAGAGATCGGTTGAACCGTCAATCGGTTGATCCGCTGCTGGGCGCTCGCCAGTTCTGCTTGAAAGAGCAACGAATCCTCCGCAGCAGTATCACCAACCGCGATTCGACTGCCGCCTGGTAGCTGCTCCAAGTGTTCGGTGGCAATTTGCTTGGCGACATCGAGTCGTGTTTCGTTTTCTTGCCGGTACGACATGCTGAGACTGGTATCGAACAAAAACACCGCCGCGATAGGCAAACGATTGGCTGAATTCGGAGCGGGGGCACGCATCAGAGCCGAGACGCGTCGCTGGTAAGGCCAGCCGACCAGCAGCAGCAACACGACTAGTGCCGCGATGGCGATTCCGCTACGCAACGGTGGTCGCCGCGAGGCGATTTCGTGCGCGGGCAATTCGCGTCGCCGCCAAAAAGTAATGACCGCGTAGTAAACCGCCAACGCGACGATAAGAACGGCGATCGCCGACACAACTTCGCCAGTCGTCAGCGAATAATCGGCAGCCGGCAGCGAAGGGCGAGACAAAGCCACCACTAAAAACGCGATTAACGCGATGCGGAGCAACATCAGCCAGATATGCCTCAATCGCATGCGGCGAACGTTTTGCCGGCGCCGTATTTGGATTAATTGCAGCGCGGGGAAGACCAACTTTTTTGGCTTAGCGCGCAGCAGAAAATGCAGAATGACAGGCACAGCCGCAAATCCTAATCCGTACAGGATGGCTGGGTTGATTAGTGACATATTAGAGCGGTTTACCTTTTCTCGTGGGCGTTGCCGGCCCTTGGGGCCCACTTTCATTGAGCAAATCGCGATTGTCGCGGCCACAAGTCAGCGTAATACGCTGTAGTGTCACCACCTGTGCTTCATGATTTCTGCAGGAATAAAGCACGAAAGAAATGTCTTTATGAAGTCGAGAGTGAATCTTACTGTACCGTTCCACATTCTCCGACTCTATTGTATCCCAGCAGCAATGGAGTTGGACAGTGGTCAGAATTGCAGGATGGCATTCGAATTGGAAATTCCGGTCGATGAGGACAGTCATCCCTGAAGAACGGCACGAGGATGGGCGGCACGGTCGAATGCATTACCGGCCGGGCGGTCGCAAATCGTGGGGCTCGACCAGAGGCTGATACATGTCCGGACGCCGGTCGGCCATCCGGTCGATTTCATGCTTGCCCGGAACACGCGCGATATGTTTACGTCGAGCACGCGCCGGATCGATATCGGCATACAATATCTCTTCGTCGGCCCCACGTGCCTCAGCGAGCGTCGTTCCACTCGGATCGCAAATGCTGCTGCCGCCGATAAACTCGAAGCCCCGCTCCGTTCCGACACGGTTAACCGCGATATAGTAAACGGCGTTCTCCATCGCCCGTGCGTTCACCACGTAGTTGGCCGCGCATTCGGCACCTGGTGGCCAATTCGTCGGCAACGCGATCAGGTCGGCACCTTGAATTGCCATGCAGCGGGAACCTTCGGGGAACGAGACGTCGTAGCAGATATTCATTCCGACATTCAGGTCGCCGGCTTGATGGACCGCGAACGCGCGGTCACCATGCGTCGTGAACATGTCGATACCCAAGTAGGGCAAGTGAATCTTCCGATAGCTGCCGATGAGCCCTTCGGGGCCGACCAAGGCTGCGCCATTGAACATCCTGTCCCCGTCGGCTTCCAAAAGTCCGAAAATCGTGAACATCTCGAGCTCACGACAAACGTTCGACATTTGCTCGATGGCCGGTCCCGGGACCGGCTCCGCAAACGGGCGGGCTTCCTCAAGACTTTCGAAGCAGTAACCGGTGACGGCGCATTCCGGAAAGACAGTGAGCTCTGCTCCTGCTGACCGAGTTTCGCGGAGCAATGACGACATTTTGTCGAGGTTGGCCTTGGTGTCGGCAAACGATACGTCCATTTGGACGCCGGCGATTTTCATCGAGGTTTTCTCCAATTGTGATCGTGCGGAGCCAGATTTGATCGGCTGTTACAGCCCCTGCTCGCTCATTCAAAACGATAGCGGTTCTGTCCGGGTCTGGGAATGGACTGTGTTCAAGGAACCACGAAATCTGCGAACGTCACGAAAGTAAAACCGCTGGGATGTCTTCAGCCATTGGAAAGGTGAGGCTCGTATCCAGCCATATTTCAGCAATTGATTCTCATTCAGGCTTTCGTCTATTTCGTGCCTCTCGTCGTCAATAGTTCCCTCAGAGTTGTGAAGGTTGATTGTCAATTCGCGTCCATTCGCGGTTGGTCGTCGGCAAAATGTTATAATCACATGTCATCGATAGACTCGAATTCATCGATGGTGTCGCGTAATCAATCGATTCGTCGTCGCAAATCGGAATCGGAATAACGTCATGTGGGCCCGCAAACGGATCGACATTCGATGGAGCGACCTGGCCAGTGCGGCTTGCTGGTCGTTTCTACCGGGCGACTGCGAGGGAATCTCCGATCGCATCGAAAAACTGTGGTCGTCCGGTGGCGACGCGATCGTTTGCCTGTCGGTCCGTAGCGGATTTGATCTGCTGCTGGCTGAGCTTGATTTTGCGGAAGGGGATGAGATCCTCTTTTCGGCAATCACGATCGCCGACATGTACAAAATTGCCGAAGCTCATGGTCTCGTGCCTGTACCGATTGACTTGGATATCGACTCGTTGGCAATTGATGCCGACCGTGTGAAGGCTGCCATTACTCCTCGGACACGGGCCATTGTTGCTGCTCACCTATTCGGCGGGCGAATGTCGCTGGAACAACTGCGCGCCATTGCCGATGAACATGAGTTGCTATTGATCGAGGACTGCGCCCAAGCGTTCGATGGAATCAATGACGCGCGTTCAGAACTCGCTGACGTTTCCATGTTCAGCTTTGGAACGATCAAGACAACTTCGGCACTTGGCGGAGGAATTCTGCAGGTCCGCAACCGCGAATTGTTGGAGCGGATGCGCAACCGTCAGCAAACATATCCACTGCAGCCCCGTGGCGAATTCCTGTCTCGCGTTGTCAAGTACGCCGGACTGAAGGGGATTTCAGGATGCCTCATGTTCGGACTGGTGGTGCGCGCCAGCAAGCTATTTGGAAAAGACTATAACAGGATGCTCAATCAGGCGATTCGTGGTTTCTCGCAGGCGGAGTTCTTCGCGTTGATCCGCCGACAGCCGTCAATCACGTTGTTGCGGTTGCTATTACGCCGAATGCGAACGCTAGACGTCGGCCGAATTCAGCGGCGGGCTGATCGCGGCGATTTGCTGCTAGGCGCATTCAGCGACGACGTCGAAGTCGTTGGGCGAAGTTCGTTGAGAAACTGTTATTGGGTGTTCGGCCTGTTAGCCGACGATCCGCCTCAACTGATTGGCGAGCTGGCGAAACATGGCTTCGATGCGACGCAGGGTGGCGCAATGACCGTTGTTCCGGCCCCAAGCGACCGCCCGGAATCGGCAGCCACGAATGCGGCACTGATGTTAGAGAAGCTGGTCGTCCTACCGCTCTATCCGGAGATGCCCCGCGTGGTGATTCAACGAATGGCCGATGTCGTCAAGTCGGCCACCGAGCAGAGGGGCATTGCGAAATCTGCCACGCCGCGCGGATAGTTCAGTCTTGTTGTTTTTTCTCGTCTGTTTTTGCCTGTTCCGTCGGCTTCGATTTCAATACGGTCACCCACAGGTCGCTGGTTGTGGCAACCGGCTTTGCGATTGGCGCTGTCGCGACTCGGCCACGTGCCTCGTCCCCGAGTGATTTGCCGACAATCCGAATCGTCGAGCTAAGCGAACTGCCAGGGGCTGCACGTTTCAATTTGATCGCCACTAATTTCTCGGTATCCCCTTTAGGCAGCGACCTGACCAAGTCGGCAGAAATCCCTTTCGGAAGGCCGACGGCGCTAACTTCGATTTCCGCATCGAATCCACGTTCTCGCACAACTTTGACAGGAATCTCCAGGCTCTCAGCATCGGTGAACTGGAAGCGGTCTGTTTCGACCGATAGCGAATAGTCGGGCGTTTCGAAATCGGCGGTGATGCAATACACATAGCGGAACCCGCCGCGCTGGTGCAAATCGGTAATCTGCAGGCTATGCTCGCCAGTCTCCTTCACACGATGGGTTAATTCCGGGTCGAATACGTTGCGTGTGGAATCGTCCACCTTCTTAACTAGTTTCCCATCGGGACCGTAGAAACGGAGCACAGGATCCAAGGGCGAATTTCGATCGCGGGCGGACACACGAAATCGTAACCGCTGGTCTTTCTCAGCTTGAAATCGAAATTCCTGTGCTTCATTGGGGGCTGCGATGCAACCACACAGCAAAGCCGGAAGTGTCATGGTTGTGGAATCAGTTGTCACTGACGGATCGGGGGCTACGAAAACGGGGTAGGGCGATACGTCGACCTTGACGGTGTTCGCGAACTGCGGATGGCTGATCGTGGCCCAATCGTTGTGACTGTCGTTGGCGTCAATCGGATGCACGTTCAAGTCGTCTGGGATATTCCACCCGGCGAGTTGGACTGTTTTCGATTCGCCGGCCTCAACTGCCAGCGGAAACGCATGGTCGATAAAGGGGCCGGTGGTTACCGACATGCGGTACACATAAGCCGACGCTCCGGCCAGCCGAATGTTGCGGTCGGGCGTCGCCGGGAATCCGAACAGACGAATGAAGTACCGATTACTCGCCGGTGCGGTGAAAACGAGCTGCGGATCGAGTCCGCGGTCGTCGTTATTTTGATGCAACACAAAACCGGCTGGCGAGACGACCTGAAGAACCGTATCGACCTCCGATCCGAGCACTTGATTGGCTTCGACCGAAACAACAACGGTTTCTTCTTTCAGCAGAGGCAGGGCGAATGTGTCGACATCGCCGGTCCTGCCCAGTGTTCCGTGAATGATGCACCGTTGAGACGGGGTCTGATTCGCATCATCAACTTCGTTGTTCGGCTCATTTTCCATCATGTCGGGCAGTGTGCCGACCACAAATGGGATAAGCCGCGAGGCACCCTCGGCGTTGAAAATCCGCAACCAGCAACGGCCGGTTGGTACGTCCGCATCGATACTGAGCGCGAGAGTGTTCTTCGAGTCGCCGACGGTTGCGCTAATCCCCGGTTGATTGCACCAGACTTGCAGCGGCGCTGTTCCCGGCTTTCCAATGAGCGACAACTCCACTGTTTCTCCGGCCATGCCCCCGGCGGGATAGATGGCGTCGATTTCGGGAGACGCGGCCGTTGCGCGGTGTGCGAGCAGCGCAATCAGCATTCCCGCGAGGATGCCACGAGAATAGGCCCGCGCATCGATTGGCAGATTCTGTCCGGCTGGCACGGCTTGCGATTACCCCATCAACTCGTCAATCGGAGTCGGGTCGCTGACGATATGCACGGGCCTTCCTTGCGGTGTGTAAAGGATG
The DNA here is from genome assembly GCA_028284485.1 of Planctomycetaceae bacterium. Lineage (GTDB taxonomy): Bacteria > Planctomycetota > Planctomycetia > Planctomycetales > Planctomycetaceae > JANQRQ01. The sequence continues at coordinate 5,139 of JANQRQ010000119.1, read as the reverse complement.
CGATCCGGATCAATTCCAAGCTTGCGATAAATTGTCGAGGCAAAATTCTCGGGTGAAAGCACGCGCTCGACGGCGGCGTATCCACGGGGATCGGTTGCACCGACGATTGTTCCGCCCGGCGTGCCGGCACCGGCCATCAAGACCGACATGGCGTTCGACCAGTGGTCCCGCCCCGCATCGGAGTTGATTTTTGGCGTTCGACCGAATTCACCCAGTACGACGACCAAAGTCGACTCCAAAAGTCCACGCAACTCCAAATCTTCGATGAGGGTCGCGACGGTCGTATCCCAACTGGGCAGCCGTTTGTTCAATGCGTCAAACAATTGACGGTGATGATCCCAGCCCCCTTCGTAGAGTGTGACGAACGGCACGCCCGCTTCGACGAGCCGGCGTCCCAAAAGCGCGCGCTGGCCGAACGAATTGCGTCCGTAGGATTCGCGAACTTCGTCGGACTCGCTGTGAATATCAAATGCCAGTTGCGCTTCCTTGGACGAAATCAGGTCGTATCCCTGCCGGTAATACTCGTCGAGAGATCGCACCGGGTCGCCGGCAGCCGGTTCATTGATGCGGGCCATTCGGTCGACCAGATTGCGCAATTCCTTCCGTGACGTGAATCGGTCTTCTGCCAGCGCCTTGGGCAGCGCGACATCGCGAACTCGAAAGTCTTTTCTGTTTGGGTCGTCTGCGACGACGAACGGTGCATGCTTCGCCCCCAGGAAGTTTGGCCCACCCGAACGCGACATGCGGGGAATTGTAAAGTAGGGCGGTAATCCGTTGTTCGACTTGCGATGGAAGGCGGTCACCGATCCCAAGCTTGGATGAAAACTGACAAACGCACCACAGCCCACCGGAATGCGGGTCGGCGCGCCGGTCATCATGTAGTGATTGCCGGCACCATGATTCCCATGGTTGTGACGAATCGAGCGAATGACGGAGAACTTATCCGCAATCGCTGATAGCCGTTTTAAATGTTGCGAGAACTGTACGCCGGGGATCTTCGTATCGATCGGGTCGAATTCCCCGCGAATTTCGGCAGGGGCGTCCGGCTTGGGGTCGAATGTTTCGTAATGCGTTGGTCCCCCGTCGAGCCAAATCAGAATGCAGCTCTTGGCCTTGGCGGATGATGACGACCCTTCGGACGCAGCTCGACCGCGCAGTCGCAGCATGTCGACCAGGCCGCTGCCGACAATGCCACCGAGGCCAAGTTTGAGGCAGTTCCGCCGGGTCGTGCCCTCGCAGTTGTGGTAGAGACTCATCTTCTGGTCTCCCGTTAGTCCTTGAAAATAAACTCCGGTGTATTCAACAGCGCCCACAACAGGTCTTCAGTCGCCTGTCGACGGGATGATGGCGATTCTTCGAACAATGCACTGGCGATTTCGTATTCTTTGTCCTGAGGAAAGCGGGAATACGTCGCCAAGTACAATTCCTCGATAATATCGCGCGAAGATCGTTCACTCGACGCCAAAAGTGCCGCCAATCCCAAATCGTTGGCCACCTTTCGATACAAGTTCTCAGAATTCATCAAATGCAGAGTTTGCACGACGGTTGATTCCGATGTCCGTTCGCACGGGGGATCCTGGTTCGGATCGGGACGCCCGAATGCATCAAGAAACAATGATTCCACTCGGTGCGTCCAAATTTCCTTCGCAGATGACCCCGGCGGCATGGCGTCAAACGATTCTCTCACGCCGGTCACCTGGCAAACTGAATCGAGCAGAACTTCGGCCCGCATCCGTTGGCGGTACCGTCTCGAATAGTTGCGGGTGTCGGCTTCGTTGTATTTGTTCGTTGTCGAGCTAAGGCCGTAAACATACGAATTCGCAATCCGTCGGATGAGCGACTTGAGATCGTACCGGCTGTAGCGGAAGTCCTCGCCCAACGCGGTTAGCAATGGTCCGTTGGACGGCGGGTTAGTGGCTCGTAAATCATCAACCGGCTCGACGAGCCCACGGCCCATCAAGTCCGCCCAAACCCGATTTGCCTGCACTTGTACGAAGTACGTGTTTTCCGGTGATGTCATCCAATTGGCCAGCGCGATTCGCGGATCGTGGTCCTCCGCCAATTTGGGAGCGTCACCGAACAACGGACGCGGTGGAAGCACGTCCCCGGTCAGGGGATGCCGCACGCTTCCCGAGTCGGACGTATAAATGATTTCTTCAGAGCCCGAGATGGGGGGCGACAGTCCTTTGCCTTTGCGGCCGATGCGCGCGAAATACGCTGCAAAACTGTAGAAATCGTCCTGTCCCCACACCTCGAACGGATGGTGATGGCACTTCGCGCATTCCAGTCGAATCCCCAAAAACAGTTGGCTGACAATCGTCGTCAACTCGTCGGGGCTGCGTCGGTCGCGAAACAGCGTTACTGCACCCTCCTGAAAGGTGCTGCCCTGTGCAGTCAATAATTCCTTGACGAACTGGTCGTACGGTTTATTTTGCCGAAAGGAATCGCGGATCCAAGCGTCATAGTTCAGGACCGCTTTCATACCGACCCGATACGGATTGGGACGCAACAGGTCGGCCCATTTATTCGCCCAGTGTTCGGCGAACTCCGGTTGTTCCAGCAATCGGTCAATGAGCTTTTCCCGCTTATCGAGAGAGTCGTCGCCTAAAAACTCGCGCGCTTCTTCGGTGGTCGGAATCCGGCCGATGATATCGATCGAAGCACGTCGCAAGAACTTGTGATCCGCCGCCGGGCTGGATGGTTGGATGCCCAGCCTTTGCAGTTTTTTCCAGACGTGCTCGTCGATGTAGTTTTGCGTCGGCAGCTTCGCGAATCGATCGGCCGCCCATTTCTCCTCGAGTGGCACAGAGACCTCGCAAACGGCGATGTGGCCCATGTAACGGGCCATGATCGCTGCTTCGCCGGTGATGTGGCTCGTCTGAATCAAGCCGTTTTCGTCGACCTCTGCGATGGCACCTTCATTCGACTGGAATGCAGAAAGGTGCGTGACGTCGCGACTGGAGTCATCGGAATAATGAGCCGTAACGAGCACTTGCTGACCGGCGTCATGGCTCATGATTCGGGAAGATGGAAAAACCGAAATCCGTTCAAGGGTCAGTCCGTCGGATTGGCGACGTGGCATCCCGCTGACGATCCATCGACGCAGTAATCGGTGTCCGTAACCGTCCGGTTGTAGTTTTCGTCCTCCACCATGTGGGACGTCTCCGATCGGCTTTCGCAGCAACAAGCTTTGGTCGGGGCGTGCGAGAAAAACACGTCGGCCGCGCGCTTCACTGGTGAGCGCGTCATAATCAAACTCCGGATCGAATCCCAATAGCGACAATTGGAAGCCGTTTTGGCCGCGCGCCTTGCCGTGACACGCCCCGGCGTTGCACCCGGCACGTGTAAGAACGGGTAGAATATCGAGTTCAAAATCGACCTCGCGAGGTTTGTGAGAATCACTCACGCGAACCGGGGCACTGATCGTTTTCCCTTGGTGTTTAACGGTGACAGTTCCTTCGCCGTCGCCAATCCCGGTCAGGATACCGGCTGAATCGATCGAAAACACACCCGGAGTGTCCGACCGAAACTTCACATCCCTGGTGACATCAATCTGCTGACCGCCTGTTGTTGCTGTGACGACGATCTGTTGACGAGCGTCGCGTCCGGAAAGGACAACTTCCGCGGGACTTGCCGTGAGTTCAATCGAACCGGCAGCACACGTTCCCTGAACGAAAGGTGCAATGACCAGCAAGAAACTCAGTCGGGCGAGCGTCTTCATGCGGCGAGCTGATGCCGGGGTGGATGGTATGGGCGGGTTGATTAGAGGAACATATCAATAATCGATTATACATTTCCTGAAGCGCAGATTCCAACGCCAACTGGCCCAACTGTCGCTTGTAAGACCCGTGACCACGAGTTCGAATCAGTGAAAGCGTCCGTTGTCGGGACTGGGACGTACGGTGTTTTCAGACCATTTGGGCCACTTCGCTCAGTGGCTCACAGTTTTTGGGGCCTGCGAGCGAGCGCTTTGCGGTTTATATGCACGAGTCAACGTAGTGCTCAAGAAGTGACTCCGCGCTAACGAGTCCACTTCAGCCATGATTCAATCAGAGACTTAACCATTGGAGTCAATCTGGTGCGATTGTAGGCGTCACCGAGCTTGCGGATTGCCTCGGCTTGTGTGGGATACGGGTGAATCGTACTGGCGATTCGCTTGAGACCGGCCCCCGATGTCATCGCCAAAGTCAATTCCGAGATCAAATCGCCCGCATGTGCAGCCACGACAGTGGCACCGACGATTTTGTCGGAGCCCTTTTTTACGTGGACTTTCACGAACCCGTCAGTTTCACCGTCTAAGATAGCGCGGTCGACCGTGTTTAATTCCTGCATGAAGGTTTGAGTTTCGATTCCGCGTTGTTCTGCTTCGTGTTGATACAAACCGACGTGGGCGATCTCCGGATCGGTGTAAGTGCACCAGGGAATCGTCAGCGCGCTCGCCTTGGCCCGTCCGAAGAACAGTGCATTCTGGATAACGATGCGTGCTTGAAAGTCTGCGGTGTGCGTGAATTTGTAGGGAAAGCAGATGTCGCCGGCGGCGAGGATTTTCGGATTGGTGGTACGCAAGCGATCGTCGACTCTCACTCCGCTACGAGCGTCAAACTCGACACCGACCGCTTCGAGATTGAGCCCCTCAATATTTGGTGCCCGTCCGACGCCCATGAGGATCTCGTCGACGACTTGCTGATGCGATTCGCCTTCGCGTTTGTATTCAATAATTTTCTCGTTGCCGTTTGATCGGATCGATGTGATCTCCGAATCAGTCAGCAGTTCGACCCCATCGCGAATGAGCGCGGCTTCGACAATCTTGGCAGCATCTTGGTCTTCTCGCGTTAGAATTTGCGGGGCACGCTCAAATTGAAAAACTCGTGAACCGAAGCGGGCGAAAGTTTGTGCCATCTCGCAGCCGATCGGGCCGGCACCAACGACCGCCAGTCGCTGTGGCAATTCTGTCAAAGAGAACAAGGTTTCGTTTGTGAGGTAGGGGACGTCATCCAATCCCGGAATCGGCAGGGCCGCGGCGCGGGCGCCCGTGGCGATGACCGCTTTTTTGAAACGCAAACGTTGCCCGCCAACTTCAACCGTGTCGGAACTCGCAAACGATGCCTCTCCCATAAAGACGTCAACACCCAAATCGCG
>JANQRQ010000118.1 GCA_028284485.1 Planctomycetaceae bacterium | reverse complement strand
CAAGCCGGTCGTGTATCCGTTCTGCTGCAGTACTTCCGGCCAGGTGACCGTCGCCGCGTCCAGCCCGCGTTGCATTTCGCGGTCGTATTCGGGTGGCGGCAACATTGTCCGCATCAGAGACCAATACAACACATCCGATATCCCCGCCTGTGTCGGGTATAAACCAGTCAAGAAAGTGGCTCGGCTGGGGGAACACAACGGCGTTACCGAGAATGCATTCGTGAACAGGGCCCCTTCGCGAGCCAACCGGTCGGCATGCGGCGTTTCGCAAATCTCATTTCCGTACGCGCCGAGTGTCCACAGCGCCTGATCGTCGGTCATCACGAAAACGATATTTGGCTTGTCCGCGCCGTTCGCATTCGAAAGCCCGGCAGAAAAGCACCAAACCGCTGCAACCAACCAGCCGCATAATGTGATCAAGCGGGAATCTCGGTTCGCCAATGCATTCATCATCGTTAGCCCATTGAATCTTTCAGGAACTGCGTGGCTTGCGACGTGAACTCCCGCGCCGCTGTGGGTGTATAGGGAGGCAAATCCAAAACCTTGGGAACAATCACGGCGGCGTAGTTGCGCTCTGCATGCGACGATGGATCCGCCAGATAGCCGATGAACCCGTCGGTATACCCGACCAGAATCGAGTCAGTGAAGGGCGAATCGCGCCGTAGCCTTAAGCCGTAATAGCTGAACAATTCACTCGGATGAAAGAAGATGCCAAGGTCGCCCAGCTGCAAAGATGAAATCCGTATTGATAAGTCAGCACGGCCTTTGTCCCAGCGGGACATACTCTCAAACCACTCCTTCCCGAATCCTTCGTCTACAAACTCGCGGGATGCGGGATCCTGTTGGAACAGTTCCAAATGCTGCTGATGCATTTCAACGTCAAGTGGCAAGCGGACTTCCTGACTTGCCACATTTAGACGATCGACATCAACGCGACGCATCGAAGTTAGCGCATCGCGCACGGCTGCAGCAACTTTTTTCGCCGTCTCTTCCGCGTCGCCCAACCACCGCGTCCCGTCACCGGGATTAACGTCCCCGCAGTGACCTTGCAGAAATGACGGTGTGACCTTTTCGCTTTCTTCAATCGCTGTCGTCACCAAGCCGGGCCAATCGGGGCCCGACAACCTTCCCGTTCGACAAACAGGATGAGCGGAAAAGTGATACCACAACAAATCACGCCGCCCGTTCCCGCGACCAAAATGCAACACCTGTAATGTGGTATCCAACCACCGATCATCGTCGGTCGAATCGCCCTGAAATTCGGCATCCGTCTTCCATTCGTCCGCCGTGCGGTTGAAGTTGGCTCCGGATGTTTTCGTGCTGCCGATGGACAACTCGGCTTCTGAGAGATCCTCGACAGCCATCTGCACCGCTTTCACGCATTGCGCTTCGACGGCGGTGATGTACTCCTCTGGCAATCCGCCCCATTGGCGCGCAAACCTCGCTCCCGGCGCACTGTGAGTGTGTGTTGCGGATAGCCGTACATGATCGGCCGGGATCGCCGTTTGTTTGGCCACAGCACGACCGACACGCTGCGCCATTTCGGCAGAGACAGTCGCGATGTCGAGCGAAATGACCGCAGCCGTCTTCCCGTGGGCACGAACTACCAGCGCACGCGCGAACGTCGGTTGCCGAACACCCGTGCTCCGCCGCTCGTTGGGAGGACGGTAATGGAATCCACACAGCATGGTACCCACCGGCGGAGTAATCTCGACGACTCCTTCGCCCGCCTCGAATCTGGGGGCAAGCTTGGCAGCACGGCCGCCGGCACTAAACGCAGTCGTTGCCACAGCCGCAGCGCCACCGATCAAAAACTCGCGACGACTGATTCGGCGGGATTTCACCTGCATCTCACATTCCCCTTGTCTGGGCCTTTAATCTCCGGACACGGCCCACTTCTCAATGCCGACACGATTCGCCCATTTACTATAGCGATCCGACAAATCCTTCACGCGCTGAGGCTCATCCACAGCCAGATCGCGCTGTTCAGTACCGTCGCTTTCGAGGTCATACAATTCCCAAGGCGAGCGCTCATCCGGCGATACCAGCTTCCATTGCCCGACACGGACAGCCCGACTGCGCACATACCAGAACAGCGCTTCCGGCTCCGCCCGCTGCTCCCCGTGAAAAATCGGAAGCAAGCTCGTACCTTCTAACGGCAGCAGTCTTCGTCCCGCGAATGTCTCTGGGTACTTCGAACCGGCCACATCCAAACAGGTCGGAAGAATATCCATCACATGGCCGAACTGCCCCGTGATGTTGCCGCCGACATCAATCACCTGCGGCCAATGAACGATCAAGGGCGTGTTGATGCCCCCCTCGAACGCCGTCCATTTGAAATCGCGATAAGGGGTATTACTCACGCCGGCCCAAGCCGGGCCATAGGCGGCAAACGTATCGGCCGGCCCTGGCATGACCTGGTCGCTGCTGCCGGGCCGTATTTGACCGCCATCGAGCCGCCACGTCGGGTTTTGAACAAACGGTACCATCGGTTGGTCCGTCGGCTCTGCTCCACCGTTCTTCGAAGCACCGTTGTCCGACAAAAACAGAATCAGCGTGTTTTCCATCACGCCCGCTTCTTCCAATCGCGAAAGCAGCCGCCCGATATTTCGATCGAGACATTCGACCTGTGCCGCATAGACGGCCATTCGTTCCGCCTGCCACTTTTTGTACCGTTCCGTCTCCCAGTCCCCGACCTCATCCGGACGCGATGCAGCCGGCCAATCGTCCGTGACAAGACCCAATTCGAGCTGCCGTTCGTACCGCTGTTGTCGCAACGAATCCCATCCAGCCCGCAAATATTTCTCGCGGTATTTGGCAATGTCGTTTTCACGGGCATGCAGCGGCCAATGCGGAGCAACATACGCCGCGTACAAAAAGAACGGCTGCGTGCCGGCTAGCGCTTCGTCGAGAAACTGCAGCGAATAATCGGTTAACAAATCGGTCAGGAAGAACCCGTCCGGCGGATGGACTTGCTGCTCGTCGACAAAATACGAATCCAGCGTGATTTCATGAAAGTAGCTGATCGGCGCAACCGCTTTCATCCCGAAGTAGCGGTCAAATCCATAACGGTTGGCGACATCCCGATCCTGCCATTTGCCGACGAGCATCGTCCGGTAACCGGCGGCCTGCAATAACTCGCCAATCGTGGCGCAACGGCTGTAATCACGCCGCCCGGTCCATTGGTGCCCACGAATTCCCACCTGTTGACAATAGAGCCCGGTCAACAGCGACGCCCGCGTCGGCCCGCACAACGCATTGTTGTAGAAATGTGTGAATCGCAATCCGCCGGCAGCCAGCCGATCGATATTGGGTGTATCAATCTCGCCGCCGTAGCACCCGGCGTCGGAATACCCCATATCGTCGGCCATGATCAGCACAATGTTTGGGCGGTCGTCTGCGCGGACAACCTCATCAGCTGCATGAGCCGAGCCTTGGGCAAACAGACCAGAGCACAGGACACCGACGACTAAGCAATGCGTCAATTCGCGACTGTACGGCCAACTCATTGCCATAACCTCGGAGTGCCTGTCTGCAAATTGGGAGGGCGAGGCTCTTGCCTCGTCTAAAAATCTCGGGGCCTAATCGAGTACAAACAACCAGTGGATTCCCGTCTTCGTGGAAATGACGACAGCGACAGTGTGGCCGGGGCTGGACAGAGCGAAGCGAAGGAAGCCCCGGTTTCCAAAAAAATCGGCGTCCATTCGCAGTTTCAAAACTCTGCGCTCTCTGCGTTCTCCGTGGTAAAAAATATTCCACATCATTCCTGCAGAGAGGCCCAACCGAATCATCGTTTCGCAATTCGTTTAAACCAATATCGCAGATCGACGCGCGATTATCGAATCTTTTCCAGATCGCCTGGCGGCGTCGTTATCAATTGCCTCCGGTTACGTACGCCGACTCGAAGGCCTTCAAATCGCCCCCAAACAGAATCAACCGGCCGGTCACCGTCACCGACTCGTTCGGCTCCAAGTCGCCGAACGTCGGATCGCTGTGAATGCACATATTCGGCTCATCCGAATTCTGAAAGACTTCGCTCGCCGGATCAAACCACAGCGCGACGATTCTGCTACCCGATTTCGACTGCGTGAGAATCAACCCGTTGTCCGGCTGTTCCGGAGACAGCGGCCCCCAAAACCGGTTGTTCGGATTGTCGAAGATCTTGATCGCCGGCTGATTGCGGATGCGGTAATGGGCTCGGATCGGGTCGCTGCCGCGGCCGGTCTCATGCAGATTCAGAAACTTTTCGTCCGCTCGTATATACGTCCGCTCGTAAACCGGGTCCCGGAACGGATCGCTCAAATGCCCCAGGCAGATATGTCCCGTCACGTTATGCAGCGTATTCTTTCCGATGTTCTTCATCGTGAGGTGCAGCTTGGCGCCGTCGCTTTGCGGCTCAATCACCAGCGCGTACTCGATGCGAATGGGATAAGATTCGCGGGCTGTATCTGCAAGATTGTCACGCCGGAATTGCAGCCTGTTGTTCTTATCCCGCGACCAGGTCACCCGTTCGTGCACGCGAAAAATATCATGGCCGACCAGCACCCCTTCATCACAGAAAACGCGTTCAGGAATTCGCAGCCGCCATTCGAAATCTTCGTTCTCGCTCTTTACGGAAACTTCCCGTCGACCCTCTGCCTCGGGCGTGAACGACAACGGCGAATCCTCGGCAACGAGGATGCCTGACCACAAGGAAAGAACCATCGCCGAAACCAGACATGCGATATTTCTGGACGACATTCTACTTGTCCCTATCATGTTCCCGATTGGTTATGTGCCGAACCAAATGTGCAATAAATGCTCCAATGACTAAATCCAATCGCTACAGCCCGAAAACCTATTCTTGGAAGTAATCCGAATCGAATCGCTTCAGCTCAAACGACCGATATGGCGAGACACCAATCCCGTGGTCAATCATCAGATTCGCTAACCTCTCACCGTCGATCAGAACGATTTTTCGTTGGATTTGCTCGACGTACTCCACTGCCGGTCGCGAAAATGTGGACGTGGTAATGAAAACCCCTTTGTTCGCGCGGAAGGCTTCCATGCTGCCTGCAAACGATTGAATATCGGGACGGCTGACCGAGTTTGCAGTCCAGCGCTTGGCTTGCAGGACAATTACATCTAGGCCAAGTTTGTCTTCCTTGATGACACCGTCGATGCCGCCATCGCCACTTCTGCCGACGGCCTTTCCGGCGTCCTCAATCGACCCGCCATACCCCATTGCAACAAGTAGGTCGACAACCAATCTCTCGAAGAACTTGTCAGACATCTCAATAACCTGTTGCAATAGTTCTTCTGCCAACGCATCCCGCATCTCTTGATAGGCTTGGATCATCAAATCATCAGGAGTTTGCGATGCATCTGCGATCACTTCTGTCGGTGAATCGTTCGTTTTCGCCTTACCCTTCCGGTCACGAAACTCAATATACGACGGAAACCGCTCTAGGAACGACATATCAACCCGTTCCGGTTCTTCTGCGAGGACTGCCTTTCCTTGCTCTGTTATTTTGATTACCCCACGGCGTACCGGTTCCAAAAGTCCTGCTTCCTTCAAATAGGCCTTTGCCCATCCGACCCGATTGACAATGATTCGCGTGTTTCCACTTGGAATCATTGCGTCCCGTTCGTCATCCGAGAGCCCGAACTCGACAGTAAGGTGCTCGGTTACGTCCTTCAGCGCCCATTCGTTGCCATCGCGAATTGTTCGCAGCAATGGCAGCATACACGTTTGGAAATCAGGAATGGTCATATAGTCTGATTATTTGTTCAGAACCTCTATAAGAGTGTCGACTGAGAGTGTGAACGGCCCAACTTGACGAACCGCAGTCTAACAACTGGTGGAGGCGTTTTCCCGCATATTCAATCTCAGTTGGAATGAAGCTAGCCAACTCCATCGCAGCAATTCGGGTGGACGTTTCGAACGGGTAGGGTAGCCCGGCCAACTTGTGGCTGGCTCGCGCATCGACAAGATGCCCGTTCCTCAGCATTCAATCTCTGTTCGATTCCCGGTCAGTGCAGCGCTGGCCAAGTTATCCTTGCTGATTGATAATTTGGCGGCTGGTCGTGGATATTTCTGATCCGGTGATGGGAGCGTATGAAAGCATATGCTGCATTCACCGCAAACTGATACACTGAACGATCAGGGAGAAGGTTCCTGTGCCGTCGGCACTTGGCCGGAAGCGGCCGGGGCACCCGCCAATCATGCGTGGTGTCTTCCAACAGCGCGACACATCTGATCGGCGAATCTCTATGGGCAATCGCAGTTTCGATCAACGTTCAGAATTACCAGCGATCCAAGAATACCGGCAACTTCGAGCCGTCTGCGGCCTTTCTCCAAAGTCTGCAGACGCTGCTTCCAAGGGTCTGCCAAACAGCTTGTTCTGCACAACAATCAGGGACGGGAAAAGTCTCATCGCGATGGGGCGGGTTGTCGGCGATGGGGGCTGCAATTTCGAGATCGTCGACGTTGCTGTGCACCCCGATTACCAACGGCAGGGACTCGGAACTTTGATTATGGACTCGATCATGAGCTACATCGAGGAGCACGCGCCGCAGTCGGCCTACGTGTCCCTCATTGCCGATGCAGAATCTCCGGCGTTGTATTCCAAGTTCGGGTTTCAACCGACTGCCCCAGATTCGATCGGAATGGCGTATAAAGTGTAAGCAGGGCCGCCGGCCATGAAGCTCGAAAACAAAAAACGCCGGTCAATGGTTGTTCCAATGGTGTGCGTTTTGTTGCTGCTCGTACTGTACGTTTTGAGCGCGCAGCCGGTAGTGATTCTAGCGCTGTACGGGATCAAGTATGAAATATGGACCTATGAATCTTCCCTAAAGGTGATAAGTATTGTTTACGCCCCACTGAATCGGATGTTTTCTAATTCCGATTGGTTCAGCCGCGCTTGGCTGTGGTACCAAGACTTCTGGATGCCGTTGTATCCAGAGGAGTGGCTCGAACTTATGACCTAACAACGCATTCAACTGTGAAACTGAAAACGAAAAAAATGCCAACGTTTTAGACGCGACGCAATTCCCATTTATCCAAGGATCATCGCATGAATGCTCATCGAATTATTCTCGCGGTCGGGCTGCTCGTACTCAGTGTTTCCTCGGCGTTCGCTCAATCAACAAGAGATGCCACGGACCCCGTCGCGCGGAACTTCAACCGGTACGACAAGAACAATGATGGTTCCCTCACCATCGATGAGACCCCTCAAAAGCAATCGTTCAAAGTCGCCGACACCAACAGCGATTCGAAGGTCACACTAAAGGAATTTCGCGAGTTTGTTGCCGGGCGTTCCTCGCGTCGCGGTGCTATCGACCCGAATCAACCCCCGACGACCATTGCGAGTGACGAACTCACTGCCGAGCAGCGGAAAAACTACGATCTCGCCGCCGACTACTCCGCAAAGAACAACGGCTTTTCGCTGCTAGTGATGATCAACGACAAGATCGTTTACGAACAGTACACCCAAGGTTACACGCCCGAAACCTCTTACCGGCTCGCTTCGGGGACGAAATCGTTTTGGGGGCCGCTCGCGCTCGTCGCCCAGCACGAGGGGTTGTTGACACTCGACGAAACGGTCTCCGACACGATCACCGAGTGGAAAGAAGACCCACGCAAATCGAAGATCACCGTGCGACAGTTGCTGAACTTTACCTCTGGGCTTTTTCCTGCCAATGATGTGCTGCGCGGCCCGGGAGCCGAGAACAAATTCGAATACGCCCTTGGCGTTCCCGCCAACCACGAACCCGGAACGGAATTCAAATACGGTGCAGCTCATTTGTTCTCGTTCGGCGAGTTCCTGTCGCGGAAGCTGGAAGCTGACGGGCAGGACCCCGATCCGCTGGCGTATTTGCACGCTAAGATTCTCGACCCGATCGGCCTCGAGGTCGATTCCTGGTCACGCGATGCTGCGGGGAATCCGCAAATGCCGTTTGGTGCGTTTCTCACCGCGCGTCAGTGGGCGAAATTCGGACAGCTCATTTTGCACCGAGGCGAACACAACGGCAGACAACTGATCCCGTCGGACACTTTGCCGCAGGTCTTCGAGGGATCGAAGGCCAACCCGCGGTACGGACTGAACTGGTGGCTGCCCGGCGGCAACAAACCCCAGGGCGGTTTCAATATGCCCGCCGATACTGTCTCGGCCAATGGAGCAGGCAACCAGCGACTGATTGTCATCCCCTCGCTCAACATGGTTGTGGTCCGGCAGGGCGAAACCACCAAATTCAGTACGGTGGGCCTTTTGGCACGGCTGCTGGAAGGGAAGTCAATCGGGCAGGAAGGCGATTGATGACGTGATCGAGTCGGCGGGTTGAAACATCGATCGACTTCAAACGCCGTAAATGCCTTCGTCGAAATTTGGTCTACCCGCGATCGTTCAGTTCCACAAACAGGATACGTTGCGACATCGAAAAAAGCCTTTCCGCGCATTGGCGAAAAGGCTTCGATTCGAAATTCGACTTAAGGAATACTGCGACGAGTACGGCGCATGACCGACTAGACAGGCACATCGTCACAAGACGTCATAATGTATTTCCCAGTCCCGAAGATACAGTGGTTGTAGTAGAAGGCCGTGCCGATGACTTCGTTGCCGATAATACATCCAACAATTTGGACGTAACCACCGTCATTGGTCCATCCGGAAATTGTGAACTCGGTGTATCCGTACCAGGGATAATACTTGTAAGTGCCAACGGGATCCTGGCACAACCGACAGTTATCGGTGGTCGGCGTTTGGTCAAAATTCAGCGACTCGACATACCCACACTGCACAAAATGGTTGCCCCAGGATGGTTCACTAAAGCAGAGCGTATTCCACCCCGCTTTTCCATGATTGTATTCCACACAAACGCACGTGTCCGCGCGTGCAGCTTTGGCTTCGGTCCCCCATATCAAGGCCAACGCGAATACCAATCCCCCCAACATTCGTTTCATAACGCCCTCCCGCTGAAATTGTTGAACATCCCATATGTAAAAATAGGGAATATAAGACGAATATACCGATTGCAGATGGGGATTGCGAAGGAATCTCCACTTGGCACTCCGAATTCAGAGTTCGACTGCGTATCACGCTGACTTGTGGCCGCGACAGTCGCGTTTTGTTCTAAGATAGCTGGCCCCCAAGAGCCAGAAACGCCCACAAGGAAAAGGAAACCGCTCGAGCACATCAGCTTCCGGAGTGTTATCTCTCGGGCGCACAGCGGTTTCTCGACCCACATTGGCCGCCTTGAACTCTTTCAATCGCGTATTGCTTGCCCATGAATTTTTCAGGGGCGCTACCGGCGCGACTGGTATCAACAGGGAAGCGGGTTACCCATCGTCTTAAAGACCTCCCCGGAAGCGTACGACTGCGAAACGGCAGCAACGTTGCCATGTCTTGAAGGACAACGCAGCTTTCAATCGTTCGTGCACAGAACGGGCTCGTCGAATCGCATGATCGCAAGAAGAAATGCGGTCGCGGCCCCGACGTTTCAGGGAATCGCGCATAGAGAAAGCCGCCGAAGAGACTCGAACTCTTGACCTCCGCATTACGAATTCCTTAGAGCGCGCAGACTAGGTATCGACTACCTATTGAATACCTGAAAATACAGTGTTTCGCGATTCCTGTTTGGCTTTCATATGCCAGCGGGAGTCGCGTTTTACTTGACACGGTTGTTGACACGACAAGTTCATTGAACATCCCCGATCAGTTAGACAACGAGAATCGGTCGTGGTCCGTGAATTTGACATGCGTGGAAAGTTGGTTCAGTATTTTTGCCTCACGGGGATACATGCGGTTACAATACGCGACATTCGGAGTTTGGAGCTGTTTCAGGTACATCCAAGTGGAAAATCCCGGATGACGGCGTATGAAGTTTTTGCGTGCCCGCAACAACCACGTTTCGTTCTATCGTTTGTCGAAACCCGCGAGACCGTGCCGGCTACGGTAATTCGTTAACTGTTTTAGCCATGTCGACGCAAAGAGGTCATTTGATGAAGATGCTCGGATTGATGTTGGCAGTTTTGTTTAGCTCATTAGCAGTCGCGAGTGCCGACGATTGGCCAACTTACCTGCACGATTCGGATCGATCGGGCGCAACGGCCGAAACGCTATTGTTTCCGCTGACACAAGACTGGAAGTACCAATCCCCTGGTGTGCTACGCGGAGCGTGGTCGGCGGCCGTGGATCAGTCCGTCGAGGGTCGCGACTTTTTTGATCTCATCCGCTTCGACAATGCGATCCAAGTCGCAGTCGTGGACGACCGCGTCTACTTCGGCTCGCCCATCGATCATCAGCTGCACTGCTTCGATGCGTCAAGCGGCATTGAACATTGGAGCTTTTTCACAGGCGCGCCGATACACCTTGCTCCAACCGTGGCCGACGGGCGGCTCTATGTCGGATCGGATGATGGTTTCGGATACTGTCTCGATGCCCGCAATGGGAAACTGATTTGGAAGTATCGACCGGGCCCACAAGATGAGCGGTTTATCGGACGTGGCGAGATGATCTCACGGTGGCCGGTACGCACGGGAATCCTGGTTGATAAGGGCGTTGCCTACTTTGGAGCCGGGATCTTTCCACACGAGAACGTCTATGTCTGCGCTGTCGATGCCAAGGACGGAACGGTCCTTTGGCGGAACGATCACATCAGTCATGCAAAAGCCGGGCGCGAAGACCTTTCACCTCAAGGTTATCTACTGGCCTCGCCCTATCACATCTACGTCCCATCGGGGCGCACGCGCCCCAAATCGTTTGATAGGAAGACCGGCCGATTGTTCAGTTCAGACTTCACGCAAGTTGGAATAACGTCCGCCGATGCCGCCAGCACGAACATTGGAAAAACGTCCGGAGTTGACGCCGGCACGAACGCCATCATGCGGAATGGAAAGCTGAAACTATTCAGTCTCGGTGCGCACATCGCCGGGACCGGAGTGGAAAGCTACGTCACGACCGGCAGCTACGTGGCACGACTCGACGACAAGTCGTTTTCGACAAACAGCAAGACTTCGAGTCTTGCACCTGATGAGCAGCGTCAGTCGTTTCGAAAGTTGTACGGTAACGAAATCGATGATGCACAATACGACGAATTCGTCGAACAACTGCGCCAACGAATTCGGTCGCTAAATGACCAAACCACACTTTGGCGAACACCGGCGACTGCCAACTCGTCATTGATTGTCGCCGGTGATCATGTCATCGTAGGCGGCGAGAACGAGGTACTCGCCTACGACGGCGAAAGTGGTCAACAGGTCTGGCGAGCGGAAGTCGACGGTGAGGCAAAGGGTCTCGCTGTGGCAAACGGCCGATTGATCGTCAGTACAACAAACGGGCAGCTCTATTCCTTCAGCAATGCAACGTTGGATCACGCATCGAATTCACGAAACGCTGCGGGCGTGTCCGATCCATTTCCCGAGGACGAGTGGACAGCGGTCTATCGAGACGCAGCAGAACAGATTCTAAAACGGAGTGGAGTCACGCGTGGCTTTTGCCTGGTCCTCGATAGCGACGATGGAAGGCTGGCGTTCGAGCTTGCTCGTCACAGCGATTTGCGAGTCTATGCTGTCGAAGCCGACGAGCAGAAGGTCGCCGCATCGAGGCGCGCAATTGCTTCGACGGGCCTTTATGGAAGCCGCGTGATTATTCACAATGCGAACGCCGCCTCGACGCCATACTCGAGTTATTTTGCCAACATGATTGTTTCCGATCGACAGGTTCGAACCGGCGCGTGGCCGTCATCGCCAGAAACGATCGCAAGACATCTCAAGCCAGCCGGAGGAGTGATTTGCCTCCGAGGATCCGACACCGCGACCGCCACCGGATGGATCAAACATGCTGGGCTGATTAATCAATGCACCGTGGAGGCGGAGGAGGGCTGGGTCACGTTGCGGCGCGGGACTCTACCCGGGGCCGGTAACTGGTCGCATCAATATGCGGATCCCGGGAACACTGCCAGTAGCGGCGATAAGCTTGTGCAGGGTGGTCTTGGCGTATTGTGGTACGGCGACCCTGGCCCGGAGCTGATGGTCGAACGGCATCAAGGTGCCGTGGGGCCGTTAGTCGTGAATGGACGTATGTTCGTGCAGGGCGAAGAGAGCTTGATGGCCTATGATGTCTACAACGGGCTGTTTCTGTGGGAAGTGAAGAATCCGGAAGCCCTCCGCACTGGAGTGTTCAACAACGTTGCGCCAGGCAACCTTGCAGCGAGCGACGACCGTCTATTCCACCTGGTTCGTGATCGCGTTATTGCACACGACGCTGCTACGGGTGAAGTGCGTGCCGTCTACGAGTTGCCATCAGCGATCGACAGCGATACGCATGAATGGGGCTATCTTGCCGTACGCGATGGCCGGTTGATCGGGACTGCGACCACGCGCGAAATCATTGAGCGCCAGCGTCGCCGGCGCGGCAATCCCGGTGCCGCAGCAACCGATGCAATTTTCGCAGTTGATATCGAATCCGGAAAGCACCTGTGGCTTTATCAAGGAAAGAGCATCAATTTTCAAACGATTGCACTCGGTCCAAACCGTGTCTTTTTCATCGACAGCAGCGTCACCAGCGAACAACGAGAGGAGATCCTTCGCCAAGACAAGCGCGAACTCAAGTTGCTGACGGGCGAAGCTGCGAAGCGAGCTGAGCAACGGATGAAGAAACTCGATGTAAGACTCGCGGTGGCCCTCGATGCGCCATCTGGTGAGATACTCTGGAAAAGCCCCGTCGACGTAACGGATTGCAGCGACGTTGGAATAGGTGGTGGCAAATTAACGCTGATGTATCACGACGATATTCTCGTGCTGTGCGGCGCAAATGCTAACGGACATTACTGGAAGCAGTTCATCGCGGGCGAATTCGAGCGACGCCGACTCGTCGCGTTGCACGCATCGGACGGTTACAAGCTATGGGCAAAGGACGCAAATTATCGCCACCGCCCGATCGTTATCGGGCAGCGCATTATTGCCGAACCATGGGCCTTCGACCTGCTGACGGGCGAGCAGGAAATGCGATCGCATCCACTCACCGGCAAGGAAGTGCCGTGGAGTATCGCCAGGCCGGGACACCATTGCGGCATGTTGACTGGCTGCGACAACTTACTCATGTTCCGCAGCGGCTTTACCGGTTTCTACGACTTGAAAACCGATTCCGGGACACGACACTTTGCCGGTCATCGACTCGGATGTTGGATCAACGCAATCCCAACGAACGGACTGGTGGTGATGCCCGAGGCTAGCGCCGGCTGCACGTGCCTATTCTCGATCGCATCGACGATTGTCATGGAACCGCGCAAGCCGCGACGGCCCTGGACGCTGTTCAGCCAGACCGGGCCGACAACTCCGGTACAACACATGGCACTGAATTTCGGCGCTCCCGGCGACCGACGGGACCCCTCCGGTAGGCTTTGGATTGCCTGGCCACGCCCGTCGGACAAACCGCGAAACAAGTCAACAGATAACACGGGGCTTGCGCTTGCAATCGATCTCAAAGCCAACTTCCTGAAGGATGGTGGCTTCTTCAGTTCGGATGGTGACGCGACCATTTCTGATTCTCCCGCAAGTCAGTGGGTTACGACTTCCGGTGCTCGCGGCCTGGCGAAGTGCTCCATTCCGTTGCTGGGCGAAGACGACGACCCGGCGACCTATCAAGTTCGCCTTCATCTCGCGCCAGATATTCGAGATTCCAATATCAACGCAACATACGAGTTGCAAGTTCAGGACCAACTGGTCCCCGTACCGAGCGGCGATGCTGCCGCCGAGACCTCCGTCGTCGAAGTTACTGGAGTAGGCGTGTCGCGATATCTTGATGTCGCGATCATCGCCAAGACAGGCAGTGGGGCCATGCCGGTTCTTTGCGGTATCGAAGTCACGCGAGAGTAAATCGACGATAAACGCTCAGCGGCTGATCGTCACCCCCTTGCTCAACATGGTTGTTGTTCGGCAGGGGGAAAAGCACATGATTCAATACCGTCCCGTTCCTGTCGCGGCTGCTGAAAGGAAAGGCGATCGGGCAACAAGGCGATTGATGGCGTGATCGAGACAGTCGGCAGTTTTGACTCAATCACCGAGGTTCAAAGTCTGCCATTCGCCGCCACAGCATAGAAGCACGTCTACGTGAATCTCCACGAAACAATCTCTTGAATCGAGGCACCGATTCCACGAGTAAACTCCCAGTCATCGAATTCGAGAATCACGGACTGACCTGAGAATTGACTATCGAATCGGCGTTCTTCTTCCTTTGAGCAAAAGTAGGCAAATACATCGCACTCACCGTGACTGGGAAACTCTCCACGCCCACAAATGTAGAGATGCCCACCGTCTGTTCCAGTACGTAGGATTTTCACTGCGGAAACAAGCAGGGATGTGGACATGCCATTCGACGTCTGAATTCACGTCGGTCAAAGCCGAGAAAGTGGACCCCTTAGACCAGGAGTTTCCAAAAAGCCGCCGAAGAGACTCGAACTCTTGACCTACGCATTACGAATGCGTCGCTCTACCAACTGAGCTACGGCGGCAGGGTTACAGCGTATGATGCTGATTCGTGGCCGGGAAAGACGCGTTTTACTCGAAGATCGCCGGCTCCCATAAGCCAGAAACTCCCTCGAGAAAAAGGAGATCGCGCCAAAGCCTAACCGGGGAGCATTGTAGTGGCCGCCCCGTTCCCGTTCAACGCCAGAAAACGGCTGTTTGCCCCGGTTTTGTTGCCATAACTGACAACGATCAGACCGAATTCAGGGGCCCACGTTGACGCGCAGCAATCAGTGTATTCGACCGCCGGCCGCACGCTATGGTTCGCGCTCCGACGCGGGAATGTGCACCACGGTCATTCCGCAACAATCCCAGACACGTCCACCGCGGCTGATGTTCCAGGTGATATACAGCTTTTCGCCGGTCGCATCGACGGCGGTCGAATAGGTCCCCTTCGGCGTGAATCCATATTTTTGCTGGTAGAAGGGGTGCAAAAAGGCAAGAACTTTCTTCGTGCCGGTTTGCGTATCAAATTGAACAACCGGCGATCCGTCTTGGTCGCCTCCTCCGTGCGCACCAGGAACGTAATACAAATATCGCCCGGTCGGATCGACGTCGATCGACGCAACATAGGCCTGGCTGCCGACTGCGGCTGTGCCGATTTTGTTGATCTCTTCGGTCTTGGTATTGAAAGACCACAACGTCGCGTCGGCTTGCTTCTGTCCGAGAGAAACTGTGTAAACAAATCCTTGGGGCGACTCTTCCGTCGCGGCGCGTACACCAATAACTCCAGTCGAAACTGGCTGCGGAGGGCCGCCCGCTTCCGGGTCGAACCGCATCAAGGGGCCATCTTCGCGCCCCGGGACATAGTAAAGGCGCCCGGTCGACCGC
>JANQRQ010000113.1 GCA_028284485.1 Planctomycetaceae bacterium | reverse complement strand
ACTTGAGTGTTGCCGTCGAACTCGATCGTTCCTGTGAAGTTGTCCATTCCGGCGACATTGAATCCATCCAAATCGACAATCAATACGTCGTCCCCTGTGCCGGTCGAAATGTCCAAGCCGTTGGTGTTTGCCGAGGTGATCGATTGGGTTGCAACGACGGTGAAAGCGGTGTAGTTACCAGCGAGCGCGTCGTTAAGATCGGCTGTGTCGCCGATCAGGATTTCAAGGTCGTCGGTGCCGGCCGCACGCCGCACAACAACGACTCCGCTTTCGTCATCGACAATATTGACGGTGGCGGTGGTGGCCGAGCCATCAAGGGTGACATCGGTATCCCCGCCGGCGACGGCGATTAGTTCGATGTTCACATCTTCGCCGAGCTCGTAGACAGAATCGTCGAGGACGGTGAGGTCAATGACAGCCGAACTGGTATTGGCTGCGATGGTGACAGTTCCGGTTAAGGCGGTGTAGTCGGAACCCGAAGTGGCGTCGCCCGAGATTCGATAGACAACCACCGTGTCGGTGGTTCTGGTGTCACTCATGGTGACGGTGTATTGGCCGTTATTGCCGGCACCACCTGGTTCATTTCCGGTATCGTCATTGGCTGAGATCGAAACCTCAGACATACCGGTGACTTCGCCTGTCACTGTGACAACAACGGATGGCGCAATGTTGACCACAGTTGCGGTGATGATCAGATCGTCAACGCTGATGTTGCCGTTTAGGTTGACGGTCGTTCCGGTGAACGTGGCCGAGCCGGTGGTGGTTTGCACCTCACCCAGCGACACTGTGGAAGCGGCACCTCCGTTGATGACGAGGTTGGCACCGCCCGTAATATTGATCTTGTTGGTCGGATCCATCGAGAATCCGCCCGAGATTGTTTCAAAGCTGACGGTGCCGTTCTGGTCGAGGGTTAATTCGCCATCGACGCCACCTTTGCCAGCCGATGTGAGCGGATCAACGACGATTCCAAATGCGGCTTGAAGGCTGATGTCGGTCCCAGCCGGGAGTGCTTCGAGCGATCCTGCACTGACCGATTCGTTGGCCAAAAAGTTCTGAAAGAACGTTACGGTGCCGCCGCTTCCATCGAGAGAACCTGATCCGGCGGGTTGGTCCGTGATTGTCAGAATGCCGGGATCGAGCAGAAGGGTCCCGTTTTCGCCGAACGGTGCTCCCGTGTCGACATAGCCGTCGAAGGCAAGGTTTTCGGCTCCCGAGACTTCGACGAAACCGCCGTTACCAGAAATCGCCCCGCCGCGGGCGAGAATTGTGCCATAGAAGCGAGCAATTTCGTCGGCCCAAACGATGACAGTTCCGCCGTCACCCGTTTGGGTGGCGCTCGCCGAGATTTGGACGTCCCCTCCGACGTACGTACGGGATGCGTTGAGGATTCCCGGGTCGCTTCCCTGAAACGTTCCTCCGATAAGAATCGTCCCCCCGCCCGAATGCCCGTTGGCGATGATTTGTGCGGACTCGTAGAGGCCAACATGGTTGCCAAGCAGGTGAATCGTACCGCCTGTTTCTCCGACATCGAGATTGCTGGATTCGATCAGGCCGGAGACGAGAAGCGTCCCGCCGCTGCCGGCGTTGAAAAAGATGCCGGCACCGTCCGCAGAGACAATGGAACCGGCATGCAGGATATTTGGGGCATCGACTTCGGCGGACTGAAAACTGCCTGAAATGGCACCGGTGTCGGAGATCTCAACGGAATCGAAACCAACCAGATCGATAGAGCCGCCATTGAAACTAAGCGAGCCGTCGATATTGATCGAATTGGCTGTGACATCGAGCGAACCGGGGCCCAGGTCCGTTGCCCCTGTGAAGTGGACCGAATCGAGGTCATCTCCTGAAATGGTGAGCGTGCCGGTGAGGGAATCACCAAGGTCGTCGATGACCAGAGATTCGGCCGTTGTGGTGACTCCGACGTCCAATTGGAAGGAGAGTGAGTCGACGGGGCTGGAAAAGGTGATGGTGTCGAAACTGTCGGAATCGATGTTGAGCAGGCCATCGACGTCATCGGTGGTGACGGTAATCGTGTCCTCAATTGAGTCTAAATCAAACTGCGTGGAGTTCGTTTGGAGAAGATTGGAGACCGGCTCGACATCCTCGTAGTGGATTTGCCAATCGTCGGTAACGATGGAACCGGTGCCGACCGCGCCGATTGTGTGGGTGACTTCGTCGGCGGCCCCGAGGACAACGAGCGAGTCGATATCGTTGCCGGGGTCGCCGCCATCGTAAAATAAGCCCCCAATGGGGATTGCGAGACCGGAGCTGAGGTCGACAATCAACGTGTCGTCGTCGGTGGAACCTTCAATCGTGATGCCCGAAAGCTGGTCGGTCGCTCCGCTGTACACGAGGCGGTCGTTGACGGTGATTTCGGTGGTTTGGCTATCTCCTTCGACTCTAAAGATATCGGCCTGGAGGTCGTCGGCATCGGCACCGGCATCAATGGTCAGCCAGCCATTGGCATCGAGATCGGCACTGAGATCGTCGATGACTCCTACCGGCGAGGCGCTGAGGACAACGCGCTGCTCGAGCCGGCGGACGAATAGCTGGATCGATTCCTGCTGGGGCTGCAGGCGACGGGCGCGTCGAAAGCTGCGTACGTACCTTCCGACCCGGAAGATTCGAAACAGCCAGTCTGTCAGTAATCGGCGGACGGTTTTGATCACGGAAAACGTCACCGAACTTTCAACGACGGGAGTTAGGCTCTTGCGATTGATCAGCGGCGGGGGGAAGCCGGATGTCAATCACATTGACAGCATGCCTATTGCTGGTCCCATTCCCCTCATCTAATCGACGCGAATACCCAAAGTGGCCGTTTGGTGCATCGGGCAAGATTTCTGCTATCGACGGGTACATCGGTCGCGCAACGGAATGAACAACCTCCTCCTGCCAGCGTTGTTTCCGGTTCGCACGACCTTGTTGTCGAGACGGCGAAAATCTGAGAGGTATTGAGGCCGGTTGCGATTGCCTGACCGATGCAACCGAGTGCTCAAACGCAGGTTGGCGGGATCACCACAACCCCCAACTGCCAAAAGCACTTCCGACGCACAATAACCACCGACACATAAACGACCACCGACGACCGTTTCCTGATTATCCAAACTTCGATAGAGCAAAGTCAATCAACCAAATGACAATCTGGGCACGGTTTTACGACTTCTTTAACAAGCCGTTTCCTTTTGCGTAATTGCCAAATGTGAAAGAAACCGGACAAGCAATTCAAAGCCGACTTAGCTCGGGCGTGATCTGAACTTTCGATCAGCGTTCAAGGCCCTTCCCTCACGCGGCTGGACGGTGCCGGTCCGTTCGTCGCGAAGACTCCGATCAGAGGGCCAGTCAGCCTGGCGGCAAGCACGCTACGCGGACGTTTCGGCTGATCCTTGGGCCGGCGAAGCGACATCACTGGGCCCTTGGCCTGCTGTGCTTCCGACTGGTGCCGCATCCCATCCGCAATCGATATGACCGACTGCCAACAAATGTGCATGCTCAAAGAACTGAACCGGGTCGTGCATCCAATCAACCGTGCTGGATGTCACCTCTTCGGCCAGATTCTGCGGATTGATGTGATGGAAGAACTCCTGCGGCCCGTAACCATACTGATAAGCGTCGAATGGTTCGAATGTCTGGGGGGCACTCGAAGGTGGACCGGTCGGATCGCCCGATGGGGTCGCTGAGCTTTGGGTGTTTGGCGATTCGGCCGCTTCAATTGCCGAGGCGTCGGCACCGGTTTCGGTAATCGCATAGGAGTCGTACCCGTAGATCTCCTTGGTGTAGCCGCAGAACTCGATTGTGCCGTAAGCGTCTTGTTTATAGGCTATTACGTCAAATGTACCGTCGCCGATTTGTCCCGAACCGACTACGGCGATCGCATCGTGGCTGTCACCGACAAGGGCAAACGTGCCACTGATCGTACCGTCGAATTTCTCCGAGTCGCAGTACTCTGTGAATTGGCAATCGCGGAGGTCGAAGTCAAACGAAAGGGTGTATTCGTTTTTGTCGAGAACGATTTCACCGTAGTTGTCGAATTCGATGGTTACGATTCCATCGTCGTGGTTAATCGAGACGGTGTCCTTAATCGAATCGAAATGTGATTTGAGCGAAGCGCATAACCCGCTCGACTGGAACAGACTCGAGTTCGGATCATTGCCACCATGGTGGGAATCCCACACGTCAATGAAAAATGTTCCGAGATTCTGATGATGAACGGCTGAATGCAATCCGTTGCCGAAATCAGCAAATGTCGGTTGGCTCGGCCCACTGCCATACCACAAACTGCCTGTGGTAGCCGCCAGTCCCGACGCTAAACCAGCACCTTGAACGGTACCAGCCGAGGGGGCCACAGGTGCGAGACCACCGAAGTTGAGCGGTCCGAAACTGCTGTCTCCATTGGGGTTATGGTTGCCCTCGCCGTATTGGCCGAACAAGTCGACTTCGAGACTTGCGGATTCGACCGAAGTGCCTGCATAGAGGCTGCCGGAGTCAATCAGCTCAGCAGAGACCGCTTCGACGACACCAAGGGCCGATGCGCTGAGGACCATCCGCTGCTCCAAACGACTCACGAACAGCCGAACAGGCCGATCGGACGGCTCGAGTGAGTGATTGAAATTGCGCTTGCGAGCGAAACGCTGAATGCAGGAATATCCACGGTTGAGTGAACTGTAGATTGATTGGAGCATGCTTCAACTCGCGGAAGTCGATTGAGGATAACCATTTCCGGGGCATCTTGGCTGATTATGTGAAGTCCGAATGAGCAATGTCAATTGGCGAAGTGGCAATTGAGGTCAGTTTTTACGGCGAGATCTGTGGCACCTGTGCCAATTCGAATCGTGCGATGTCATAAAGTGAATCTTTGCGGGTTCTAACGATTAGGACGTTCGAACCGATTCTGGCAAAGAATCTGATTAATGGGCCTGCTCATTGCCGATTTTATGATCGAGGGCTGTCATTCCTTTCCGGCGGCTAGAACCGGCATTTTCCTGAATCGATTGCGAGTCTGATGGATATGATTTCGCGAATGAGATGTTGTTCGGCTGTTATGGTGCTGATCGCGGCGATGGGTTCGGCGGCGGCTGATGAGCCTCAACTGGGTGCCGAGGTTCCCGTTGCGGGATTAACGACCAACATCGCGACCAGCGGCGGTGAAATGCCTGAGAACTTTGCTGCCGAGGCGTTTCGCGCGGAGGGGGCCTTGGCGCACCTTCCCGGAACGAGCCGAAACTGGGCGTCGAGCGGGATCGAGTGGGAAGCTTCCAGTATCCGATTCGAGCCGCTGATTTTCGAAGATGTTTCGCTGGAACGGACAGGCTACAACTTCGGCTGGCTGCAGCCGGGCGTTTCGGCTGTTCGCTTTTTCGGGCGGATTCCCTTTGTGCCGTATTACTATGTGGCAGAGGGAGGCAAGGCCGGCACGTATACATTGGGCCATTACCGTCCCGGAAGCTGCGTTCCGTACGCGATCCAAAAGGTTCCCTACTCGTTTGAAGGGGCCTTGGTGCAAGGCGGCCTGACCACGGCAATGTTCTTTGTCGTCCCGTGACACGGGGAGTGCTGTTGATCGGTTGGGGCTATGGGCGGTTTTTGTTTTTGCAACGCAGCAGGCGCGTTCGGAGTGTGTGAACTGTGTCGCGTCGGTTAGCGCCGCCAGCCACCCGCCTCTATCGTGTCGCCCGTCGGTGAATCTGCGCGGAAGGTCGTCACTTTGATGGTGGGTCGTTTTACAGCGTGTTGCGCGAACTCGTGGCGGTGATAATCGCGTTTTGTATTATGATCGCTGGCACCTACGAGCCAGAAATGCCCAGGAGTAAAAGTGAATCGTCTTAGCGAGAGAATGTCGGGAGAACATGGCACGCGCGGTTGTTATCGATATTGGTGGTGAGGGGCGGCACGAGGAAGCTTGGAACGTCAATCCGAGTGCGTTGCGGACAATCGGTGCGCAACGAGGCGAGGCGATTCCACGGCGAATTGCCGGACGTGCCGACGCCCTGCCCTTTCGCGACGAGTGCATTTCGCGAGTCATTGTGGAGAGGACGCCGTTGTTGCGGTCGGCACTCGAAGAAATCGCGAGAGTGATCGCGACCGGCGGAACGATCTTCCTCCGGCACGCGCAACCGCATGGCCGAGATCCGCATTTGTTGGCAAAAGATGTATTGACGGGTGAGTGGAGCTCGCGGATCGTTCAGTTGGGAAGCCAGATTGTCCAGGAAACAGAGTTTCGATTGAGAGACGAAGAGTCGTAACCACTGGTATCAACTCATTCCCTGGCTCCCGCCCGGGAACGGCCCGAATACGAGGCCCCTGCATCGTTCAAATGGATTCCCGCTTCCTGGGGAATGACGTTGTCTCGGGCTCGGCTTCCAAAGCCCCTCACCCCCGACCCCTCTCCCGGCGGGAGAGGGGAGTAAGTTGTCTGAGTCGATAGGCAGCGGTAGAGATGAAGTTCAACACTGTTGGCTTAGATGCAATTCGTTATGAGGGCGAGGTGACGCTTGTTCGCAATTGCTTGTTCGCATCAATGCTCGAAGCGAAACGTTCGGCGAGTGAAACGCAGCAAGCGGTGGTATAAAGCGAACGGCCCCACATCGATTTTGGCCCGGCCGCTGGCCCAAATCCGCACATCAGCTGCCGATTGCGCGGCATCGATGGCCACGCGGACGAGGTAAGTTGTGGCAGGTGTGGCATCTGGATTGCGCTGGGCCCCATCGGGCGATTCACGCGAAAGCGATTCCTGCAGCCGCTGGGTGTCTACCGGCTCTTCGGCAATTTCGACGACTGTTCCCGTGAGAATGTCAGCGGGCCGTTCATCGAAAATCATGCGAACGGTTTGCCCGGTTTCGATAAACGAAATGTCGGATTGATCAACGGAGAGAATGGCCTCGCGGGACTCGGGCTCGCCGACCAGGCAGACAAGTGTGCCAGTTTCCAGGAAGCAGCCGTTGTTCTGAGGGTCATTCGGACGCCCGCTCCAGAACGGAAGTTCCTCGTGCGTTGTTGACGATTTTCGGGCCGGGACGGAATAGACAGTACCGGCCCGCGATGCCGTCAACGTCAGCTTGCGCTGATCGGCCAGACGGCGCTGAAGTTGCTGCTGAATGTCGGCCAATCGTTCCTGATAGGCGGGGATTTGTTGTTCCGATTCGGGATTGGAACGGCGTTCGATCCTGGCATTGGCCAGCCAGGCTTCGACGAGCGCTTTTTGCCCGCGAAGTCGCTCAATGTCGAGACGTAAATCGTGGCTTTGTAACACCGCCAGAGTCTGTCCGTCGGTGACTTCAGAACCGGCCGAGGCGAATTTCAGGAGTTGGCCGGGCTCTTCCACGTAAATCCGCTGTGCGTTTTGCGGTTGGACGTAGACAGGTGCCTTGATGTGATAGGGCCAAGGATAAAACAGAATTGCGAAAGCGAGCGCTGCCACAAAACCCAATCGGAACAGCAAGCGACTCCAATTGACGCGGTCACGCAAACCGCGTTCGCCGCCGCGGACCAAAGCAGCAACTTGCATAACGGGCGCGGCGAGTAAACCGGCCAGCATGATAAACGCCAAGACCTTCGTGAAGATTTGCAGCCGATACTGCTCCAAGACGGAATCGACCAGCCACAAGATGGCAACCATGATAAAGCATCGGTAAAGGATCGAAGCCATTCCATAGGCAAAAAGCAGTAGACGTGGCCGGTCGGTCACCGCGCGGTCGTTGAGGTCGTCAATTCCTGTAAACCATTTGAGCAGCGTGTGCTGTACGATGACCGCCGATTGCTGTTTGAGATTGGGGATTTCGATGCCATCGGCGAGCAGGTAATAACCGTCGTATCTGAGCAACGGATTTCCGTTCAGCAGCAGCGTATTAATGGAACAGACAACCATCATGTTGAGGCACAGCGAATTCAGCCAACCGGGATAGCTGAACCACCACAACCAGGTACACAAAGAGGCAATGACCAATTCGACAATCATGCCAGCGGCGCCAACAGCCATGCGGTGCCACTTGTCGCGCAGCATCCAGGAGTCGGAGACATCGCAGTAGAGACAGGGGACAAAAACCAGAAATAGAATTCCCATTTGATGACATTCGCCGCCGAAATGTCGGCAAGTCAGCGCGTGGCCGAGTTCGTGGACGATTTTGGTCAGGGCAATCGCCACCGCCAACCAAAGGGCATTCTGCAAGCTGAAAAACGCGTTGAATTCGGGCAGCCGCCCCCACATATACGAATGTTGGGCGAAGAGCAGCCCGAGCGCACTAAATATGATCGCCAGCATGACAAGCACCGCCGGCCGCGAAAACAGCCAACGACATTTCGGATACAACCAAGTGAGGAGTGGTTCGGGATCGTAGCCGGGAAGTCGCAGGGCGGTGATATTTGTCAACTTGGTGACAAACGCCTGTTTGCTGGCGCGGCGGGTGTGCTCCAGCAAAGTTCTTCCGTATCCGCTGATATCGGCAACGGCCAATCGTTCGTGTGCCAGATTGGACAGAAATGATTGCAGGTTCGCGAAACTCAGTTTCAAGGGGGCAAAACGACGTTCGAATTCGGCAGCGATGTCGCGGAGCGTCACCTGACCGTTGAGCATTTGCAGAATGCCGTATTCTTCGTCGCACAGATGGTAGTAGCGGAGCGAGATCGGATCTTTGACGCCCCAGTAATACTTCTTCCCAAATCGCAGTCGGCAGATTTCGAGATCTTGCCGACAGCGCAGCGGGACCGGTCGGTCGAGTGCGTCCGATTCCGCTTTTTCAGGTTGTGGGCCGTCGGGTTGTTGGGTCATTGGGGCGGCTGAGTGGCCAAAAGCCTAGTTGCCATTGCGTTGTGGTTGATTCAAGTTCGGGACATTCGTCATGCTGCTTGATGAAAACTCGGTGGTCGATGTTCCGTGTTTTTCCCTCTCCCGGCCTGCGGCCGACCTCTCCCAGAGGGAGAGGTGACATTTGTGCTGATTGCTAACGATGAATCGACGGTGCTAACGATGAATCGACGGTGCTAACGATGAATCGACGGTGCTAACGATCAATCGACCGTGCTCGAGTCTGAATTAGAAAAGTCTAATCATCTTCGGTGGCTCGGCCGGAGCCTCGCCCAGCAATTTTGAACTCCTGCTTTCAGTCGTTTTCCTTCTTCGCAGTGATTTCGGGTGTTTCTGCAGAAGCCTGAATTGTCAAAGTGCCTTTGAGTCCAGGGCGAAGCAACAGTTCGGGGTTATCGATTTCAGCCCAAACGCGGACCTGGCCATCGACCGGACTAATCTCGGGGCTGATAAAGACTAGTGATCCAGTGAATGTCGCCGGAGTACGACCGGGAAGGACGACCGTCAATGTGACGGGGCGGCCGGCCAGGTTCTCCGTCAACAAGTTCGAATCGAGATAGCCTTCGGCACGAAGCCGATTCATGCGAAGGATGCGAACGACCGGATCCCCCGGTTTGACCCATTCGCCTTGTTTGCGAAAAAGCTGTACGACAACGCCGGAAATTGGCGCAAGAATGCGGTGACGATCGAGCTGATGCTCGGCAATTTTGAGTTGATTTTCTTTGGCCCGTAATTCGAAACGAGAAATGCTGTGATTGTGTTCAGCCTGCTCGACCTCGAGCTGTGACCTTTGCGCAGCGAGTTGAAGCCGATCGATTTCGGTGGCTGAAATACTCTTGTCGTACTTTTCGACAGCCTCGGTCGCGCGCCGGAGTTCCGCTTCGGCAACTTCCAACGACTTTTCGGCAAAGCGAACATGGATATCGCTGTCGACTTTGGCCTTGGCGATGTCGACTTCGATTTCTGCCTGCGTGGCCGCCAATTTGGCTTCGCTCTCGTCGACCAGCCCCAAGACAGCGCCCTCTTCGACGAGGTCGCCTTCGCGAATATCGAGCACCGACAGGACGCCTAACTCTTGTGCAGGGACTTCGCGTTCCTCAATCAGCGTGACGAGCACGGATTGCAGTTGAATGTCGCTGGCCTGCGCTTGAATCGACGTGGTTGCGAAAACAGTGAGAACGAAGAGACCGAGCCAGCCCGTTTTAAGATGCCAGCTGGCTTTCGCACGACTTATCATTCGACTGAGATTGTTCATGTTATCACCGAGGCCAAAATATGTGCCAAATACGGCTGAGGAACAAAGCAACTCCGCCATCAAAACAGGAACCACATACGAACGGCGTCGATCAGATCGTGAAACCAGGCATATCCGATGGACCGTTCTCCACAATGAACGCGAGCCATGACCGTTGCACCAGGTCGCAGATTCTTGATGTCATCGCGATCGATGCTGACCCGCAGTGTAACGGTTGGCCGCTCCGTTTCGTCAAAGTCGGTCGCCGTCGAGACGGATTCCAAAGTACCGTGATGTGTGACTTCTGGATTACTGGCGATGATGTAGGAAACATCCAACCCGGGTTGCAGCGATTTTTGGGCATCGATGACATGGCCGGTCCGATGATCGGGCAGCTCAATCTCGAGAATCCAAGGACCGTCTAGTTCCGCCACGGTCATCAATCGTTGTCCGCGTTGAACGGGGCGCGCTGAAAGTCGCTTTTCGAGATCCCAGGTAATCACTTGCCCGGACAACGGGCTGCGAACGTTGAGATCGTGTGTTTGCAATTCGAGGATTTCGCGTTGCTTTTCGAGGTTCTTGATGGTTTGACGCAGTTCCTCTTCAGCCACGGCATATTGCTGCACTGCCACCGATGTGGATTGAGTGGAACCGGTTGTTTGCAAACGGGCTGTGCGCGCGGTTGCCAGGCGTTGCCGGGTCGTTTGCAGTTCGCCGAGCACGCGGCTGATTTCGAATTCCAATTGTGGCCGTCGCAGTTCGATCAACAAGTCGTCGGCTTGGACCTGGTCGGCATGGTTCGTATGGATGGTGCTCACGATGCCGTCTGCCCCGGCGAAAACATCCCGCTGATTCAATGGCTGTAGTTCGCCAGTCCCTTCAACAGTGAAATCGGTCGGGACAAACATCAAGGCTGCGATGACGGCCAAGGTCGTAAGAATCAAAAGTGTCTTTTTCAACCGGCGGCGGAACTGCCTACCACCAAGGCGCGCCCACAGGGACGATTGTTGTTGGTGTTCGGCGGCGTTTCTCAACGCCAGTGTGCTGTGACGCACAATCGTATTGATTTTGCGTTGTTCGGCGTGCAACGAACCATCATCGTTGAATTGTTCGACGACAAGCGCGCCGACATTGTTCGTGGTACCGCTGCCATCGCGATTTGATGTCGTGAAACGTAACGGGATGACGGCCACGTTGTGGGCGGAAGTTTCGGCGAGGTATTTGCGCAGGGGGCCGGCGATGTGCGGGGGGATGTTTTCTGTGCTACCGGTCACGGCAATCGTTTGGTCACTTTCGAGAACGGCGTTGATCAGTCGTTCTAGAAGGCGGACGGAATTGGCTCGTCGGCTGACGGTGTCGACTCCGCTGATGGCGACCAACTGGGATTGGGCATCTCGGCAAATGGCGACGCTGAGGCGATCGCAGCCTAAAACACGGCGGCCTTCGTTGGCGATATCGTAGGCGGTGGTCTCGAGATCGAGGGCGCTGTGCGCGCGTTCAATAAACGCATCCAGACTTTCAGCCGCCTGGAGGGTTGGACCTTTTGCGCCGGTCGATGGTTCCGCGGACATGACGCGTTCCATCATATCTATCGACGAGAGCAAATCATACGTCTTGCCGGCCCGAGCTGGGAAAGAGGAGCCTCGAGACCCCAATCGCATCTCCCGTGGCGGATTTGGCGCCGATACCGGTCGGCAAAAAAATGACGGAAATTCTGGTCGTGCGTGTGATAACGATTATGGAGGATAGGCAAAATATCCGATCAATGACCGATGGAGGCACTATGCGCTCCGATGAAGCGGTCCACAGTCCGCGCCAGCACCGAAAACCAGCAATAACTGCCGGTTGCCGGGCTGGGCCGTTAGCTGTTGTCCGAAGTGATGAAAAACGGAACTGAATCGAAGACACAAGAACAGGACACCCACGGGATTCCAGTTGGTACTGAGGTCTAAGCCGAAAGTCCGGTTGGAAACCAAAACGATTCGGGAACGTCACCATATGAAGGGAGTCGCGAATACCTGTATTCGACTCCTGACATCGATTTCGCTAGCGATGTCGGGCTGTCTCGGATTGCGCTCCGAGCCGACCGTCCATCAGCATGTCGATAGAACGTTTTACGACGACGTGGCGACCCATATCGAGTACCCGAATACGCAGGTTCTGGAGGATTTTGGAACGGCGTCGACGCCCCCTCCGATGACACTTTCTGAAGATTCGATGCCGGCGTATCGGGATATCACACTGCAAGAAGCGGTGCACCTGACGTTGGCGACTTCGAAGGTCTTTCGCGACTTGGGCGGTTTGTTGTTGCGGTCGCCGGACGTCGTGCTTACGACAAAAGATCCCGCGATTCAAGAATCGG
Organism: Planctomycetaceae bacterium; assembly: GCA_028284485.1. GTDB lineage: Bacteria > Planctomycetota > Planctomycetia > Planctomycetales > Planctomycetaceae > JANQRQ01. The sequence continues at coordinate 6,144 of JANQRQ010000113.1, read as the reverse complement.
ATCCCCGTTTCGGGGTCGAAGCCGCATTGAGCGCCTTTGACGCCTCGTTTGCTGCAAGTACCTTTTTTGAAAACAACGACCGCGCATTGAACAACCAGTTCTTCGGCGGCGGGACTCGCATACTGCAACAAGATGCCGTCGTCGTTCAGGCACAGCTGACAAAACGAGCCGCGACAGGTACCGAATTTACATTGCGGAAGGATACGGAATTCGATTCAAACAACGCACCGGGGAACGCCTTTCCGAGTGCCTACACGGTCTTGCTGGACGGCGAGTTTCGACATCCGGTTTTGGAAGGGGGCGGAGTCGAGTTTAACCGAATCGCCGGCCCGAGCCAGGACCCGGGAGTTTACAACGGTGTCGTGATTGCCCGGTTGAATAATGACATTAGCCTGACCGAGTTTGAAATCGGTGTACGCGATTTAGTTAGTAATGTCGAAAACGCGTATTGGGATTTGTATTTTGCGTATCGCGTTCTTGACGCCAAAATCAAAGCACGCGATGCCGCGTTGGAAACGTGGCGAAGTATTCATGCCCTGTATTTGGCCGGACGTCGCGGTGGCGAGGCCGAAAAAGAAGCACAGGCTCGCGAGCAGTATTATCGATTTCAAGAAGAAGTGCAAAACGCGCTGAACGGTCGACTGTTGGAGGGGACACGGACTTATAACGGAAGCAGCGGCGGGTCATTTCGAGGGACTGCGGGCGTTTATGTCGCCGAGCGCCGTCTGCGTTTGCTGATGGGTCTACCGATCAATGGCGATGATTTGCTCCGCACAATCGACGAGCCATTGCGGGCGGCCGTGGTATTCGAGTGGAATGAGGTTTTGACCGAAGCCTTATATCGCCGAGTTGAACTGCGTCGCCAGAAATGGTTAATCAAGCGTCGCGAAAAAGAGTTGATCGCCAGCCGAAACTTCTTGTTGCCACAGCTCGACGCGATTGGCCGATATCGCTTCCGCGGGTTCGGTACGAAGTATATGGATCCAAGCAATGCCAACCCATTTACGTTTGACGACGCGATCGGCAACTTGGTGCACGGTGACTTTCAAGAATGGCAAATGGGCTTTGAGTTTTCGTTTCCGTTCGGGTATCGCCGGGCCCACACCGCCGTTCAAAATGCGGAATTGCTGCTTGCACGCGACAAAGCCATTCTTGCAGAACAGGAGCGGGCAGTCGTTGTCGACTTGAGTAATTCGATCGGCGATGCACACCGTGCCTTCTTGGTGACCCAAACCAACTACAATCGACGGTTGGCTGCGGAGCAGCATCTGGCGGCCGTGCAGGCTGCTTACGAAGTAGATAACGCACCGTTGGATCTTGTTTTGGAAGCGCAACGCCGGTTGGCCGATGCCGATACGAAGTTCTATCAAACACTGGTTGAGTACGCGTTGTCGGTGAAAAACGTTCACTACGAGAAGGGCTCGCTTCTCGAATACAGCGACGTTTATCTTTCCGAAGGGCTGTGGCCCGATAAGGCCTATCGCGATGCCCAGCGACGCAAAGATTATCGCTATACTCCGTTCCTGTTAGACTTCTTCGTGCACGGTTCGGATGTTGTCAGCGAGGGGCTCCATCCTCAGATCGTTGCGCCGGCTTATGTTTCCGACGATGTCGTGATTGAAGACGACGTCGAATCGGACGTGCCCCCTGCTGCACTTCCGCCGATGCCTCCCATGACAAGGGACGAGAATGGAAGCTACGAATTCGATTCGGGAACCAGCTCGCCGGTTTCGTATCAGGAATTTGATTTCGGAGAACTCGACCTCGTACGACCGGCTTGGCTAGATCAAGAGAATCCCATCGAAGATTCTGCTTCGGATAATCCGTACGAAGCCGCTCCGGTGGTGGTCGATCCGCGATCGGCAGGCTTCGACATGGATCGCGGTGCATCGCGATCGCCGGAAATGCGTCCTCGCCGCGATAACGAAGACCATGATTTGCAGTTTTTCGAATTCGACTCGGGCGATGCGACCTTAATCCCTATTCCGCAAGCGACGGAATGACATCGAGGCAAAAGTCCCGAAGGCCTGCTATCAGCGAGAGATGATTAACAAAGGATTGCAGCGCCGGTGGTCGCTGCGGTCGCTAAACGGTATCGAAGTAATCGGATGGTCGATTGTGGATCAACTCGTTCAAGCGGCGTAGGCGAGCGGACCGCCCGAGGTACTTCTTCAGCAGTTGGATCATCTTTTCATAAGTGGCCGAATCGGGACGTGCGCGGCCGGTTTCGAAATCTTTGACGGTTCGTCGGTCGTCGACGTCGATGCGCTCCGCGAATTCCGATTGACTAAGCCGCAGGGCCATGCGGAGTTCTTTGATTTCCGAAGGTGTCATCCGCCGTAAGAACCGCGATTGCTCTCGAGCGGTGGGCAGTCTGTCGAAGGTTTCTCTTTTCATGCGCGGCGGTTCTTTTTTCTTGCGCTTGGCCATCATCCTTTTGGCACACCTTAAAGCAAGCGGCGGTGAAAATCAGCGGCTGATTGCGAATCGGCATCGAAAGAATCATTTCTTTGCGATGCCGGCGAATTTTCGACCGCCGAGTTGCTTGCCCATCGAGGCGAGGCAGGCAACGTGTCTATGTAATGTGTAGCCCGTTTGAGGGGAATTGAAAAGATCAAAACGCGGCGGAATTGTCGTTCTGAGAATATTGCGAGATGCATGCCGTATGAAAACTCGCTATTCACGTAATAAGGTCAATCAATTCGAATGGTTGAGGTTTCCAAGATATGCGCATGATTGACTGAGAAGCTAATTTGATCGGTTGATAACCGCAGCATGGCGAAGAGCTTTCTCACGGATTGTGGCCGCGTTGGTCAAAGTTGCGGATTGCAACACGGAATTGCGAAGTTGCAGGTAATGCAACACCAGCAAATGTCGGAGCGCTTTTAGACGATGGCAGAATTTGATGCGGATCGGGCAATTCTGAAAGGCGTGTACCAATTTAAGCGGTTCAATGTGAACGGCGATGGAATTGCGTTGCGCCATGCGGGAATCGATCCGCAGGACGAATTGATTGTTTTCGAGCGGGCCGGCGAGCGGCGAGGGCTATTGAAAAAACGGATGATCTATCATCATGTCGCCCAAGGGGAGTTGGCTGGTGAGCCGTACCTGGTTTCGTTTTGAGTGGTCTGCAACAGCAGCGTCGGTCTGACGCCGGTGGTTAACGGGACCGTGCATCATTTTGGTCCCGAGGGACTCTACAATGGTTTGGTCTTGTTGATGGACGGCGAGACTGAAACGTATTGGGACCACATTACCGGCGAAGCGGTGCATGGCGAGTTGAAAGGGGCGAAGCTCGACAACTGGCCGATCGAAATGACCAACGTGGAGACGGCACTCAAACGCGAACCGGATTTATCGGTTTACTTGTCGCAGCCCACGTTGTTCGGACGGCTGATGGTTTGGGCGCACCAGCGATTTCCGACGTTCTTCCCGCCCGGTTTTCGTGGAACAATGGGAGAGCCGGACAAACGATTGCCGGAAATGGAGATCGGGCTGGGTGTCGTCGCCGACGACGTTCGGCGGTACTACCGCAAGGCGGACATCGGCGCGGGGATCGACGACGAAATCGGCGGGCGGTCGATTGCGATTCGAATTGGAGAGGATTCCGTACCGTTTGCCAAATGGGACGATGGAACGCGGCCGCTGCAACTATTTACGCGTTGGTACGGTTTTTCGTACACGTTTCCGGATTGCGAAATCTGGGAAGAACCGCTGCGGTGAGCGATTATTGAGAACTGGCCGGTCGATGATGAGCCAAGTCCAGTCGTTGACTCATTCCCGGTCAAATTCTGATTCGTCAATTTCAGAGAGGTCTTCGGGGGAGAGTGGGTCGACGATCGCGTATTTGCCATCGCTCCAGCGGAAGTAGTCGATGCGACGGCAGCGTTCGCTACAAAAGGGAAACGTTTCTGATTCGGCACCACCTTCGAGCTTTTTGCGGCAGACGGGGCAGGTTTGTCGGCGAATCATGTCAAGTTTATCTGAGCGTTGGGATTGTTTGAGCGTTCTCAGCTTTCAGCATCAGGCTACCAAGCGTGGGTGCGGACGTCTACGAAAGTTATGAGTTTGGTGTTCATGCAGCTGAGGTGGAATTATCTGGCGTGTTGAGTGTTGCCCCCTCCCGGACGCTGTTGCGTCCCACCTCCCCCGCCTGCGGGGGAGGTGGCTTGGTAAGTGATGCGAATCGATGAATCTTTTCGCGTCGTGTGCACGAGTGTGGTTCTGAATGTGAAGCTAATACGTAGTTGCCCGACCCCAGCTTGAGTCTGAAACGACACATCGGCACTGCCTAGCGAGCAAGCAGTGGCACACGGGACGTAGATGTTCTGGATTGCCGCCTGCGCGGGAATGACCGTGAAGATGCTCACGCGGCGGCAACGAAGCGTTAACGAGACGCTTGAGTTCCTTCGCAGGCGTTTCAGGCTTTGATGGTGTGGTCGACAGAGAAACGATTTATCGTTTCGCTACTGGAAAAAAACGGTCTCCAACGGTAGCTGCGAAACGATAAATCCGTTTGCGTTCTCTGGAATGCGGCGACAACTGACGCGAGCGTTTTAGTCCGACGAACTTGACGAGCTAGATGAACTGGATGAGCTTTTTGATCCGGAGTCGGATTTTGACTTCGACGAATCGGACTTCGAGGAACTTTTCTCGACGGCCTTCTTTTCAGCCTCGGCGCCCTTCTTGTACGACTGGCTGCGGTAGTCAGTTTGGTAAAAGCCGGAGCCCTTAAAGATAATGCCTGCACCGGGGCCGATCACACGCTTGGCCTTTAGCTTGCCGCATTCGGGGCATTTGCGAATCGGGTTGGCTGTTATCGACTGAAACAGCTCCCATTTGTGGTCGCAGGCACCGCATTGGTAGTCGTATGTCGGCATGGTAAGCCTCTGTTTTATCTCATCGACAAACGTAATGGTGTCGCATGTCGGAGATTGCTTTGCTGTTATGAGTTTTACGATGGACCGTGGGTCGGCTCGATCGGATGCGCATCGGCTGGTCGTGAAGAAACAATGACTTTGCTGGGGCGCACAACCCGATCGTGCAATTCGTAGCCACGTTCGATTTCTTCGACGATGGTCATGGGGGGATGATCACCGGAAGGAATTTGCTGGACGGCTTCGTGCCGATTGGGGTCGAACGGTTCGCCAAGTGCACTAATCGGTGTGACGGAATGGCGGGACAGGATTTCCTCGAATTGGGCAGCCACCATTTGCACGCCCTGAAGCAACTCTTCGGCGTTCGGTGAGACTTCGGCCGCCTTGACGGCTCGTTGCAAATTGTCCAACCCAGGAAGTAAATCGCGTGCAAGGCCGAGTGATTGATAGCGACGCATCTGATCCAGTTCGTTTTGTGTGCGTCGACGATAGTTTTCCAATTCGGCCTGGGCCCGCAGCATTTGGTCGTAGTAGTCGTTCCGTTCGGAGAGCGCCTGCTGCAATTGGTCTGCGAGCGAACCGGCATCTTCGCCGCCGTCCGGCAATGGTTCGGTGTTTTCGAGTTCAGCTTCTGGACGATTTTTCGAGGGAGTCATCGGTAACACCCAAAGGTTTCGATTTCTTTTTTACGAACAGTTTCAAACCCCTCTGCTGCGTGTCGCTGTTCCTGAATTGGCAGATTCAATAACAAGCACAACCGGGTTTTGAAACAATTTCTGGTTTTCTAACGTGCTTCGTGGAATGGCAGACCGCCTTTACCTTGATGCGACGGGGCTTCAGTCGGCATCGTCATCGGACGGTACAAACCAGTCTTTCAACGTGTCTAAAAACGATTTGCGGTGCGGGCTGACATTGGCGTGTTCCAAGTCGGCCATTTGCCGCAACAATGATTCCTGCTCTTCGGTGAGTTTTTTGGGGACTTCGACTTGAACCTCCACCAAAAGGTCGCCGCGTCGTCCACCGTGAGGGTCGGGCATTCCTGCTCCGGCAAGTCGAAACACTTCCCCGGGTTGTGTTCCCGGTGGAATGGTGTGGTCGTCACGTCCGTTAATGGTCGGGATTTCGACTTCCGCGCCGAGGCAGGCTTGCGAGAAAGTAATCGGCACGCGACAAATCAAGTTCTTGCCGTTGCGCTGGAAGAAGGGGTGGTCGTTCACATGAATGTCGACGTACAAATCGCCACGCGGCCCCTGCCCGATTCCGGGTT
>JANQRQ010000102.1 GCA_028284485.1 Planctomycetaceae bacterium | reverse complement strand
CCAACTCAAGCAACTAGTGGGACAGACATTCCTGTCTGTCGAGCAACGTAGTCACCTCTCCCTCTGGGAGAGGTCGGCCGTAGGCCGGGTGAGGGCCTTCAGGCTGGTCCTACCCGCGTACACCGGAAACGCCAAGAATCGTCACCCAACGAGCCGGTTTACCACAGCTTGGCCAGCCTACGTCGCCGTGCCGATTTTCCCGGCGAGGTCACGCAGCAAGTCGTCGTCGATCGACGTGCCCTTGGGGGTCTGTTTGATTCCTTCCAAAACAGACATGACGCCGTCGTCATCCAGGTCGAGCCCCAGCTCCTCCAACCGATGCGCGACTGCGCTGCGACCGCTATGCCGCCCGAGGACCAATCGAATCCCCGGTGCGCCAACCTGTTCAGGCCGATAGGGCAAATAAGTATCCGGGTTTTTCAGCAGACCATCCTGATGAATGCCCGCCTCGGTCGCAAAAATATTCTCACCGCCGATCGGCTTTGTCGGAGCGAGTGGAACACCGGTCAGTTCCGACACCAATTGGCTCAGCGGGTACAGCTTCGATGTGTCAATCTTGGCGGTGACCCCGTATTGATCTTGGTGCAGCGTCAACGCCATCGCTACTTCCTCCAGCGAAGCGTTGCCGGCTCGTTCGCCGATGCCGTTCACCGTGCACTGTACGACGTTGGCACCCTCTTCGATTCCGGCGAGCGTATTGGCAACCGCCAAACCCAAGTCGTTATGAAAATGGACTGCCAACAAAACCCGATCAATGTTGGGAATGTTGTCCTGCATGAAACGAAATGTTTCCCGCACTTTTTCCGGCGTGAAGAAGCCGACGGTATCGGGAAAGCCGATCGTTGTCGCCCCGGCATCGATGGCTGCTTTGTACGCTTCACACAAATACGGCAATTCGGTGCGACTGGCGTCTTCCGGGCTGAATGCGACGATTTCGAACTTCTCGGCGGCATAGGCGATCGAGTTTGAGATAATCTCCAACACTTCCGATTCGCTTTTTTGCAGCTTGTCACGCCGATGCAGCGGACTTGTGCCGCAAAATAAACTGACGCCCCGCTTATGCGGCGGGTTGCCTGCCAGTGCCTCGTCGGCTGCGTCGACGTCGCTGTTGACGGTCCGGCACAGCGCCGTCAGCACCGGTTTTTTCACGACGCCAATCATGCTTTTGATGGCGTCGACATCAGCTTGCGACGAAGCGGGAAATCCTGCATCCAGCGAATGAATGCCCGCTTCTTCCAAAGCTTTGGCGATGCGCAGTTTATCTTCGGGTTCGAGCGTTGCACCCGGCATCTGTTCGCCGTCGCGCAGCGTCGTATCGCTGAATAGAATCACACCGGAGCGACGATGGTGGCTGATAATCTGCCGCTTGATCGCACCGCGAGCCTTGCGCCCGAAACCGGAAAATATGCCCAAAGGAACCATACGTTCCTGTTTACCAGTTTACGGCTTGCCAAGCAATTCTGGCAGCAGTGTTTTCAAGTCGTCGACCGACACGTTTCGGTGCGTCACTTTCCCGGTCTTGTCCGTCAGGAACATCGTCGGCAGCGAAATGATCCCAAACTGCTTGGCCGGGTCGCTTTCCAGCCCACCCGGCTCAAAAATCTGCGGCCAGGGGACATCATGCTCGGCCAGAAACGGTCGCACCGGATCGATCGTCGTATCGAGATTCACACCGACGATCTCAAACCCGCGGCTACGGTTTTCGTTATAAATCGCACGCATGCGCGGTAAGTCTTCGGTACAGGGCTGACACCAGGTCGACCAGAAGAACAACAGCACGACTTTGCCCCGGTAGCGGCTGACATCGACCGATCCGCCAGAGAGGCCGGCTGCTGACAATGTCAGCGGTTTGCCGACAATATCAAGTCGTCGCAATGCCCCGGCGGCCCGAATGCCGGCGGTTGTGGAGGAATGCTTGCGTGCCAGCGTTTGATACCATTTGCGGGCTTCGTCGATTTCGCCGCCGAATTCCTGCCCGATCGCCAGGTGCTGCATCGCTTCCGGAACGTCTTCTGCATCGGGCCAGCGCGTGACGAATGTATCCAAGTTTTTGTGCCACGTCTTTTGAACATCGGCGCGCTTTTCAGCGGTCGCCAGTCGTAAGTCCTTCGTATACTCTGCCAGCATTCGGCGATAAAAGACGTAGGGCAACAAATCGGAATCGAGTTCGTTGCGAATCATGTCGCGCTCGATTGACTGCAACTGATTGATCCCCTCAGGGAATTCACCCGTCTGTACGGCCGCCGTCAAACCATCGATCAATTGACGTCGCCACTGGTCCCGTTCTTCATCGGTATGCGAGGCCTCGACCAATTTTTCGAGAATCTCAGTTCGCGATTTGTTGTAACGTGCCAGCGCGTCTCGGCCGGCGGTTGGGGACGGGCTGTTCTGATCGAGCTTCTGCAATTCTTCAAGTAACTTTTGGATTTCCGGAGTGATATCTCCAACCAGCGCACCAGCCGTGTTGGCGGCCAGCGAAGGTTGCATCAAAATGCCCCCTTCTGTTACCTGATTGTCCTCTAACGTGCGCGGTACCTGGGTCAGCTTCCAGACGTCGCCCACACGGACCATTTCGCCGACCTGTAGCAGTTCTGTCTTGCCGCGTGTTTCCACAATCGCCATCGCGTTCTCATAAACCATCAAATCGGTTTTTGCCGTGCCGGCATCGGCAGGAATGACGCTCGGCATCGAGCTGTCGAACCGCATCCATTTGGTTTCGGATGTTACCGCCGGAGAACTCGACGACACCGATCGAATTTTCGAATCGAGTTGCCCCGTGGCTGCGAGCAACTTGCCGGAATACTCCTTCGAAATTCCGAGCGCGGCGATGTCGTCTTTACCCAACATCACTGTTTGCAACAATCGTGTGTCCTTCTGGACCAACGCATAAATGGCAACGCGCGTGGCTTCTTCTGCGGAAAGGGTCTTCCACGAATCGATGCGGCCATCCTCGTTCTGGTCGACTCCCCAGCGAGATCCGCCGGTATTCAGCCAACGTGATTGATCGACCTTGTTGTTAAAGTCGCTGTCGATATCGCGATAAACTTCCAGCCCGTGATTGTAGTACCGCCATTGGTCAACATAGTTGTCGCCATTGGTGTCGATAAACCGTCGCACCGGCTGACCGGCCGGTCCCGTCACCACCCAGCCGGAATTCTTACCCGAACGCTCGACCTTCACGTTGCATTTGGAATATTCATCTGCGGTGGGCGTTTCGTATTCGACATCTTTTTGGACCGGACGATACGCCATCGTATCTTTCACGGCCGGTGCATCCGCCGCCGAAACCGTTTCGAAACAAATACCCAATAAACAGACGCCAAGCGCCGAAAGAAACGTGCTATTGCGCATCAATGACTCCGTTTTCACAAAACTGTCCGGACGACGTTTGCCGGGTGGTCCCTGGCGGCCGGCGGATTTTAGTCGACGCGGGGATTCTAGTGAAAGACCGTGGTTTAAGTCACGGCCAGTTTCCGGACGGTTCGTCTTGAGTCAGCCCACAATTCCCGTGTATTATTCGCGCCGCTCACGCAGAAGGAAAGCAGTCCATTTGCGGGACGAACGGTTAAAATCCGCGCAGGACGCATAAATTTTCGGATTGCATTGGCTGTTTTTGGGTACGGCCAAATTGAACCGGCCGAGCCGGGTACTCAACTTAGAGCGGTTTACTTTTTCTGGTGGACGTTTCTGGCTCGTGGGAGCCAGCAATCATAATGCGAAACGCGATTATCGCGGCCACAAGTCAGCGTAACACGCTGGAGAAATGAGCACGGATGCCACAACTCGCATCGAAAATTCAAGGTCCGGTCGCAGTCATTGGTGATATCCATGGGCAAACGGGGAAGCTGATCAGCATTCTCGACACTTTGCGGACCCTGCCCGATTACCAGGACCGTTGGCTGGTCTTCATCGGCGATTTTGTCGATCGCGGCCCCGATCCCAAGGGAGCGCTTGATCTGTTCTGCGATCTTTTATGCGAGCACCCCAAGACTACGGCGATCGCCGGCAATCACGAATTGGCGATGGCCGCGTCGCTCAACCTTGTTCCGACCCCCGATTATTCCAATTGGGGTGAACGGTGGGTCGCGCACTACGATTCTGAGACGACCTTCGAATCGTACGGGGCCGCCCCCGGTGATTTGGAAGATTTGGCAGCTCGTCTGCCCGAGCAGCATACCGACGTGCTGGCGAATATCCCTTGGCGTGTCGAGCATCCCAAGTATTTGTTCGTCCACGCCGGACTCGACCCGAATTCGCCGTTTGAAATTCAAATGCGAATTTTGCAGCAAAAGGATTTCACACTCAATCGGCCTCCGTGGCTTTGTTCCAAAAGCCTCGTGCAATCGAATGTGCCACGCGATTGTCCGTTTACGGTTGTCTCGGGACACGTGCGTGTCCCCGAGGTGCAAATCGAACGAAACCGAATTCTGCTCGACACGACGGGAGGCGTTGAAGGCCCGCTTAGTTGTGTGTTGCTGCCTGAGAACCGTGTGATCAATTCTGAGGGTCGCCAGGCCGATTCGCGAGTTGCCGCCGGCGAATCCCGCTCCTGGTGGAAGCTCTGGAAGTAAGTCGCCAACGTGTTGCGTTTGACAGGACTGCTCCGCGTAAAAACGCAAAGCGCCTTTCCCAAGCTCAACGCGAACGATTTTTCTTGTCCCCTCTCCCTCTGGGACAGGGTTAGGGTGAGGGCACTCGAATAATGCAGTGGGACAGACATTCCTGTCTGTCGGGCAATACACCACATGCCCATCCTGCTGGCGCGATATGGGCATGCCACCCAGCTCGTGTGCCACTGCTTGCTTGCCATGCAGTGCCGATCCGTCGCTCCGCACTCTGCGCCTACGTTCCCTCTCCCTCCGCAACAAATTGCATCTGCGCGCGGGGTTGGAGTTTTATCCAATGCGGTGAGTACACTTTGGTGTGCGACGATTGTCAACCAACGATGCACCGGAACGTCGAACTGGCCGACGGCCAGAATCACCGTAGCCTGGGGACAAAGTCCCCAGGATTGCGTCAGCGTAGAAAAGAGTTTTGGCTGAAAGCCATATTCAAATCCCTGGATTCCCGCCTCCGCGTGAATGACATGGTCGAGGGATCGAGATCAAGAAGTCTTCATCCAGATGCAATTCGTTGCTCTGGGAGAGGGCTAGCGTGAGAGAATCTCGATTACACCGGTGGGACAGACATTCTTGTCTGTCTGGCATCGACTCCCACCTGTCGAGTAAGTCCCGTATCGCAGCCGATCCGGATCCGGTTGGAGCGACGTGGTGGATTGGCTCAATGGCCACGCCATCGAAACTCCAATGATTGCGGACGCCTGTGGTTGCTACGCTAACTGCCGAATCGGTTCGCTCGCGTTGAGGTACTCGACGATATCTGTGGGGATGTCGCTTGCGACGCGGAGTTCAGCAAGATCGATCAAAGTGCCCATAATCGTGGCATACACGTTTGCTGTCGAAACGACTTCGCCTTCGGGCGCAGCTGCCAAACGGTCCGACCTGCCAACGACTTGACCCATGGGTAATCCGCCACCGGCGAATGCCAACGTACACAAGTCCCCCCAATGACCGCGGCCTCCTGTCTCGCTAATCTGTGGCGTCCGGCCGAATTCTCCCGTAATCACAAGGAGCACCTTCTCACTCAGTCCCCGGTCTTCCAAATCCTGGAGGAATGCAGTGACAGCCTTATCGAGAGCCGGACCGAGCACCGGCATTCCATTGCTGATGCTGACATTGTTCGGGTTACCGTGCATGTCCCACCCAACGCTGGCAACGGTGACAAAGCGGCAGTCGGCCTCAACCAGGCGACGGGCGAGGAGCATTTGTTTACCGAGAGAATTCGGCGAAGCCGCTCTGCTTTTCTTTTGCAGCTTTGGTGGAAGTCTGAACTTGCTCGTATCGTAGCGGTCGATCAGTTTCTGAGGTTCCTTGCCAAGGTCAAAAGCGCTGCTAATTCCGCCGGCGAGAACATCGAATGCCTGCTGCTCGAACTGGTCGGCTCCGCGAAGAAGATCAGTACCGTCAACTTTGCGTTTGAAACTATCGAGACCGGCCAGCAAGGTGCGCCGATCGTCGAGCCGGTTCTGCGGGATTCGCAGCTCCATATTCTGCATCAGTTCGCTACCGCCGCTCGGATCAAGCGGTCGATAGGCGGGAGGCAGCGTGCCCGTGTCAGAAATGAACCCAACGAAACGGCGACCTATCCCTTGGTATTCGTCGCCGACAGCCGGAGGGGTCAGAATCGTAGAATTGGGCATGCCGGTGCGCGGACTGTTTGTTCCTGCAATGCGAGCAAACACCGATGCCATATTCGTGTTGCTGGGATTGCCCCCGGCCATGACATGTATCGCTGCCGGTTCGTGATTGCTGATTCCATGCTGAAAACAGCGGACGATCGCCATCCGATCAGCCAGCGTGGCCAGCCCCGGAAAATGACTGCCGAACGTTACGCCCGGCAGTTTGGTCTTCACGTCGCCAAACATTGCGCGGTACTCAGCCGGCGCCGTCATCTTGGGGTCGAATGTCTCGATGTGGCTGGCGCCCCCCTGTAAATTCAGCAGGACGACCGCTTTATCTTTGATCAGCGATGCACCGGACGCGGAGCGGGCTTCAGCCGACAACAGGCTGGACAGCGATAACCCACCGATTCCCAAAGTTCCTACCTGCAATAGCTCACGTCGGGAGTATCCTTCACACGTCTTGTTGAGGCCACTTCCGTAAATTGTGAACATCGCGTTTCCTAAATGGGGGCTCCGAGGACCAGGCGATTCATCTTTAATTCTTAAGGTGCACCATTTGGGCAATCCATTGCATTCGAGCGATTTACTATTTCTCGTGGGCGTTTCTGGCTCGTCGGATCCAGCGATCGTAGTACAAGACGCGATTCTCGCGGCCACAAGTCAGCGTAACACGGTGTAATACGTACGATACTCGGGGTCATGATTGTCGTCAAACTCTTTTGTCGGTGTTGCGATGCTGATAAGGCAACAAATCGAGTTGATGACGTTCTTGTCGAACACAAGTTCGATCAGGAAGCAGAGCCTGTCGTTTTCACTGTTCGATAGTAGATCGTGTTGACTCCAGTTGCGGAATGATTTGCGCGACATGCCGATTCTTCTCGAAAGGTATTGTTTGGCGTTCGGCTACGTGGTCTGCGTGGCGTACTGAATTCTTTGTTTGAGCCGCTGAGCGCACTGGGATCAGTGAGGGCTACCCTCATTCGCGCCGAATGGCGTAGAGTCGTGGTTCATTCACTCCTTCATCTCCTTGCCCCGGTGGCTCCGTGGTAAAAATCCATTCCGTCATTCCCGCGGAGGCGGGAACTCTGAAGCGACCTCGCATTGGGAAATTGCGTGCCACTGGCTCCGCCAGTGCCCAATTAGTCTCAGCTGATCCTAATTGTGGGACAGACATTCCTATCTGTCGCGCACTGAGTCTCCTCTCCCTCTGCAACAAATTGCATCTGCACGACGACTTTTTGTTCTTGAGCAGCAGCCTGAGACCATGTTTTTCCCGCGGAGGTGGGAATCCAGAGATTTGATTATGGCTTGCAGCCAAAACTCATTATTACGCTGCTGAATTCCTGGGGACGTTGTCCCCAGGCTACGGTGATCGTGGCCTACGGCCAGTTAAACATTCCGGTACATCGTTTGCAGGGTACAGTCGCGCACGAAATTGTGCCGCGTCATTCGGATACATTTCCTGCCACGTACCCAGATGAAGTTCGTTGTGCTGGGAGATGGTTAGGGTGAGGGCATCGTTCACAAAAGTCTGAAGCGCCAGCGAAGGAAGCCCCAATATCAAGATTCCTGCTCCATCCGCAAATCTCTTCATCGTTTCGCAGTTCTCGAGCGCGCCACCCCGTCATTCGCGCGCATGCGGGAATCTAGTGCCGGGGCTTTAACCACGAATCGACACGGATTACCACAGATGATCTGCAATACGCCGATCAGAAATTCCGTGTGAATCCGGGCAAATCGGTGGCTCAACAGAATATTGTAAAGACTTGTCACCGCAGAGGTCGCAGAGAGGAGCCCTCGGTTGAGTCTGATTGCGTTGATTCGCCGTTCGAAGTCTCTGCAACCTCCGCGTACTCCTTTGTGGAGTTCCATTAAGTCATTCCCGTGAAGACGGGAATCCAGGAATCTCATACCCGTTGCCACAAAGGTATCCTGCGGACGTTCTTCCCTGGTTTTTCTTGTCTCATGTGCAACAAGGTGAAAAGATGGAGGACATTCTCGATTCCTCAACGACATCCTCTGAATAATCTCATGCGATACATATTGCTGCTAGGCTGCGCCGTCGCAACGGTACTTTCCGCAACAGCCCCAATCGTCAATGGCGCAGAGCAAGCTCTGCTGCAATCGACCATCGACACCGTTCATCGAATGGCGCAAGCGGAATTGGCTAAGTCGGAAGTTGGTGGCTGTACCGTCGGAATCGTCATTGGTCCGAAATTAGCCTGGGCAAATAGTTACGGATTGGCTGACATCGAAAATAACGTTCCAACCACAAACGAAAACGTTTATCGAATCGGCTCGATTACCAAGCAGTTCACCGGCTTGATGCTTTTGCAATTGGTGGAGGACGGCACGGTTCGACTTTCCGACCCGGTGCAGAAGTACTTGCCGGAAATCGATCTCGTTAAAGATCGGCCTGAGCATGCCCAGCCGATCACGCTAATTCAACTCGCCACCATGACATCGGGCTTGGCACGCGAACCGGTCAATCTGCAGACGTATCTGCGTGGACCCGTTTCGCGGTGGGAACACGTGCTGGTTTCGGCCCTCGCTGAAACGCGTTTCGAATTCGAGCCAGGTGCACGCTACAAATACTCAAACATCGGATACGCAATTCTCGGGGCCGCCCTCGGTCGTGCCACAAACCACGGCTACATCGAGCACGTTCGTCGGCGTACTTTGGAACCGCTCGGAATGAACTCGACGGCATTTGAACCGAACAAGCTGATCCAAAAGCAGATTGTTAAGGGATACGAACTTCGTCAGGACGAGCCCGATGGGGATAAACCGGAGCAGCAGCACTCCGGACGTGGCTACAAGGTTCCGAATGGCGCCATGTATTCCACAGTGAGCGATTTAGCCAAATTCCTCGCATTCGAGTTGGGGTTCGGTTCGGAGACCGTACTCAGTCGGCAAACGCGTGAATCAAATTTTGAACGGGTCCATTCGTCTGACGGAAATCTTAGTTCGGGATACGGGATCGGATTTCGCCTCAGTCGAAGCCGCGAACTCGTATTTCTGGGACACGGCGGAAGTGTCACCGGGTACAAAGCAGCGGCCTTTGTCCATCGTCCCAGTCAGACTGGAGTGATCGTTTTGCGCAACGTCGGAGGCGGCGCATTCAATACGATGGAACTTTGTCATCGCACCTTGGAAACCGTGGCCACAAGCGTGATAGAAAACGAAACGAACCCTATTTGCGACTAGGCGATATTGAAATTATCGACGTTCGTGGGCAAGGCGATTCTCGTGGCCCGAAGCATTAGGATTGAAGTTTCACGATTCCATTTCACGCAACCCGACGCGCCAGCGAGGGCTCATTCGGATTCCCCAATTGCTGCATCTTGACCGACAAATCGGTAGACTGATTGGAAGTAACAACGGTTTCCGTCAGGGGAAAATCACACAATGGCAATGACGAAAACTCAGGTCCTGGCCCTCCTTAAAGAAAACAAGAATGAACGCGGCATCGCCCACTGGAAAAAGAAACCGCGTAACCTCAAAAGCTACGGCATCGGTTTAACGCAACTGCGTAAACTTTCCAAACAGGTCGGTCGCGATCACAAGTTGGCCCTCAAGCTGTGGGAAAGCGACTATTACGACGCGAAAATCGTCGGCCTGCTGATTGACGACCCGAAACAGGTCACCCGCGAACAAGCCGAACAGCAGGTCGAACAGCTACAAGACGGCATGCTGACCCACGTTTTCGCGTCCTGTGATGCCACGCTTGCCAAAACGCCGTTTGCGTTTGAGCTGGCCAACGAATGGAAGGATCACAAAGATCCCATTCGCCGCCGCTGTGCCTACGGACTGTTTTACGAACTATCGAAAAAGAATATTGCGGCCGCGGACGATGATTTCTATCTCGGCCTAATCGACCATATTCAACAGACAATCCATGACGAGGAAATGTGGGTGGCCGAATCGATGAACGGCGCGTTGATGGGCATCGGAAAGCGCAACAAAAAGTTGAACAAGGCCGCCATCCGCGCTGTTAAGGCGATCGGCCCGGTCGATATCGACTACGGCGACGACAACAGTTGCGAACCGCTCGACGTACTCAAACATCTCACTAGCGACTACTTGAAAAA
>JANQRQ010000080.1 GCA_028284485.1 Planctomycetaceae bacterium | reverse complement strand
TATTTGGCGGCGATCGGCAATATCGAGAAGGATTCGACGGCCGCATGTCTGTGGATTTGGCGACTCGATTCCACGACGCGTTTGGTTCGCACGCGAGCCATACCACGCGCCGCAACAACGTTGGCTTGGTCCCCGCCGAACGGGAAGCTATTGGCGTTTCAAAGTGATGAGGATACCGCCCCCACACTATACGACTGGCAGCAGGACCGGATGCTCTCCAATTTCGGGATGTTGGGAAACATCAGCCAACGCCCCTGGTCGAGCGACGGACGATTGTTCGCAACCACTGATGACAATGGTTTGCACATTTGGGATCTAGAGCGCGAGGTCGTAGTCCACACGATGTCTGGGAATGCGTTGTCGAATGCCCAGTGGTCAGGTTCAGGAGCCTATATCGCCGTGCTGCGGCGTACAGGTGAGCTGCCCATCCCGGAGACCAGCGTTCCGGTCGCCGGTTTCTCGAGTCGCGGTGGCTATACCGAGCTGCGCTCCAGTTCCGGTGCAAGCCGCGGTCCGACTTCGCCCCCCGAATGGAGTGTCGAAATCTGGGACGTCGACGGCTTACATTTGATAAAAACCATTGAAACCCGACAACAACATTCGATGTCTTCCTGGTCGCCGACCGGCAAGTACTTTGTGTCGATGGGTTCTCAGCCCAACTCGGACCCAACTCGCCGCAGAATCGAGCAATCGGTTTTTCAATTGTTCGATGTGGAGACGGGTCAGACCTTCGAGTTGCCCAATATCACCGAAGCTTATCAGCTCGGTCGGCCCATCCACTTGCAGTCAGTTCCAGGAATGAATCTATTTCATTGGTCGGCTGACGGAGTGCAATTCACCACGGTGACACGGGGCAAGGCTTGGGTGACCGACGTTGTCACCCGAACGTCGCGAGCGATCGCCGGATTTAACGACAACGTTTCGCTGTACCGCACATCTTTACAGGGCGATTCACTGGTTTCGATGATTCATGGGGGATTGGTTAACTACGATTTAACCGCCTGGGATCTGTCGAATCTGAAACGGATTTCGTTTGGTGACTGGTCAACCGACCAGCGCTGGTCTTACTCTCTATCGCCCGATGGCAAGGTTGTGGCGACTCAGCGTGCGGTTGCCACCCGAGAAAGAGACCGTTCGGCCATCGAAGAATACGTGCGCAATTACGGCGCTACCAATCCTTTTCGTCAGGGCTTCTCCCGCGATGAGGTCGACTGGGAATTGCAGTTATGGGATGTTGCTTCGGGAAAACAGCTCAGCACCACGATGCTGGAAAAATCGCAGACAGCGCCGACTGTTCTCTGGTCACCCGACTGTCGTCAGATCGCGTTCATCGACGGCCGTGTGCGCGTTATCCATGGTAAGACCGGCGAACTGGTGCGCACGATTGGTGGAACAGAAGTGACACTTCATCCACCTCAACCTTGTGCCTGGTCGTCCGACAGCCGTTTGTTGGCGATAACCAATAATTCGGGTGTGCAGCTGATTGACATGGCGTCAGGGGAGAAGCGGCAAGAATTAAAGGGGCCGGTACCTGACGGTCAAGATCCCATCAGCCGGATTCGATCCAGATCGGCTGATCGCAGCGGACCGATTCCGACCTGGTTCAACCAAGATGTCGTCTGGTCGCCCGATGGTTCGCGCATCGCGACGATCGATTTCAATCGATTTCGAACAAGCCAGGAAGCACGTTCGCGAGGAATCTCGACGGTGACAGTTTCGACACTGCGCGTCCACATTTGGACGATGGCCGACGGCAAGTTTCAACTTTCTCATCATATCGACTTGCCGTACGAAACACGCAGTCGGTCAGGCAGCCGGCCTCGCGGGATCAATCCGGCACTCGCCATTTCACCCGATGGGCAATTGCTGGCGATTACGACGACCGATAATCAGATTCGCATTTATCGCCTTGGCGATTCTCAGAAAGCGGAACTGCAACACGAAGTGACGATCGATTTGTCGGTTCATCCCTTTTCCTTCCGCATCGTCGGAAGTAGCCGTGAAGCTAGGACGATTCCGCTGAATTCACTGGAATGGATTGACGAGAACCGCATTCTGTTTCTTACAGGCACTTCGACGAGGAATGACGGCGCCGAGGAATTCGGTATCTACGATATTGCACAGGAGAAACTCGTTTCGCGGACCGATCTGCCGAGTAGCTACAGTTTCGCGTTTGACGGTGAGTCTGCGGTCATCGCACGCGGAAATCAGTTCGATTTGGTAAACATCGACGGAACCAAGAGCGCGTCTCTGCTTTGGCAGACTGAGACCGGCGACAGTGCATCGGTCGCGGTTGGTATCGATGGACATTATCGCGCGTCGGGGGCCGTCGACAATCTATTGGCTTATATCGTACTCACTGATAATGGAGAGCAACTGACGCTGAGCCCGGCGGAATTCAAGCAGCGCTTCGATTGGCAAAACGAGCCAGAGAACGTGCAGTTGTTGCCGTAGGGGCTGGCATTGCGTTCCCAGGCAGAGCTGGGGAACTCGGCGAGTGCCCTCACCCCCAACCCCTCTCCCAGCGGGAGATGGCAGTATGGAATCAGAGAAAGCCGACGATGAAGCTCTATCGGGACGATTGCCCGTCTGGATTGCGAACGCCCGCCTGCGCGGTTGGGGCAGCCAATCGAACGTCGGATACGAAATGATGTATCGTTCGCAGTCCGATGACCGTCATTCCCGCGGAGGCGGGAATCCAATTCAAGAATTCTCAGCCACGGATCAACACGGACCCTCACGGATGCGGCGAGTTGCGCGAATAGGAGCAATCCGTGCATATCCGTCGCGAAATAATTCTTAACGCAGAGGCGCAGAGGATCAGGGAGAGGTGATAACTATTCGCGTCAATTGGCGTCTATTCGCGGTTCTCTAACTTTTCCGTCTCCGTGTCCGCCGCGACTCCGTGGTGAAACGATCGTCATCGTGAGTTCGTTAGCCCGCTTGTGCGGAGACAAGCTTACCACGTGGGAGTGACGCGTGGGCCGACTGCAAATCGCCCGGCATTCAAAACGGAAACTGCTCATCCAAGGGCGAAGCCGCCAGCTCGACCAAAAAACCGGAAATCCGCTCGACGAGAGTCGCCATCAACTGTTCTCCTTTTTCCGCAGTCGCCGGATGCGGATTTCCTGAGCCCGTATTCGTCGTCAGCAAATGCCAGGGACGGGTAATCGAAACCCAGCCTTCATTGACCGCTTCGAACCGCGTCGGCCGGACTGCGCCGTCGTCGGCGATTAACTCTCCCGTTTCGGGATCTTTGGCGACTAACTCTGGAAAATACGCCAACGCCAACGCCGTTTCCATTTCCCCGGCGTGATCACCTGGGGAATCGAAGATTTCCGCCTGACGGTCGGCCGAGGTCGCCGCGTACCAGTTGCACAAAAACAGATGGACCGCCGTCTGCCCCTGCAATTCCCTCAGCAACGGCTTGAAGTCGTTTCCACCATGGCTGTTCAGTATCAACAACTTGTGAATGTCATGCTGATCGAGCGAATCGACTAGGTCGGTAATGAGCATCGCCATCGTCGACGGATTGACGTTCATCGCCAACGGAAACTCCATTTGGTTCGTTTCCGTGCCATACGGAATCGGGGGCAGCATCACGACGCGCGCTCCCTGCTTGAAGGCGGCTTCACAGACACGCGATCCAATCGCATCGGCTTCGTAAGTGTCGGTGCCATACGGGAGATGCAAATTATGCGGCTCGGTTGCACCGATGGGCAGCACGGCGACTTCGTAAGGATTCTCCTTCACATAACCGTAGTTGACTTCGGAAAGAATCCACTCGCGCATGGTTGCCTCGTTTCAATTACTCCGCCACAGTAAGACAGCCAAAGGGCCTCAAAAAGGGGACGTTCAACTTTCTCGGCCTAACGCACCGTTGCTCCACTAGGAATTCTGAGAAAGTAGAATGTCCCCTTTTTTGTCATTGGTTGCCTCATTCGTCTTTCGTTTCGTGCAATTGCTTCAGCACGCCGTCCAAGAAGATGGCCAGGCGTTCTGCCGTTTTACCGGCCGACTCGCGCAAGCGCCACATATCCTTCATACTGCCGGGACGCTTCCACATGGCACCGAACGCCGCCCCGACGCGCATGGTGCCGGTACTTCCCAAAATCGAGAGAATCTCTGGTGGTAAGTCGGCCGACATATCATCGCTGATGACGCGGACGGCCAGAAAACGCATTTTGCGTTCGCGACAAACTTGGGCCACCGCCAGACTTTCCAGATCAACCGCGATTGCCCCGGACGATTCTGCAATCGATTTCTTTTGGGCAACCGTGCGAACCAAGTCGTCGCTGTTGACCAACCGGCCCACGTACAGGCCACCGTCCCGATTCTCTTCCATGTGTAAATCGATATCGAGATGTTGCCCATGCGTGTCGGCAATCGAATCGGCAACGACGATGTTGCCCGTTTTCATTTCAGTCAACAGTGCTCCAGAAAACCCGCAACTGAGGACCCATCGGGGCGTATGCGCATCGATCAAGGCCTGCGTCGCTCGCCGGGCCCGGGCAAAACCGACACCGCTTTCGACAACCGCAACACGTATGTCGTCGTAGCGGCCCCCACGGAAGGTGAAGTCGCCGCCGGTGTAATGCTTGACCTTCTCGCAGCGATCAAGAAACGAAGCCAACTCGATCTTCAATGCGCAGACGATGCCCACATCGGCGTGAGCGGCATCGGCAGTTGGTTGTTCATCAGTGGACATCTTGGACGGTTATAACATTTGTTCCGCGATTCGTCATTCGAACGCCGGATCAAAGCGATACTCCGTGTGCCACGGCCTACTTGTTGGCCGTGCAGCGATGTCTTACGCGATCAACGAACGGAGTGCTGAGTGAGTACACAATCGATTCGTTCTCCACACTGCTTGCAAGCAAGCAGTGGCACACAATTCGATTGTCGTTTATCGGAAACGCAACCATCCGTTCAATACAGATCCACACTCACTCACCATATTTGCCAAGCCTTTGATTCGCATGTATTGCTACCTGTGACCTTCTTCGAATTCCCGCATGAGTTCAATGAGTGCATCGACACCTTCCGGCGGGAATGCATTGTACAGGCTGGCGCGCATTCCACCCACGCTGCGGTGTCCTTTCAGGCCGTCCAAACCCCGAGCCGTTGCTGTTTCGATGAATCGCGCATCAAGTTCGGCATCGCCGGTGACGAATGTGACATTCATCAGCGAGCGACTATCCGACTCGGCTGTGCCTTGGAACAATTGGCTTTCATCGAGGTAATCATACAGTTTGCCTGCTTTTTGCTGGTTGACTTTTTCCAGCTCCACCACGCCGCCCGAGTTTTGAATCCACTTCAGCACCAAACCCATGATGTAGATGCCAAACGTGGGCGGCGTATTAAAGGCCGATTCCTTTTCGGCATGCGTACGATATTGCAGCATCGTGGGGATGTCCTTGGAACCACTTTGCACCAAATCGTCGTGTATGATGACGAGGGTAACTCCGCTCGGTCCGAGGTTCTTCTGCGCACCGGCGTAAATCATGCCGTACTTGGTCACATCGATCGGCCGCGAGAAAATGTCGCTGCTGGCATCGCAAACTAATGTCGCGCCGGCGGGGATCTCCGGCTCGGTCTTGAACTGCGTGCCGAAGATCGTGTTGTTCGACGTGAAATGGACGTACCGGGGATTTTCCGAGTAGTTCCGCTCGGTTGGAATCTGGTTGAAATTGGAATCGTCACTCGAACAGACGATGTGCGTCTTTCCGAATCGTTTTGCCTCGGCAATCGCCTTTTTCGACCAGGCACCGGTGACCAGAAAGTCGGCTGTTTGGTCCGGCGTGAGGAA
Organism: Planctomycetaceae bacterium; assembly: GCA_028284485.1. GTDB lineage: Bacteria > Planctomycetota > Planctomycetia > Planctomycetales > Planctomycetaceae > JANQRQ01. Next base: position 3,243 of record JANQRQ010000080.1, on the reverse strand, counting down.
ATTCATGGGTGCCATAAAGAATTGGCTCGATGCACCCCCTTGCAGAAACAGAATATGGTAATCATCCGGGATGCCCGCCAGTTCGCGACAGCGCTCGACTGTTTCGTTGTAAACAGCCAAAAACGCCTTGCTACGGTGCGAGTGCTCCATAATGCCGATGCCGGTTTCGCCTAACGAATGCAGATTCTCGCGGGCTTCGTCGAGAACGGGAACCGGCAGGACGGCTGGTCCGGCGGAGAAGTTATAGATGCGCTGACTCATTTCACCCTGCTCCAACTCTATGAATGGCGATTCGATGCTTCCTATAGCGACTCCGGGCAATCAGCGTCAATGTCCATTGCATGCCCTGGCTGCGGAATCGCGGCAATCCGGAAACAATGACACCGCGTTGCCCAGCAGGATCGGGGCAAAGCGCTCGGTTCCGATAAACGAGGCGTCAATCGACGACCACCCAAACCGATTGATCGATTCGCAGTCGTTGACGAGCAGTATTGCCGGCCCGGCACAAAGATGGGTCACAATCCTTTGAACCACGCACGGGCTGCTTGTTGCAGCGTTGCAGCCACCTCGTTGAGATACTCTTCGAGATTCGTGTAGCCGTCCCCGTCGCGATCACCATTCCCGTCGGCAGGGTCGTTCGGATTCAAGCCGTGGGCCTGTTCCCAACTGTCGGGCATGCCGTCTCGGTCGGCGTCCGGCTTCGGAGTTCCCGGCGCTGGGGACGGTGTGGGAGAATCGTGCGTGCGGCTCGGCGCCCCGCACGCGCCGGTGCCGGTCAAGAACTCCCGAATTAATCGCTCATCGACGGTGTCACGGGGCAGTGCGCCGGCTATCGCCAAGACTCGGTCTGACAGTTCTTCCGCGGGCCAGGTTGTGATGTTGGGAACGTCAAACGGTTTGTCAGCCAGTAGCTCTGTCGGAATGTCGCTTCCGGTGATTTTGCCGTCCGTTGTTCCCGCACTCACCAATTCAATTTGATCGGCGACAGGATGTTTCGACGACCGATTGCCGGCGATGTAAACCTGCGAACCTTCATCGACGCCCGTAAACTCCACCGGACTGTAATTCGAATCGTACGGCCCATAGACAAAATGATTCGCAATGACGTTGACCCTTGGTCCAAACTTGAGCCGCGTTTGCACACGACAGTTGTAGACAAGGTTGTTTCGCGAATCGAAGATCGGTCGTTTGATACCATAACGATGCCGCTCGGGAACGTTGTTCCCCACGAATTGTGGATTACGATCGATATTGCCCGAAACGAAGTTGTGGTGGACAGCGACATGGTGCGCACCGCGCGAAATCAAAAAGCCCTTGCTGTGCGGCCCTTCGGGATGGCCGCCTCCTTCGTGTAGGCATTCCGCGTTGATGCAGTTCTGAATAGTGACTTCCTGATTGTCGCCCAGAAAGCCGATATTCTCGTCGGTGCCCCAGCTGATGGAACAATGATCGAGAATGGCACGCCGCACGCCGCGTAGAAAACTGATTCCGTCCGAACTGCTGTTACGAAACCTGAGGTGACGAATCACGACGTCGTGCACGCCACCACCGATCGTCAGCATGCGATCGGCTACGGTGATCCCGCCGCCCGGTGCGCTTTGCCCGGCGATCGTTACGAAGGAAAGTTGCTCGGCTCGATCGGCATCTTCCCGATCACCAAGCGTCAACGTGCTCTTTAAATGTATGACGCCCGAAACGGCAAACAGAATCGTCCGGGGACCAGGCGTTTCAATCGCGTCCCGCAAGGAACCAGGACCGTCATCGTTCAGGTTGGTAACCCACAGCACTTGGCCACCCCGCCCGCCGGGTGTAGTGCTGCCCCAACCTTCTGCGCCGGGGAATGCGGGGATGTCGGCGGCAAAACTCGACGACGAGAATGACAATGCGAAGAACGCAGCAATCGACATGCCGTTGCACATGGATGACATTCCTGTGTGGGCGAGTGATGAGACTCAATGTCGACGAATGAGACGGCTCTCAATTCGTTCTCAATGCACACGATCGAAGCGACCGATCATATGATAGCAGAGTCAGCTTCTCTGTTTGAATTCTTAGCAATTTCAGCCAGTCAGTTTTCGAGTTACGTGCAAAACCGTCGGATCAATTCCGCATATGTTTCCGTTCCGCGGTGGAGTTGGTCGATACTGATCCATTCGTCGCTCAGGTGGGCCTGCGCAATGTTCCCAGGCCCCAACACGACCAAGTTCTCAACTTCGGAAAAATTGCTGGCCTCGGTGCCGTAAGCAACCGTTCGCGGCAGACCTTGCCCCGTTAGTTCCGCGCAAGTTCTCAGGAAGTCCGAATCGGGGTCACGCCGAAACGCGGGATTTTGGTGCTTGAAGAAATACTCCAGCCCATGTTTTTCCGCTGATGATTGAATGCGAGCGAGTAATTTGTCGACGTCGGTGTTCGGCATTGGGCGAATCGCGATCGTGCAAATACTCTGCGGGGCCGTAATGTTGACCGCCTTGGTATGGTCGTTGATTCCCAAGTTCATACAGATCGTGGGAGGATCGAATTCGCCGTCGTGCCAAGTCGTGTCGGTCTCGGTTTCGTCGTAAAGCGCCTTCATCTCCTCTAAGAACGGAATCATTGCCAGGTTTGCATTGATTCCTTCCCGAGTACTCGAATGGGCGGCCCGACCAAGGGACGTCACCACAATTTGGCAGCCCCCTTTGTGCGCATAAACGATGTCGAGTTCGGTCGGTTCACCAACAATGCCGCACGCCTTGCCCGCCACAATTTCGCGATACAATGTCGAACGCTCGGTAATCTCGATCGCCCCTCGGTGATTGAGTTCCTCATCCGACGAGCAGGCGACATAGACTGGATGTTGCAACGCATCTCCCTGCGTTGCCGCTAATGCTGCAAACATGCAGGCGACCGAGCCTTTCATGTCGGTGCTGCCTCGGCCGTACAGCCGACCGTCGCGCACCACCGGCTCGAACGGACCATGATCGGTCACCGACCAATCGTCGACTGGCACGACATCGGTATGCCCGAAGTAGGCTAGCCCGCCGGAACCGTTTCCCTTCCGACCGACGATGTTGACTTTGAGCACGCCATCGGTCGTGTACTCGATTCGTTCGGTTTCGCAGCCGAGGTCTCGGAGGACCGATTCGCAGTAATCACTGACAGGTCCATTCGACTGCGACGAGACCGAATTATATCGGATCAATTCTGAGGCGTATTCAACGGCATTCATGGGAGAAAGGGTGACGTTTTCAGTGTTCAGTTTTCAGA
>JANQRQ010000075.1 GCA_028284485.1 Planctomycetaceae bacterium | reverse complement strand
GTTTTCAGAATTGGCTACTTTCAACGCCGCTCCCATGAGAGCGGTCGCATCTTGAAATGATGAACCAAGCGACACTTAATCACCCGACGGACGCGGCGGATTCGCCCAATGACCCGAATCGTCCACGCCGCTGACGACGACCCCTTTTTGATTCCATTCGACGCCGGCTCGAACATCGGGCGTGCAGTACCGCAGCGTTAAACCACACCTGCGGCGATCGGAATCATTGGCCTGCGATCCGTGCAACAACAAATCGGAATGAATCGAGATCTCACCCGCCTTCAAGACATCGTCAACCACGTCGCCGTACTGTTCGGCGTTTTCGACGGTCTGGTCTAGTACGTTCCCCTCTTTGTCGACGCTGGGACGGTACGTCATATGACCTTGGTGATGCGACCCGGCGATAAACTGCATGCATGCGTTTTCGGTATCGGCATCGTCGACGGCCAGCCAAACCGTAACCGTCTTTGAGGGTGTCAACGGCCAATAACTCGCATCCTGATGCCAGGTGACCGCTTTGCCATCGTGAGGCATTTTGCAGAAGAAATGCGAACCCCAACCGATGACATTCTCGCCCAGAATATCCTTAACGCACGCCACGATTTGGGGATTCGTGAGCAAATCGTACACGGGGCCATACTTCAAATGGGCCGTGCTGATGGAATAGCTATCCCCCCCGGAGGCGATGACTTGTTCGAGAAGCGCATCAAAGTAATCGCGTATGCCGTCGATCTGTTCGGGATCAAAAACGCGAATGCCACGCACGTATCCCTGCTGGTTGAACTGCTCGACTTGCTCGCGCGTCAACACCTGCGGCTCCGCGACGGTGCTGGGGTAAAACCGCAAATCGCGATCGAGTAGTGCCAATTCCTCAGAGGTGGGAATCATTCGAAAATCGTTTTTGTCGGACATGTTGACAGACTCGTGGATTCGTCTTGAAACACTTGCTGACTTGAATAAGAACGTGCCCGATCGGCGAACCAATGGAGCCTGACAACGACACTTACTTTGCTGCAGTCTGCTCGTTCTTGACTTTCACGCCGGTTGCCTCGGCCCAGGTGAACCATTTGCTGCTTAGTTTTTCGACACGCTCAGGATGGGCTGCTGCGAGGTCGTTCATTTCCGTCCGGTCGGCGACGAGGTTATACAGTTCCCACTTCTTAACCTTGCGGTCCCAACACAGTTTCCAATCTCCCTGGCGGACCGCCCGATTGGTATTCCATTCCCAGAACAATGAAGCGTGACCATCGCGCGACTCGCCCTCAAACAGAGGAGCAAGGCTTAAACCCTCTGTCGGCAAAACGTCGTGTCCGTTGTGTTCGGTGGGGTACTCTGCAGAGGCGACGTCGGCGCACGTGGGCAGCAAGTCGATGATATGCCCCACTTCGCGGTTGATGGAATTCGCCTCAACGACGCCCGGCCAGCGGACGATCAACGGCGTCGAAACGCCCCCTTCGTGTGCCCATTGCTTAAACCGCCGAAACGGAGTGTTTTGAGCGTAGGCCCAACCCGGTCCGCAAGCGGTGTAGTATTCCTTAGGTCCGGGGATGCGGTTGATGTTCTCTCCGCCTGGCTGTTCAGCGCAACCACCGTTGTCGGCCAGAAACATGAACAACGTATCGTCGGCGAGGCCCGTCTCGTCGAGTTTGTTCAGAATGCGGCCGATCCCTTGATCCATGCTGTCGATCATGGCGGCGTACACGGCCATGCGCAAATCTTGCCATTCTTTGTGCTCGACCTGCTCCCAGGGGACGACTTCGAGATCGCGGCCCGGTAGTGACCAGTTCGGATCGATCAATCCCATGTCGATTTGCCGCTGATGCCGGCGTCGACGCAACTCGTCCCAGCCGATCAAATATTTCCCCTGATACTTGGCGATATCTTCCGGTTTGGCATGCAACGGATAATGCGGAGCCGTGTAGCAGATGTGCAAAAAGAACGGCTGATCCGATTTCGACGCCCGATCGATCGTCTGAACAGCGTAATCCGAGATCGCATCGGTCATGTAAAAATCGTCTGGAAACTCGGTAATGCGGCGGTCGTCTTCAGCAACGACTCGAATACGACTCCCTTTGAATTCCGGATCGGGAATCGACGGATCGAAGAAATTGCAACAGCCGTCGAGCAACCCAAAGTAGCGGTCAAACCCGCGGTCGCTCGGGCGGTTTGGAGCGGAACTCCCCAAATGCCATTTGCCGCTAAGTGCCGTGCTGTAGCCGGCTCGTTGCAGCACGTCGGCAATCGTCACCATATTGTCGGTCAGCAGACCTTTCGCCCGGCGCGGATAGAGTCCGGTGATCAGCGAGGCACGCGTCGTGGTGCATTTGGCATTATTGTAGAACTGCGTGAACCGCATGCCTTCAGCCGCGACGCGATTGAGGTTCGGCGTCTGAACTTCACCGCCGTAGCATCCCAAGTCGGAATACCCCATATCATCGTTCATGATCAAAATGATATTGGGCCGAGCTTTTCCGTTTTGAGCTTGTGCTTCACACCGAGAAACGGCGGTCGTCACGAAGGTTGCAGTAATCGCCCATGTCAGCAGTCGTGTCATGATTTCCCACCATTGGAGTTGAGCACATTTTGGAAAGTGAAGTTATCGACTGGATCACTTGAGTATGTGCCAACAGCGACGGCGTTGCAACGGAATCCGACCGCATTAACCGCCGCCTTGGTTCTTCATAAACTCTTCGAATCGCTGATCCATTTCTTCGTCAGAGAGGTCTTCGATCCGGCTGGAGATCGTCCAGACATGCCCGAACGGATCTTCAACCGTTCCCGATCGGTCCCCGTAAAACTGATCTTGAATGGGGCGTTGCTCCACAGCACCTGCAGCGACGGCCTGTTGGTACAGGGAATCGGCGTCTTCGACGTAGAGCAGGATGCTGCACGCCGCACCGCCAAGCGTCTTGGGGCCGCGCACGCCCATTTCGGGAAACTCATCGGCCAGCATGATGTGGGAATTACCGATGCGAATCTCCGCATGCATCAATTTCCCGCCGGGACCCTCCGCCCGGGTGATTTCCGTGGCACCGAAGGCTTTGTGATAAAACTCCAAGGCATCAGCCGCGCCCTGAATATGAAGATATGGTGTTACCGTGTGATAACCTTCGGGAATCGGATTAACGGCCATGATTTGAAGTCCCTTTTCGCAGATTAATTCAAAGGCGGTTCTTGACGATTGGCTTCGCCCAAGCCTGCAACGAATGTTGCCGATGAGACTTTCATACTGGCATGCGGCCGTGACCAATGCAAGGTGGTCACGACGTGTGGACAATTCATCAGTTTGAAATTGCCTGATTGAAACTGGGACTTTCAAATACCGATTCGATAAACCTGGTCAGAGCAACGCATTTGTGGATTCATTTCTGAGCCGCAGTGCGCCAGCAAGGATTTTCTATTTAACCACAGCGACATTTCGCATGGTTCCATAAGTTCCATAAGAAGTGTAGGAATGGCTATCTTGCCCAATAAACGGCGCATAGAAGCCTGACGCGCCAGCGAAGGCAAAAACCGGAGGAATCCTTCGCTCGCTCTTCAGGCTTGAACTGTTCTGGTTAGCACGACGCCCGATCAATTAACCATCGCGCGCGATCGTCTGCCGGCACGGCAACTACGATTTCTCCTGCCCGCAAGCTAGCGCTTTGCGGCTCACATGTGGAGGGGCAACAGTACACCGGCTTACGCTTTGCGGCTCAACTTTGGAGTGCGAAGAGAACTCAGCCGCGCGGATGACATTTTTCGTGCACGGCCTTGAGCCGGCTGTGCTCGACGTGGGTGTAGATTTGCGTCGTCGAGATGCTGGCATGGCCCAACAGTTCTTGAAGGGCCCGAATCTCCGCGCCACCGGCCAACATGTGCGTGGCAAAACTGTGACGCAGCGTATGAGGGCTGACCGAACGGCTGCAACCGATCCGTCGGGCATACTTCTTAACGATGTTCCAAACCATAATTCTCGAAAGTCGATTGCCGCGGCGTGTCACAAACAACCATTCCGACTCGTTCGGATAAACCAAATCGGGGCGCTCTTGCTCCAGGTAGCTTTCGACGCTCAATCGGGCGACCGGGTTCAACGAAACCAGTCGTTCCTTATTTCCTTTGCCCGTGCAGCGAGCGAAACCTTCGTCGAAGTGGACATCGTAAGTTTTTAGTGTTGTGACCTCAGAGGCACGACAACCGGTTGCGTACAGCATCGTCAACAGTGCGCGATCGCGCAGTGGAAAGCGATCGTCGCTTCCTGGGGCGGCCAGCAATTGATCGACCATTTCCGGACTCAAGATTTTCGGAAGCTGCCGCCACAACTTCGGCGAACTAAGCAAGTCGACGCTGCTTTGCAACAACACGCCTTCCAGCACCAGGTACCGAAAGAACATTTTGACGGAAACCAAATGGCGGGCAATCGTCGACGCGACCAGGTTGCGATCGTGAAGTGTCTGCAGGTACCGCGACATCACTCGCAGATTGACATCCTGCAACGTCGCCTGTTGTTCGGACGCCAGCCACTGCAGAAATTGTTGCAGGTCAGACCCGTAGGCCCGCACCGTGTTTTGCGCCATGCCGCATTCCGCTTCGAGGTAATGCAGGAACGCCGGCAAATGCGACGAGGGGTTTTTGCGCGACGCCCCCACAGCAGTGCGATGTTTCGGCGGACGTTTACGGGGCGGCATGAAAGTTCACTTTTCACTAGGGATGAATTCTCTGTGACCGGCCATGCTGAAGGGCGGTTTCCTACCGTCGAATCAAGCTGCCGGCCGCCTGCGCAGTCCATTCAAGAATTACAGCGCTTTACGCTGACTTGTGGTCGCGAAAATCGCGTTTTGTCCTAGAACAGCTGGTTCCCACGAGCCAGAAACGCCCACGAGAAAAAGTAAACCGCTCTAAGACTATCGAGCGCGTAAAACGGCCTATATTTAGAATCGACCGGCAAGAGATATGGTCTTGAGAGAAGGCCGATTTCAGCCTGATCCGACCGGTTGCAGCGGACATTTCGACGCGATATACGTCACGCGGCGACCGTCCTGCTGAAATTCCACCGTTAAAGTGCGTCGCTTGGAAAAGCCGGACAATTCCACCACGGTCCCTAGCCCGTGCCGAGGGTGTCGGACCTGCATGCCCATGGAGAATCCGGCCGGTATCTCAGCAGCATGCGACTCGCCGTTCAATAAAGCGGCCCCAGTGGTGAGCAATGGTTTGCGACGATCCAAAGTCGGCGCTGCAGAGTTCGCATCATCGCCCAAGTCGGAATTCGCAGCCGTTTGACTGATCCACGCATGGTCCGGGGCCCATTCGAATTCCGAGCAATCGACATCGACCAAGTCCATTTCGCCAAGAAATGGGCTGCGGATCGTTTCCAGCATGCGACCATGAATCGCGCGACGTCGCGTCTGTGTCAGATACAACTCTTCCATGGCGCGGGTCATGCCGACAAACAACAATCGACGTTCTTCTTCGATTTGCTTGGGATCGTTTTCGCGCGTCGATCGTTTATGGGGAATCAGTTCCTCTTCCACACCGACCACATAAACCGCGGGAAACTCCAACCCCTTGGCAGCATGTAAGGTCATCAATGCCACGCGCCCCGCCGATTCGTCGAAACGATCGACATCGGTTGCCAGGCTGACTGTCTCCAAAAAGCCTTCCAAACTCCTCTCGTCGGCCGCCTGCTCGTCGTATTGCTCTGCGGCGCTGAGAAACTCGTTGACGTTGGAAAGTCGCTGCAGATCTTGTTCGGACGGACTGCCCTCCCACGGACGCGTATAGTCGATTTTGTCGATGATCGTTCGCATCAAATCGGCGACCGAACCGGCGTCGGCCATCGACATGCTTTCGATCAAATTGACAAACCGCGTTAGCAATCCGACCGCTCGTTTCGAAAGTCCCGGTACGTCTTTGGCATTAACCGCCGCTTCCCACAAACTTCGATTCTGAGAGTTCGCCCAAACATTCAGTTTCGACTGTGTCGTCTTGCCAATTCCGCGCAGCGGTTTGTTCACCACGCGAAGAAACGCGGCCCGATCATCCCGGTTATTCACCAACCTCAAATAAGCCAGCAAATCTTTCACTTCGGCCCGCTCGTAAAACGCCAATCCGGCGACAACCTGATAAGGAATCGCCTGCCGGTTTAGGGCGTGCTCCAATTCGCGGGAGAGAGAGTTCACCCGGTAAAAAATCGCAAAGTCCGACCATTTTCGACCGTCGTCCTCGAACGCCTTGCGGATGCGCCGGGCGATCAACTCGGCTTCCTGGTGTCCATCTTCGAATGTCAATAACTGCACCGGTGTGCCGTCCGGATTCGAAGTCGTGAGCGATTTCGACTTACGCTGGACGTTATTGGCAATCAGGCAGTCGGCCGTCCTGAGAATCGATGCTGTACTGCGAAAGTTTTCTTCGAGTCTTACGACGCGAGCCTGCGGAAATTCGCTTTCGAATCTGAGAATGTTGTCGATTTGTGCTCCGCGCCAGCCGTAAATCGATTGGTCAGGATCGCCGGTCACACACAAATTCGGATGGTCTTGCGAAAGCGCCGCCACGATGCGGTATTGCGCCAGGTTGGTATCCTGATATTCGTCGACCAAAACATATCGAAATCGCTCGTCCAAATCGCTGCGTAGTTCGGGATTCTCGCTGAGAATGGTTACCACGTGCAGCAGCAAGTCGTCGAAGTCGACCGCGTTGGATGTTCTCAAACGCTGTTGGTAATCGCGATACACCTGACTGGCGACCGCATCGAGATGTGTCCCGATCGATTCGCCACGGGCTCGCTCGAACTCTTCCGCAGATTGCAGCTTATTCTTCGCACGGCTGATAATGGCTGCGATCTTTCCCGGTGCATATTGCACCGTATCGAAATCCAAATCATTCAGAATCTGCCGCATGAGAGTTTGCTGGTCGGTCGAATCGAGAATCGAGAAATTCGACTGCAGCCCGACCAGATCAGCTCGAGATCGCAACAGCCGTGCGCAGAATCGGTGAAACGTGCTAATCCAAACTCGCCGGTCCGGAATCAGGTCCTCGACCCGGCTTGCCATCTCGTTGGCCGCCTTATTGGTGAACGTAATGGCCAAAATCTGGTGAGGACGCACACCGTTTTCGATCAGGCTGGCAATGCGGCGCGTAATGACCCTGGTCTTTCCAGAACCTGGCCCGGCGAGGACCAGAAGCGGTCCTTCGATATGCTCGACAGCCTGCTGTTGGGGCGGCGTTAGATCGTTGAGATTTGACACAAGTCGTTACGTCTCGTTGCTCGTTATTTCGAATCCGTTGTTTGGCAAGCGCCGATGGCCGCTGCGATTGAACTGTTAAGCGAAGTGGAGTCTTCGCCGATTACCCTGTCCAACGTTCTAAACCGTTTGATTCCGCGACATTTCCGGCTTCCCAAGCCGACTCGATAATCTGCGCAATTCTCTCAGAAGCCCACCGATAGTCAATTGCACGCTCAAATCGGGTTGATTAGACTGCGGAAGCTCGGCAGCTTTTATCGATTGAGTGGACCGGGCCACTTAAGGTAAACAACGGAAAGTCAGGAGCGAAGCGAGTCCGACTGGGGGCAGCGGCCAATCCTCCTGATTCTCCTGTGAAAATATGCCAGTTGTATTGGTCCGACAATTTGCATGAAACAACTACGGCAAGCCGTAGCGACTTGATCCGGACTGTTTTACCAACGGAGCTATTCTGCCCGAATTATGAGGTCGGCGACCCAAGTGATCTGACGATAATGACGCAGGTGTAGTACGGAGACTACCAGTCAAAATCGTTTAGCACGTGATCAGCACGAACGAATCGCGATGACGCTCAGCAGGGTTTAGGTCGGTCGTCGAACGATGTGACGCTTACAGCCAACGGAGTGCATTGACCATGAATCTCAAGTTTTTCACCAGCGCGAGACTGCGCACATTTCTCAACCGTCGGATGGCCCGCAATTCCGCTGTTGCATTTGCTGCGGTCATCTGTATCGTCTCTGCGTCTCGGGGCTTCGACGAATCGGCCGGCGGGAACTCAGCCGGACTCCGAGGGATCTTGCCCGAAGTCACCCCCGATGCGATTTACGACACAGCGTTCGAACCACTCGACGGAAAATGGACCGAGTGGGGCCAACAGGTCGCTAATGACGTGATTGACTTCTACGAAAGCGAAGAAGAGCTTTCCGTCGAAGAGCAACGCGCAGCGCTCGCGGGCCTGAAGCGCAAAATCGGCGTGATGAAAAAGGCACTCGACGACAGCCGATATCGGTCATTGCATGTGCCCATTTCGACTTTGCACGGTGCCCTGGGCCGCCGTGTCGATATGGCTGAAGCCGTTCTCGATACCTTGGATGTTGACGAAGAAGCCGCTAAAGACATCAGACTTCAAGCGGCTCGCCGTTCACTTCAAAATGCCGTGGACGACCTGGCGAATTATTTGAGGCCGATTCGTGGCGGATCGGCCTGGCTGGGTTATTTCAATACCAACAGCTTGTCGGATGGTAACCCGGATGCTGCAGCTGCCGTGAAGGCCAAGCTTGCAAATCGTGGTAGCCTTCCGGAAGCCGATCAACGTGATTTTGTTTCGCGCCCGGCTTTTGGTGATTTCGAAGCTGCGGTCGACCAATACCTCGAATCGGTCGCCTTGGCCGAGCAACCGCTGGACCGAGAGAAATTGCGAGAATCGTTGGCTGCCCTCGTCGCTGCCGCCGAAGCGTACGAAGCCGACAACAGTAGTGAAGCGGCCGCCGCACTTCGCGAAGCGTACAATGCCGCTTCCGATATCGCCCCGGACGGCGGTCAAATCTTGTCTTCCGTCATGCGGTCGCACTATTTCAACTACAACTTACGAATCGTGGCTTCGGAAGCATTCTTGAAGCGGATGGTTTACGACCGCCGTAATGAGACCGGCCCGGTTTGCGATTTCATTTTGGGGGCGAACGTTTCCGGTAACCAATGGACGACCACCGACGTCGGATTGGACCTGAAACCGAGTAACCAAAGCGTACGATTCGATATCACCCTCGCGGGGACAACGCAATCGAGCACGCAAGGCGTGACCGAGCAGGCCACCATCTTTACGTCCGGCTATCACAATTTCTGGGCGTATAAGGAAGTCCGATTCGATGGCGACAGTTTTTCAACATCGCCCGCTCGAGTCTCGGTGAATGCCAACAATACAACGACCGGTGCCCGAACGACGATTAGCGGGTTTCCCATATTCGGGTCAATCGCCGATTCGATCGCGGTTCGAGCAGCCGAGAAAAAACGGCCCCAATCGGAAGCCATTGCTCGTGGCCGCGTCTCAAGTAAGGTTGCACCTCGCCTCGATTCGGAAGTGAACGAACAGTTTGCCCAAGTGAATCGGGACATGGAATCCGAAACCAACGCCCGATTGAAAGAACTCGGCCTGTACCCCGATGCCAAAAGCTTTCGCTCGACCGACACGCAAATGCGTGCCAGCACGAGGCTGATGCATTCGGGAGAAGCCGGCGGCGGACAACCCGGCTCGACAGTGAACTCTTCGAACGGCCTCGTCGCGCATGTCCACGAAAGCCTGATGAACAATAGTATGGCGCGGCTCAATCTCGCCGGCCGAACCATGACGGAAGCCGATCTTCAGGCAGAAATCGAAGACTTCTTCTCGAGACTTACCGGCGAAGAGTTCAAATTCGAAGAAGATCCTGACGCCGTGCCCGAACCCGCAGCGGAAGAGGAAGAAGAAGAGAAGGAGCCGGCGGTATTTATCTTTCCGGACTCCGACCCGATTCGCATGCGGGCTCGCGATGGTGTTTTGACTTTGATTATTCGCACTGGCTTGAAGCAGCCGGATGACGAGGATATTCCGACGCAAATCATCGAAGTACCGCTGAGCTTCGAAATTCAAGGTGACAACATTTTGGTCACCAGCGGCGAAGTGGCTGTTAAGCCGGTCGAACGGCCCAGCAGCTTGACCGTGCAAATTGCCCGCGCGGGCATCGTCCGCAGCCGAATTCAAGATACCCTGCCCGACCGGGAATTCGACAGGGTGATCGCCATCGATCGTGGCGACGGACAAGGGACGATTGATGTGAAAGTGACAGAAATCGCCGCTCTCGACGGCTGGTTGAGCGTGGTGGTCGAATAAGTTGCCGTTCGCAGCCGAAAGGTTGCCATCGCAACAAGAATGCTCAAAAGCGGGAAAGTCGTAAAGGCTTCCCGCTTTTGCTTTTGGGGTTAGGCGACGAACGTTCCAGGTCGCTGCATCGGCAGGAACGGGAACCGAAATCCACCTTTCGTCGATGCCCCAGCAGGACTATACTTCCCCGCTTTCTGCGGTACCGACTGAGCACCGTGACGAGACAGCCTCGTCTTAGAAATGCGATTTCGGAAAACGTGTCACCGTCCTGCAACGCGGTCACACGGTATTTGCCTTGTTAAAACGGAACTTAGCGGGCATCGGAAAGAGCGACTTGCACTAAAGCGGTTTACATTTTCTTGTGAGCGTTTCTGGCTCGTGGGAACCAGCAATCATAGACCAACACGCGATTGTCGCGGCCACAAGTCAGCGTAATACGCTGTAGTGGCAGGAAAATCGGCACGGAAAGGATTCCTCAATGCGCGTGATTGCCGTTATGAATCAAAAAGGGGGAGTCGGCAAAACGACGAGCAGCGTCAACTTGTCAGCAGGGCTCGCCCGGCAAGGTCGCAAGGTCTGCTTGATCGATCTCGACCCACAAGGACATGGCTCGCTGCATTTCGGGCTCGAAGCCTTGGGAAACACGCCGACCGTTTACGATGTCTTCACGCGCCGCGCATCGCTTGCGGATATTCGTCGTTTGGTTGCGCCCAATGTGTGGGTCGTCCCCTCAAATGTCGATTTGGCTGCCGCCGAGGTCGAACTGGTCGACTCGCCACATCGGGAGACGGTTTTGCGCAACGCCATCGCTGCCCTCTCGGACCAGCAAGACTTTGACTACATCGTGATGGATTGCCCCCCTTCTCTGGGTCTCTTGACAATCAATGCGTTAACAGCGGCACGTGAAGTCTTCATTCCGTTGCAACCACACTTTTTCGGACTCCAAGGACTTTCGAAGCTTTTGGAGACAACGGCTTTGGTCGCCAGGCGATTAAATCGCGATTTGAAAGTCAGCGGGATTCTGTTGTGCCTGTACGATTCCGGCACTCGGCTAGCCGCCGACGTCCGCGACGACCTGAATGAATTCCTCGCTCAAAGCGATCCGCAAGCACCTTGGGCCAATGCTAAAATCTTTAACAGTCGTATCAGGCGGAATATCAAATTGGCGGAAGCTCCCAGCTTTGGGCAGGCCATTTTCGATTATGCCCCCAAGTGCGCCGGCGCTCACGACTATGAAGCCTTTGTCGCAGAAGTCATCGCCGCGGAACCTGCCGCACAGGATGTCTCTGCCAAAGCGGCGTGAGCACCGATCAAAGTGCTTCAGCCGGCCACGGGTAACGCGCTCGTCCGTTACGGTCATTCCGACGTAGTAGGCCTGTCCCCGCGAAGGCGGGGCGGGAATTCGCTGCAGCGGTGTCGGCTTTCGCCAAAGCGGTGCAACGGATCTGAAGTCATAACCGCTCAATCGGAGAAAGGCCGAACCGCTGTTCCCATGCCAAAGTTCGGAAAATCGTTGCGGCATTCACGACCGAGACGCTGTAGACTGCCGTCATCGGCACAGCGAGAGAATCGCACGCGGATTTGACAGTTTGAAAGGAAACTCGATGATTGGCCGCTACCTCACTTGTACTCATCGACGCCATTGTTCGACATTCACGGCCCTGGTCGTCATTTCGCTTGTCGCGTTGGATTCCGCATCGCTGCCGGCCGATGCCGTCGTTGCTTTCGATGCTGAACTAGCCGCTCAAGCCGACGAAGTCATCGAGGCGCAAATGGCCAAGCAGGAAATTGTCGGAATGGCGGTCGGCCTGATTCGCGACGGCGAGATCATTTACCTCAAAGGATTCGGTTACGCCGACCGCAAACAGCAAATCGCTGTCGACCGCGACACGCTGTTTCGCTGGGCGTCGATATCGAAAACTCTCACCGCGATCGCCGCGATGCAGCTTTGGGAACAACAGCAACTCGACCTCGATTGTGATGTTTGCACGTTGGTCCCCGAGTTCCCGGGTAAAGGAAAGACGATTACACCCAGGCAGTTGTTGTGCCATCAAGGGGGTGTCGTCCATTACTCAAACGGCGAAGTCATCCGTACCGAGCGCGAATACGACTCCCCCCATCCGTTCAAAAACGTCATTCTGGCGCTCGATACGTTTAAGGATTCGCCGCTGATTGCTGAGCCGGGCGCGAAGTTCTCCTACACCACGCATGGGTTCATCTTGTTAAGCGCAGCCATCGAGCGCGCGGGAGAACAAAGATTTGCCGATCAGGTGGCCAAACGGATCATCAAGCCATTAGGCATGACGACGCTGCAACCCGACTACCAATGGGTCGACATTCCGCATCGCACCCTCGGCTATCGCAAAGTGGAAGGTGAAATCGTTCCTTCGACCGATACGGACGTCAGTTGGAAGTTGGGGGGCGGCGGATACCTTTCGAATATCGACGACCTCGCCAAGTACGCCGTCGGGCTGCTGAAAGGTCGGCTTGTCTCGAAAGAGACCGAACAGCTCATGTGGACGCCCCAATTGACCAAGGATGAAAAGGAAACGTTGTACGGCCTCGGCTTTTTCGTTTCCGGCGAAGGCGACGATGTCGAGATTTCGCATGGCGGCGCTCAAGAGAAGACGCGTACGCACCTGGCGATTCGACCCAAACAGGGAATCGGCGTCGTGGTAATGTGCAACTCCGAATATGCTGTCCCACCCCGTTTCGCCACGCGGTTGGTGCCGTTATTGCAGGAATCGTTGGCCGTCGCTCCGTGAAACGACTCCGACGAATTCAATATGCTGGTCAACATCAATTGAGTCTTATCTAGCTCGGCATAAGCTGCCTCATTGACATCTTGCCGACTTCGCCGGTCCCGAGGTATTCGTCTATCGGGGCTGCATATCTTCTTCCGCTTCATCGCGCGGATCGGCTTGCGTCACAGCCCGTCCCGGTGCTTCGGTTTCTTTGTGCGAACTCGCACATGAACCGCTCATTCAGGTCGCTACGCCGAATTTGGGCAGAATCCATATGTTGAGCACCAACCATCCTGTGAGGATCGCAATCGGCAGAAGCAGTTCTTGCATGATGAGATTCCTTCATTCCTGACTGTTTGATGCGGTTGTTGACTGCTCGCAGGTTTCTTCCTCGCAGGAAACCTGGTTCCACGGCATTCTGGCGATCAGCATTCCCATGCCGCATGTGTCGGTAATCCCGGCGAAGACCAGCCCGGCCCCAACAAACGCCGAAATCCCGATGAAGTACGGATTCACGAAAAATCCCAGCACAGCGCCGAGAAATACCAACGCCCCCGCAGCAATGCGGACTTGCCGTTCCAGCGAGACCCCCTTCTTTCCGCGCACGACCGGCAGACCGGCTTCTTCCCAAGCGTCCGTCCCACCTTCGACACTGATCACGTTTGAGTAACCCGCGTCGGTAAACTTTTCGCACGCCTTGCGGGAACGAACGCCGCCGCGACAAATCACGTAAAGCGGTTCGTCAGCATTGCCGTTCCGCGCCTCCATGACCTGCTGCGGATTGAGCGAAGTGAATGGAACGTTGCGTGCAAATGCAGCGTGAGTTTCCCGGAACTCCATCGGCGTGCGCACATCGACCAAATCGACGTTGCCCTGCTCCCGACGTTCCGCCAGTTTTTCGACCGAAATTGTTTCGCAGTTTGCCATGACTCTCTCCTTTATGTCGTTATCTCGTAAGGTGACGATATATTGTCGTAAAAAAATTCGTTACGGTCGCGATCCGCCTCGCAAAAACCGACCTTCGATGCAGTTCATGATATCCTGCAAGTGCGGCTCGGCCACCTGGTAATAGACTTTTCGACCTTCCCGCTCGCTGGTGAAGAAACCACAACGCTGCATCAGCCGCAGATGTTCCGAGGCAACGTTGTCGGGGATCTGGCAATCCTCGGCCAATTCGCCGACCGTGTATCGGCCGTGCAGCAACAGTTGCACGATCCGCAGTCGAACGGGGTGTGCCAGGATCCTGAGGCATTCAGCCGCCTGGGCAAATGCTTGGGGGTTCCCGGCCGGTTTTCGCTTGGTTGTGGTCGGCATTGTTATCTCCTGCGGCAGGTCGTTTTAATCTGCCCGCCTCTCTAATATCAATATATCGTAATATCGCGATATGTCAATAAATAATTCCGGGGTAAACCGGGATTTTCTTGGAAAATAGCGCGGGACAACCGATTTCGAGGCGATTTCTCGCTTTCCCGCTCGTTCGGCGATTCATCGTTTCGCCGTCCGATAGAGTGTTTGCAACACCACGTTTGTTTCAAGCTACGCCGCGCACATGAAGTTTCTCACGCGAAGTCGCAAAGCCGCGAAGTTATTGTATTCGGCGATGAAGAAAACTCCTTAGCGTCTCCGCGACGTCGCGTGACTTCTGCTATGTCTACTTCCGCACGAGCTCGTATTCTGTGAGATACCAACCATCGGCGAGTTGTGCCGATCGCCAGAGAATCTCAATCCAAAAGCGAGTTTGCCGCTGCACTGCTGGTTTCTGCTGCGATGGATGGTACTCAAGCACGTACCGATAATGCGGTTCGAGCGAAAACTGGACGCCACCTCCCGAAATACGATTAATTGAGATCCCCGCAGATTCCGAGAGAGCATACGACTCTGCATGCCTGAAATATAGCGTCGTCGGCAAGTCTCCAGAGCAGAAGAACTCACCCAATGTCGGATGGACTCCCGATTCAATCGGCCACTCGTCAATTAGTGGCTCAACGGCCGCATCGAAATACGGCAATCGTTTCGCGACTCGTCGCTGCGCGGACATCCACAGAATGTTCTCGTACTGGAATGTCATCACTCCCAGAAACGTCGCGGCGAACATCAACGCTGTGATCATCCGAATTCGCACCCTCGCAACCATGCCCTGCTGGATCGCAATGACAGAGGACAATACCAACAGAAATCCCGCCACTAAGAAAGCTGCGATTCGTGGGCCAAGCGTGGTCCATTGATGATACTTCGCAACGAGAATGTCTGAACTTGCCGGCCAAAGCGGAAGTTCCTCTTGGAGAAATCCAACGTCGCTGCAGGCCCAAACAAACGCTGGATGAAAGCAAGCGTCGACAGCAACCCATACGAGCATGATGACCGGGATCGCATACAAAAGAAGCATGGCGATAGGACTTAAGGCACGACCGTTTCGCTCGGCTCTTTGCCCCCATTTTGACAGATTTCGAGCGCAGTGTTTCAGTCGGCTTCTCGCGAGACTGAATCCGCACTTTGGGCAGCGGCTGGATTCGATGCGAAACGAATGGAATTCGCGCCGGTGACCGCAGTTCTTGCACCTGCTTACCATTGTAAGGAGTACAACGCAGGTCAACGACGAACGGATCAGCGTGGTATCGGAAAGAATCTAGTGCTTCACGTTTTCGCAGACCGCGGCCAAGGCCTTCGCGCGCTGGGTACCATTCCGGCGAAAGTAATCTCTCAAATCCCGCACGTCGCGGAACCGGCTGACGTCGGAAAAGATCGATTGCCACCAACTTGCCGACTCGAATTCACCAACCACTTTTCGCAGGACGAGCCGATCGCCGGCGAACACCACAATGCCGTTGTCGTCGAGGGGGTTCCCGTAGCCATGAAATCCGTAACGGATCAACATGCTGCGGAAGTGGTGTAACAACTGCTCATGCAATTCACGTTGCCGAGGCCAACGTTCGAAACCTTCCCGGTCTTGAGTCCAGTCTTTCTCCCAGGTCTGTTGGTAATGATGCCGGAATAGCGCAATCAATTCCCGGAGTTTCAGCTTTTTATTTTGGGGTAGAACTTTCCACGCCGGCTTCGTGAGAATCTCTCGCCCAAACTCCCGTTTGAGCGAGTCGAGCAATTTTCCGTCGGGTGGCAGGGCGGCATTCAGTAGTTTCGTGCCGGGACGCAGACCGACTTGAAGCAACGTCGGCCCGAACCAAAGTGCGGTCCGCCAATCGGTTGAAACGTAGATCCCGTTGCCGAGGTTGCCGCCGCTGGGATACCGCTCACCGTCATCGTCCTCACGCCAAACCTGAAACCCATACTGCGCGATCGACTCGGCTGCCTCGAGAGTCGTTCCGTGGTAGAAGACGTTCTTCTGGAAATCGTCAGGAAGTGTGTCGGCCAATTTTTGTTTCCGAGTTGTGTTTGCCAGCCCCGATTACCGTCACAACGTCGTTACGTATGAACTGCCAATGATTCACCGTCGATTCGTCGAGGTCGATTGTCTGCCGAAACTCCGCTGGACCCACCGGGGTTTCCCTCGCGTTGACTCGGTCCAACCCCGGCCACCCGATGGTCGACCGAGTTAACGCTGGTGTTTGTTCCAGTAGACCCACAGACGTAAGCCGAATCCAATCAGTCCGCCGACAACCCAGGCACGCCACGTGACAAAGGGTTGATACTGAAAATGAGTCCCCCAGTTGAACAACGTCTCTATCAGTATAATTGGGGCGCTGAACACGATCGCGCCGAGCAATGTCACGCAGCCCAATATAAAGATTTCACGGATCGCATACATCGTTCGTGCCTTCGACTCGATTCCTCGTTTCGCCGTTCAATTCCTGGGTAGCACCGGTAGCTATTGCTACCGGTGCGGCGCAGCCGCAAGAGGTTGCAGTCAGACAAGCAATTGCCGGACACTAACGAATAACACTAGTAACGGCTGAGATTCAAATTCTCTCTGCAGAATCCAATGCGACACCAAGACCTCTTGCCGACTTCGTCGGCCCCGATAGAGGAATCTATCGGGGCTACCCCCTCAATTCTCCAAGCATCAAACTGTCGTACGCAAGACCGCTGAAGAATGCTTGCTAAGAATTGCTCCAAGCGTCCGTTTCAAACTGCTCTGCGTCGAGCTGGCGGTCTTCAAGACCGTAGTAAACTGCTTCCAGCGTAGCGGTCACCACGACTGACACGATGACCGTTGCAGCGGAAGCGATCCCAATAACTTTCCAATTGAATTGTTGGATCGCGGGGCGAAAATAGATACCTGCAACCAAAAAAAGTATTCCGGAAAGGACTTGCCCGAGGATCATTTTCTGCTTTTTGTATTCCTGGCGGATCTCCATCCGGCGCATTTCCCGCGGAATATCTGCAGGTTCGATCGCATGTTTCGCAGCAAGTTTAGAGACGTATTCGGCATCATCAACATACGCGCAGTCGCACTTTGCATCAGCACTCTTTAGTTTCTGCCCACAAAGCGCGCAGCGTTGACATGCCGGACATGGACTTTGATCCAGTATTCGAACCGCTTCGTCGCAACCAAAGCAGACAATATAGGTTGCCGTTTCGTCGATCGTAGCTGTTGACTTGTTGTCCAAGGTCATGGAACTTCCTCGCCGTTCCATTCTACGACGGTCACACCGTGTCGTAGTCATCCAATCTTGACAGCGAAACGATGAATCGATTTCGTTTCGGATAGACTTCGAACAAACCGGGGTTTCCCTCGCAATGCTCCGTCCAACCCCGGCCACCCGTCGATCATGACTGTGAGCCCGACAGCTACGCAGAATCGGAACGCGGATTAATGCGCGTGAGGTGACAATCATCATACCGTCAATACCGCCGCGGTGGCACAACAGTTACGCCGATCAACTTCGACAGCACATCGACAAACACGCGCGACTCTCGTTCCTGGCTGCCGGACACATCGAACACCCTGTCCGGCCAATAGACCCAATCGGGGAGCGGGCCGCTGTTTGTAAACGTACCGTCTCCCAGGAAGTTGAACAAATGCAACTGGGTGTAGCCGTTCAGCTGCAATCCGACGGTGAACAAATCGCAGCTGTTATAAGCGGAATACGCCAGTACCGAATTGGGATTAAGATCTTCATACCCGTAGGTCACTGCTGTGACTTTCGAGAAGGGAATGCTGCGCCGTCGTTTGATGAACCACAGATACCGCGATTCGATCGTGACGCGGCGTTTTTTCGGGTCAACAACGACCCGACGGTAGAGCATGCCGAGCAACAGCAAGCACACGCGCCAGGATGTGGTAGCAACGATGCAGCCCGATTCCTTTTGGAGCCGCGGACAAACGGACAATAATCGGGTGGCACGGTTTTGCGTGCCGGCGACTCGGACATTTCGCATGGGAACCACCTTCCAACTAAGGCTGTGATACCCAGGACAACGCGAATTCAGCTAGAACGGATCAAATCCACGCCGAGCACGTCAATGTTCTCTCGCTAAGGTGCGTAAGCTTTCAATGCCATCCGCCTCCGGTGCAGCAGGGTCGAAACTAGAATTCCCGTGAAAAGTGATGGCTGCGGATATTCATTCGTTTGCTCAAATAGAGCCGATGGGCGTCGAAGCGCTGCACACCCGAATCGAGATGGAACTCTGCACAACCTGCTTTTTGGGCTTCATCGATGAGCCAATCCATAAGGAAACTGCCGAATCCGCGGCCGCGATACTCTTCGTGTGTGATCAAATCGTCGACATACAGAATGCGGCCCCAGGCCAAATACTCGGCGAAGCGATAACCGGCCACCGCTGTGACTTCGGCATTGTCCTCGATATAGACAAGGCGGTAATCATGATTGGTAATCTGCCGCCGTACCTGATCGAGAAAGCCTTCGCGATCCAAATGCGGTCGCAATTGCAGCATAGCCGGAAAGCAACGGGCGATTTGCTCGTCGCTGGTCGCGTTTGTGACGTGCATTGTGTCGGTTCCTGCGGCCGGTCGAAACATCTTCGAAGATTGCCACAGAATGGGACGCACCGACGCCGTGGTGGTTCGCGCGAAAAGAGCTGCGTGCCCCTTTTTATCCCTGGTCGGTTACTGCGTCGCCAGGGTAGCCAGGTTTCGTGATGTCGGGCGCGAACCAATCAAGTAGCACCGCGAATTGATGTACTGGCATCGCGTAATTTCGACCGTCAACTTTTGCGTCGGCAACCAAAGCTCACACAGTTCGCATGGGAAGAGCTGCGATGTATGTAAGAAGGCAAAACCGCCCCTCGCGATATCGAACGTGTAAATGACATACAGCCCACGCGACCGCTGAATGGTGGGCAACGTTCGCTGCACTTGCAGAATACCCTTACCGCGAAAATGGTACCTCGCAAACTGGCGACGTTCGTCGAATGAGGTCGGTAGCACGCCGCGCTCGTCGAAGAATGATTCGGCCCACTCCTCCGGCAGTTGGATCTTGCAGTCGAATTGCTCGAGCAATCGGTTTAATTGTGCTTGATAAGTCTCAACCAGCATTGCATCATCTCCGGGTCGAACACTCTGCCGCAGTCTCGCTCCATAATTTCGATCGCCTGACTGTGTCGCAGCGGTCCCCGATAGGGGCGATTGGCTGTCAGCGCTTCGTAAACATCGACGACCGTGGTTAATCGGGCCCAATCGTGAATTTCCGCTTTGGGAATTCCGACAGGGTATCCACCGCCGTCAACCCGCTCGTGATGTTGATAGACCATCATCAATTGGGCATTCGTGATATCGTCGCGCTGGCAAAGCTTTTGAAAACCCCATTTGGGATGGTTGCGGACAACATCGAATTCCGCATCGGTCAGCTTGCCCGGTTTCGTGAGAATCCGTTCGGGAATATCGAGCTTCCCGAGGTCGTGCAACAGGGCACCGATGGCAATCTGTTGGATATCGTCGGGATGAGTAATTCCCAGGGCTTTGGACAACAGCACGCACAAGAATGTGACGTTCGCCGAGTGCGTAAATGTTTGGTAGTCGTGGTGCAAGACGCCCAATAATTCATTCGCCGCATAATCATCGCGCGATAGCAAGTCAACGCAATGATCGGCTAGTTGTTGACTTTGCTTGACCGTACTTTCGACGTCGCCACTACGAAATGATGTCGCCATGACGTCGCGAACAACTTCGTTAAGCGTTGTGAACCTGGCAGCGACGCTTTTGGTTTCGTCCTTGAGCACCAATTCCAGGTGTTCGTTCAAGTAGTCCTGATAGCGCCGATGGTCGGCTTTCTTGATGAACAACATGCGGACATCGTGGTCGATCAGCCGCTGACGGTCGGCCTCTTTGATGATGATGTTCTCGCCACGATAGAGGCGCAATCGGCCGGACCTCGAGTCGCGGATATACAACTCGATGCCGATGCACTGCTCGGGAACGAGCGTGTTGATATGAATCGGCAGGCAGTCCTCGATTGCAAATTCTGCTACTTCGGCAGTTTGGCAAGACATAGTTGGCACCGAATTCATCGGAGGGGTACTGAAGCCCGTTTCAAAACCGTTTACGAGCCTTCATAGGCAATCTTGGCTGGCTCGCAAGAAGGGTTTCGGAATGGATATACGAATTCCATCGTGAACTATGAAACGTAGGTCACAAACGGCCACCCGTAATTGGACAACGTTGCAAGAAATCAACTTGCCGCGGGCAAGTAGGCCAAAAACGCTGAATGGTTTGGTCTGGCGGATCATACGGGATTGGATTATTCCGGTTGTGCCGGCACGATCGACATTTCGAGAAATCTGCACCTCACCAAAGTCGACATCGATCCCCGTTGCGGTTTTGCCGGTAACGATTCTTCGTGATTCACGACAGGGCCAACTTGCAGCGGTAAGCGTTTCGACATTCGCCGGCTTTGCTCAAGTCGGCTGAGCCATGTCACTCAGTTTGAGGGCAGTTCGCCAGTTTCGGGCGGTCGCCGGCACTTGCAGAAACTTTTCGGCATTGGCAGCCAGCTTCGACCGGCCGATCCCGTCGGGGGCGTGGAGATAGAAGACTTGATCGACCAATTGATAGCGTTCTGAAACGGCCTGCGCTTTGGCCAGCGATTCGTGATCGGCCTTGGTCGCCTGCGACTCGAGAAAGAAGAGATGCAACGATTTGGGATCCTCCTCGGCCTCTGGAAAGGGATTGTTCTCAATCGCCTCAGATAGTTGGTCCACGCTAAGAATGAGAACCTGCGGCCGAAAGCCGTGGCGGCTTTCGATTGTTGTGGCGATTCTCTCCGCCAGATTCCGTGCAGGGTTTTTCGCCGCTTGAAAGACGACGTTACCGCTTTGGATATAGGTTTGAACGTTCTTGAGCTGTAGCGATTCGAAATCGCGTACGAGTTCCTTCATCGGTAGGGTGTTCTTCCCGCCAACGTTGATTCCACGCAAAAGTGCAATACAGGTGGACATGTCAGAGTAGCAATCAAATGAGAAGGCAAACCGTGTCTGAACTGAGTGGTTCAATCTGAAGGCGCCGATCTTCGGCTGGACGACGATTGTTGACAGCAACAGATCAGCGGTTGATGATACGATAACAGGTATAGCCTCGTACTATACTAACGGAGTGCAGGCAGTTGGCAGCGGGACTTGACCGTTGATTGCGGACTATTGGAGATTTCCTTTTCCGAGTTTCAGGAACTGACCATGTTCAAAGTGACCGGCTCGGCTGCAACAGACTGCGAAGGGTTCTCGCGGCGTAATTTTTTGCAGGCGGGGCTGCTTGGTTTCGGCGGATTAACACTCACTGATATTTTGCGGTTACGCGCCGCCGCGGGCGAAAATGGTGCTGAGACTGACACAAGTGTGATCCTGTTTTGGATGAGCGGCGGACCAGGCCATATGGAAACCTGGGATCCGAAACCGAACGCCGTGGACCAATATCGTGGTCCCTTTGGGGCGATCAGCACGAACGTGCCCGGCGTGCAATTCTGCGAATTGCTTCCCGAGCAGGCGCAATTGATGGACAAAATGGCCATTCTGCGATCGGTCAATCATGGTTCCGGCGATCATACAAAAGGCAACCATTGGATGCTGACCGGGTTCGAAGGACCCGCTTTTAACGCACCTGACAATCGTGTGCAGCGACGTCCGTCAATGGGGTCGGCAGTGGCGGCAATTCGTGGTTCGCAGCGACCCACGATCCCCCCCTACGTAGCAGTTCCCCATTTGAAAGGGGGGACCGACAACTTTTTCCACTATGCAGCGTACTTAGGGGGCGGAGCGAATCCGTTCGTCGTCAATTCCGATCCCAACGAGGCCAAGTTTCGGGTCCAGAATTTGGCACTGCCCGGAGAACTTTCGTTCGGGCGGTTGGAAAATCGTCGCAAGCTGCTCGGTTCCATTGATGAGTTTCGCAAACGAGCCGACACGCATGTTGCCGACATGGATCAACATCAGCAGCGGGCCTTCGATTTGTTGACCAGCCGGCATGTCCGAGACGCTTTTGATATTTCGGCAGAAACGCCCGAAATGCGGGAGAAGTACGGCCGGCACACGTTCGGTCAAAGCGCCTTGTTGGCTCGCCGACTCGTGGAAAGTGGCGTGTCGTTCGTGACGGTCAATTGTGTTCCTTGGGACCATCATGGAACGGCCGGTCGATTGAAAACCGAAGAGGGTGCCCGCCAGCTAATTCCGCCATTCGATAAAGCACTCGCCGTCTTGGTGCGGGATTTGATCGACCGAGGCTTGTACCGCAAAACATTGGTCGTGGCGATGGGCGAGTTTGGACGGACTCCACGAATGAATTCTGCCGCCGGTCGGGATCACTGGGGACGGACTTTCAGTGTGTTGATGGGGGGCGGCGACCTGAAGGTGGGGCAGGTCGTGGGAGCATCAAGCGAGCGGGGCGAATACGCCATCGATCGCCCGATTGATCCTCAGGATGTCGCTGCGACTGTGTATCATCATTTGGGGATTGATGCCCGCTCGGTCAGTTTTCCATCTAACGACGGACGCCCGACTTATCTGCTCGATCACGGATTGCCGATCCGGGAATTGCTGGGCTAGAGCGGTTTACCTTTTCTTGTGGGCGATTCTGGCTCGTGGGAGTCGGCAAGCATTGAACAAAACGCAATCTTCGCGGCGACAAGTCAGCGTAACACGCTGCAGATTGCAGGAACGACCGGCTGAATCGGTGGATTTTCGCTTAAAACGCCCAGATTTGCAGGGAATTCACGTATATCGGTGCGACTTGTCCTTTGAGGCGGGATCGATATAATGCTCTGTTCCGATTATGATCGCGGTGCGCCGCGTCGCTATAGAAACATTCGAGGACATCATGGCGAAGACACAACGCAAGCTGAAGAAAGCGAACCACGGCCGACGACCCGCCAGTGCCAAAGCACGCAAGGCCAAGCGGAAGAAATTCAAGCTGTAGGCCGGCGCCGCCAGCGTATGACGCTACCCGCGCCCACGGAAAAGGCCTTTCGGACGAACGCCGCACAACAGATCCGACCACGCTCTTCGGTCAATTGCATTCGCGCAGTTTACGAATGCTGCAATCCCCGTGGCTGGGCTATGCCGAGTCGCCCGCGTTCGACGGCTGATGGCTCCACCACATCTCTTTCGGCAGTGAGCCCATGACGATGATCGCTAACTGGGTGACGACGAATACTCCGAGCGTCAACAGCACTCCTTCAGTAAATCCATAAGAGTGCAGCCCCACCCCGAGTTCGTTCACGCCGAACCACGACCAGCTGGTGGCGATGTTTCCAGCGACTGCGAGCGCCGCCAGCCCTCTGTCTTTGATCATGCCATCCCAGCGAGCGTGCAGTACCAGGGCATTCCACAACACGATGATCAGAGCGCCGTTCTCCTTGGGATCCCATCCCCAGAAGCGGCCCCACGAATCGTCGGCCCACAGACCGCCCAACACCGTCCCTACGAAGCTGAAGAAAATGGCAAAGCAAATCGTGCCGTAAATCATGCGGCTGAGATCTTTCGCCGTTTGCGACGTTAGTTTCGGCGTGCAGACCCCCATCAGGATGTACACCACCCCTAACAGCCCGGCGACAAACGTCGTGGAGTAACCAAGCGTAATGCACACGACATGGGTCGCCAGCCAAAACTGCGTATCGAGTACGGCTTGCAGCACGACAAACGTGTCGCCGTCACCCGCCAGAAAATGTGCGATCAATAAGGTGGCGAAACCGGCGACCGAGGCGATGATATTGCCAATTCCCAATCGATAAATGACCTCCAGAATCAGCCCGAGTACGACAGCCCCCCAACCGATAAATACCGCTGACGAATAAAGGTTGGTAACCGGCGGCCGACCCGAAATGTAAATGCGGGCAATCAACGCAAAGGTATGCACCAGCAATGTGAACAGAATTAACCAGAAGGCGGCATTGTTTAAAGGCCGGTTCCAGCCCAACCAGGCGAGTGCCGCCAAGATGAAGGCGAACACATACAGAACCGATGCATGATAGAACGGCGCAAAATGATTGAAGAACGCTTCGAAATCGACTTTGGGCGTATCAAGTTTTTCCGGCGGATCCGAGGCGAGCAGTTTTTTGTAGTCATCAACCGCGTCGTTGAATTCAGTCGCTTCGCCGTTCGCATAGGCCACCAGAATGGCATTGAGCGCAATCGTTGCCGGATCAGGCTCGCCACCCAGGTATCGTGTTTTCAAATATGCCTGAGTCCACGCGGTGCTATACGGCTGCCAATCTTGTTCGTCGGCATTCTCGAACAAGCCGCCGGCGTTGTCATCCTCTTCCGACATGATGGGCACACCCAATGGCGGCTGCATGGTTGCCAGTTGGCGCGGCATTTCGATGACCGCCTGTCGCAGTAGTTGCATTTGCCGGGTTGCCGCCTCGCGGTCCTTTTGAAACTCCTCTTCCGTCGGAACAGGTGGAAGAGGCGGTGGCTGAAATGCGGCCAGCAACAGTGTGTAACGACGAATCTGTCCGTCGAGTTCGATCGCTTTGCGCTCGTACACGGAAAGACTTTCGGGACCGAATTCCTTGGCTTTCGTGCGGGCCTGTTCGACATCGGCATTGAATTCGTCGGCCTTGGGGCGCAACTCTTCGACCGAATAGCGAAATCCTTTGCGCCGTGTGAGACCCAAAGTCTCTAAGACGTCGAGGTTTTCGATGCGGAACACTTTGTGCTTCTCGGCAGCATCGGATCCGGAAATCACATCGAGAAGCCAGCGAATGGCCGGTTGCTTATCGTCGTCGTCTTCATTTTCGACGAATTCTTCCTTGTCGGAAATGATCCTCAACGTATTACGAGCCAAAGTGTCGAACGGTTTGATCCGACCTTCGTAGACGAGCGGCAACTTGCCAAACTCGTGGATCTTCATTTCCGCATCGTCGACTTGCGGAATGCGCGCCTTACTGCCGATCCAGGCGGCGCAGATCACCACAATGAACGTCGGCAGCAGCCAGCCTGCTGAATTGCTCTGCTCGATTTGCTCTTCGCGCTGTTTCCGTTTCGATTTTTTTGTACGTCCATCGGTTTCGCTGGAAGCCTCGCCTTGAACAATGTTCGTATTGCCAGCCCGCCGGTTGAGAAACCGCAGTAGGGTAATCCAAAACTGGGCCAACATTCCGGTGGCGACGATCATGCACGAGACGTAGGGAATCATCCACCCCGTATTGGTAACAACCTGAAGCACCGTGTACTCACCGCCGGTCGCAGGATCCCGGCCGTACGACGACTGATAAAAGGTCTCGCCGGCAAAACGGAGCGGGTTATTCATCCAAATGCGAATTTCGCGATCGACGTTCGCTGTGGGATCGACCAGCCGCACTTCCGAGGAGAAATTGCGTGGGGTATCGGTTCCCAGATAGTCGTCTTTGCGTACGTCGACCAGGTGTAAGGAATACGATTTGTAATTTCGTTTGAAACGAAGCGATACCTGGTAGGTTGTTCCGTCGACAGTAATCGGTTGGGGATTGAGAAACTGGCTGACTAGCATCGTTTCGATTTCGTCCGCTGACCCCTTCTTATGAAGGCGGACATAGGCCGATGCCATATCGACCGCACCACCGGTGTCCGTCCCCACACCGGCTTTGGCTTCTTCCGCAAATCGAACCAGGCCTGCGCCGGTCGTGGCCGGATTTTGGTCGGCCGATTCGATTTCCCGCAAATTGGAGTTCTTGTGAAAGCGGAGAACTTCGACATCGAACGGTAGGAACGCGTCAGAGACCGTGCTCTTCTCCTCGGCACTCGTTTCCATCACCGATTGAGGAACTGCGACGACGATATCTTCTTTCGGATCGGACTCGTCGATAATCGCTAATTCGACCTGGCGAATGTCTTGCACGTAGTTGATGGTTTCGCCTTCGTTAATCGGCATTTGGCCTTCAACAGCCGTCAAACCGACGAACAGTTCGTTGAACATCATCAGGCCGATTCCGCCATGCAGCAGCACGATGCCGGCCCGCTTTTTGAAAAGCATGATGCAGCCGGCCAGAAGCACTAGCCCCGAAACGGTTCCCTTAATCAACTGCCACAGGATTCGCATCGAGGAATCGCCGAGTTGGGCGGCATCCCCCTCGTAGAACAGCCAGACCAACAGCGCACCAATCCCGACCACCACCGATATCATAAACGCCCGTTCGAGCTTGCGGCCGGAATCGATCTTGAGGAGCGCGTTCGCCATCGCGAGCCAGACCGCACCCATGCCGACTTTCAACAGCGTCCATAAAGTCGACCATTCGATCCATGCTTCCTGCTGCAACCCGTCGTTGTTGGAACCGCTGGCAATCACGAGCCAAGTCACCGCGACACCGATGCCGAGTACGACCAATCCCGCTATCAAGCGCGAGTCGGTGGCTTGCACCTTGAAGCGCAGCGCATGCGCAGCCAGCAGGTTGACCCCCATCAAGCCGCCGATAAGCCAACCACCAGGAAATGGAAAGTACAAACCGTTTCCGAAGCCATCCGGCAGGTTCGGAAAGAACGACGGGGGAAAGAATACTTGAAACTCGATCCAGGCGACCGGCGTGCGGAAGTATCCGTCGATGACGTCCCAAATATCCAACTCGACCTGAGCCAATGTGCCGGCCAGCACCAGAAAGATTGACAAAGCAAACAAGACGACGGTCAGTTTGAGAGAAGCCAGCGGTTTGAGGACCATCACGACAATGTCGCCGAGCCCGACCTGCTGCGGATGGCTGGCAGAGGCCTCCTCATTTGTCGAGTCGTTTGTATCGCTGTTATCCGTTGCCATGATTTTCTCGATTTCTGCTACGCCGTGCGAACCGACTAATGCTGTCGTTAGAATTTATCTGCTGAGTATTTGATCACAGAGAAACAAAGACACGTAGGGGGCGTGCTGGCACGCACCAATTGGAACCGGTGATTCGCCGTTATCCGTGCGTGCAAGCACGCACGCACGCTACTTCAAAAAGATTCACATTGTTGGGTCATTACTCGTCCCGAAATCGAATCGAACGGACGAATTCTTCAAAACGCTCTTTTTCGCGCTCGGCTAGTTCACTGTCGCCCGTCAATTTTACAAACCAGGCTTTGTCGCCATGCACGGCGATGACTCCCAAAATCGTTTGCCCGTCAGGGCCTGCCAACTCAACGAAGCTCCCGTCGACATCACCGAGATTGATTGATTGCAAAGATGCTTCTAATTCCGCCTGCGTTACCGGAGCTAAGCTAACCTGACCGCGCCAGCGGTTGACGTTCGGCAATAATTCGCCGGCAGCCGCCGCCAAGTTGGTGACAGTGATTTCCACGCTGTTGGATCCATCTTTCACATCGAAGGCTGCTTTGCGCATGCCGCCTGCTTGTCCGGCCGACCATTCGTCGGGAGCTTTGTAGGCATCGAGTTCGCTTGTTGTACTCGTCGCCGATGCTGCCCGGCTTCCCATCATTGGTGGAGTGCCACCCCCAGCGAAGGGAGGCGTTCCCATGCTGTCCGACTTCATGGTCCCGAACAAATCAACAGCCGTGACGGTCGTTCCGTCACCGAGTTCGAACTGAATGGTCTTCGAATTCACGTCTTCGCCGACTTCGATCTTCCCGCCGGGCGTCGGTTCCAAACCGAGCTGGCCGCGCCAACGATCGATGTTGGCCAGCAGGTAGCTCTCTTCGTCACCGGTTTTCGGAAGCGCAATCACCGACATTTCCAATGCCGGATCGCTTGTTTCGACCTGTACTGTGGCGAACCGCATGCCCGATCCCGGTTCCTGCTTCCAACCATCCGGTAGCTTCCAGGTAGGCGAGTCTTCCGATCGATACTCGACTGATTTGAGGAAGTCGACAAAGCGGTCCCATTCGGCGGATACAGCTTCGTCTTCGCCCGTGATTTTGAAAAACCACCCTTGGTCGCTACGCGAAATGATCGCCGCAAGCATGCGGCTTTCGGTCGCGGTGACCTCTGCTGCTCCGGGAAGTTCTTTTGGGACGGTATATCTGCTAATCGGATCGCCCGATTCGCAGCCCGACATCGCGAGCATCGAGGCGATGGCGAGAAGTAAGAAGGCGTTTGTTCGTCGGAAGAGGACTCGGCTCATGGGCATGGGTTGCACTCGGCGGGAAGGTTTTGAGCCCGAATTTCTGACACAACCTATTGCCAAAAATTGGGTTACGGAGCGAGCCTCGGTCTGCCCCGGAATCCATCCCGTTGTGCGGCCTCGCTTCGAACTGTGGAACCATGCTTGGGTTGCCACTTCTCCTTATTATAGTCCTCGAGAATCGCAAAAGTACACAATGCCCATCGGTCGAGCGCGAGGTGAATCAGAATCGAGCCGTGTGGCACACTTCGTGCTGAATACTGACCCGCGTAACCCTGAGTTCGATTCCCCCAACACTTCTAAAGCTGCTGGACTTTGCCAAAATCACGTCGCCGACCCTATCTCAGCAATTCCCAGGCGCCAGGCATAGCAAAACGCGTGTATGGACAAGGAAGTCCCGAATGCGCCGTTTTGTAAAATAGTCCACCACAATTTGCCAATTTTACAATTTCGGGCAAGGAGGCCTGAAACATGACGACGATCCCCGCGCTCGTCTTCTCGGTAGCCGCATTGGGCGCCAACCCAGAGATTGACCCCGACAACGTCATTTACGACTTCTACGCCGACTGGTGTATGCCGTGCCAGCGAATGATGCCCACGATTTCGAAACTGCAGCGGGCCGGCTATCCGATTCAAAAAGTCAATGTCGAACAGAATCGGGCCCTGGCTGCGAAGTACCGCGTCAACGCGTTGCCGACGTTGGTGCTGGTCGTCAACGGCCGGGAAGTTCAGCGGAATGAGGGCGCGCTTTCCGAACGGCAATTGATCGCCTGGTCGAACCGCATCCCGAAAAATGTCCCGGCACAAGAGGAAGAAACTCTGATTGCGGCTGAAAACTTCCCAGCCGTCAATCTTCAATCGAGCCCACCACCGAAGTCACGTTCACTGCCGTTGATGGGCGAAACGAAAGTCGCCGAGGCGACACCGCCGAAAGAAAAGTCGAAACCATTCTGGCAGTTTCCGTTGCGTGGAAAACGTCGCGAGGAAGAGCAACCGGTTCCCCCGTCGGACGACATGATCGCGCGTGCCAATATCGACGATGCGGCTAACGATGTGCAACGTGAAGTCAGTCCACTGACAGTTTGTACGCGAATTCGCATCAAGGATGAGCAGGGAATCAACTACGGATCGGGAACGATTATCGACAGTCGTCCTGGGCGTTCGATTATTCTGACCTGCGGCCATATCTTCCGGAATGTCGACGACAACACCACGATCCAGGTGGATTTGTTTGACGGCGAGCGATTCGAAACCTACGTGGGACGAGCGATCGGCCACGATTTGGACGCCGACGTCGGACTGATTGCCATTCCGACTCATTCGGCTGTCCCCGTTTCGAGTATTGCTGACGAGTCCTACCAAGTGAACCGAGGCCAACATGTCTTCAGCGTCGGTTGTGGTGGCGGGCAACCGCCTGAACGACAACAGCACCGCGTGACCGAACTGAATCGATACCTCGGACCCGACAACGTCGAATGCACAGGCACTCCGATCCAAGGACGCAGTGGCGGCGGATTGTTTGACACGAACGGCCAAGTCATTGGTGTTTGCATTGCGGCTGATCCGAAAGAAGATCGCGGCCTGTATGCGGGACTGAAAGCGGTTCAACACTTGTTAGATGCGAACGGATTAACCCGGCTGTATCGCACCGGACCCGAATCTCCCGAAGTTCAAAATGCCCCGCCGATTGGCGTTGCCGTAGGAAATCAAGATCGAATGCCATCCGAATTTGCAGATTCCGGAATGGATTCTTCCGATATCTACGGCAGCAATCCATTCGCAGAGGCTACTGAATCGAGCGAAGCCGAGTTCGAGAACTCCGTCGACACGCAGATCGCCACAGCCAACGGACGCGGCCGCTTCGATTCCGGCGCAGACGAAGGTTTGCTGCGAACATTGGCCGAAAACGGCGAAGCCGAAGTGGTCTGCATTATTCGACCAATCAACAATCCGCGTGCTGCGAGCCGGGTCGTCATCATCAACCGGGCCAGTTCCAAATTCGTGTCGTATCTGCAGGGGGAACTCAATTCCCAGCCGCAACCGACCTCCGCTTACTTTCGGACGGATGGAACAACGGGCGATTTGCCGCCAATGATATCGGATCAACTGTCGCCGAACTCGAGTTGGTCGCAAGATCGAACCCCATTTCGTCCAGCCATCTCCGAATCAACCTCGCAACGGCAGGCGGCAACCGCAGTCGCAACCAGCCAACGCCCTGCAGGATTCGAGCCGACTCAGCAGAATGCCGGCGTGCAGCCATACCGCCGGTCGTCCGAGTCACGTCAGGCCTCAGCAGCATGGCGTGCCCGTTGACGTTGGTCCTTGTTGACGCGAAAATGGATTTGACGCTGTCGGACATTTGGAGCTGACGACAATCGGTCCTGCCAAGCCGGAATCGTCGTCACGCCTTCGAAAGTTTTAGAACAGTCGCAGATGCACGTGCGGGCCTGTTGATCAGAATCGGGCAATGTCGTCTCCGCAGTCCCTTTAAGTTCCATGACAGCACGCTTGGCGATTCGGCGTTTGGGGCTGTGATTCTGATCCGGGTTAACTTGTCGGTTCCGCGTAGGCATTTTCAGTGACACCGTGATGCACCACGATTCAACTCAGCGTGCGACCAATCAGCGGGTCGCCGTTCTTGTTTCCTTTGCCGCCTTGCTGGTTGTCCTGGCGGGTTTGTGGGGAAGTTCCCGCCTGCTGCGTGGAGCGCAGAACGCGTTCGACGAGGGGCTGCGCTACCAAAAGCAGGGAGATCATTTCAAGGCGGTTACCTCGTATTCCGAAGCAATCCGCCAGGAGCCGGATTGGGCACAGGCCTACAACAACCGCGGCGAAGCACATGGTGCGCTAGGCAATTTTTCGCGTGCGATTGAGGACTTCGACCGAGCCATCGATTTGGATCCGCACGCAGCCATCCCCTATTTGAACCGTGGTGACGCCTACCTGGAGCAACGCGATTTCAACCGTGCGATTCTCGACTACTCCGAAGCGATTGCTTTAGACAAGCAGTCGGTCGCCGCCTATCGCGGACGCGGCACCGCCTACGCACAAAAGGGTCAGAAAGAAAAATCGCTGGCCGACTTTGAGAAGGCGAATTCGATTATCAATTCCGACAAACCGTTCTAATCGTGATCGAGTGGCAGATTCGGAAATGGCTTAATGGCAATATCGAAGCACGCCGATGAGTCAGCAACAGCTTGCCCTATTTACGCCGACGTTGCATAATACCGGGCGCTGATTCCGTATCGTGACGGACGCACACGATTTCTTGCCAATATCTACGAGCTTTCAAGTGAGGAGCCGCGCGAATGCCAGTATTTTCCGACAACTCCGAGTCCATCGGCCGCACACCATTGGTTCGCATCAATCGGCTGACCGAGGGGCTGAAGGCAACCGTGCTCGCCAAAATCGAAGGCCGCAATCCCGCTTATAGCGTCAAATGCCGAATCGGCGCCTCGATGATTTGGGACGCCGAGAAATCGGGAAAGCTCAAACCGGGGATGCAAGTCGTCGAACCGACGAGCGGCAACACCGGTATTGCATTGGCATTCGTTTGCGCGGCCCGCGGCTATCCGCTGACGTTGACCATGCCCGATACCATGTCGATGGAACGCCGCATGATGCTTCGCTCGTACGGCGCCAATCTCATCCTCACGCCCGGTGCCGAAGGGATGAAAGGCGCGATTGCCAAGGCAGAAGAAATCGCAGAGAACCCGGAATTCTTCATCCCGCAGCAGTTTAAGAATCCCGCCAATCCGGAAATCCATTTCAAGACGACGGGACCCGAAATTTGGGACGACACCGAAGGCAAGATTGATATCTTTGTGGCTGGTGTCGGTACGGGTGGAACAATTACCGGCGTCTCCCGCTATATCAAGCAGGAAAAGAACCATCCCTTGCATACCATCGCCGTTGAACCGGTCAACAGCCCCGTGCTTTCCGGCGGCGGTCCCGGTAAGCACAAAATTCAGGGAATCGGGGCAGGATTCATTCCCGATATTCTCGATGTGTCGATTATTGATGAAGTCGTTCAAGTGACCGATGAAGAGGCATTTGACCTCGCGCCGAGAATCGCCAAGGAAGAGGGGATTACCTGCGGCATCAGTTGCGGTGCCGCGATGGCTGCCGCCTTAAAGGTTGCCGCCCGTCCCGAAAGCGAAGGCAAGACGATTGTGGTCGTGCTGCCCGACTCTGGCGAACGATACCTGTCGACGCCGATGTTCGAATACGCGCGCGAGTAGGACCCGACCCTCGGGGAAGTCGGCCATGCGGTCAGACTTTGAAGTTGCACATTTTCGACTTCAGTAATCCGACGCGTCAGCGAGGGAAGGAGTTAGGTCCAGTTTCGATGAATTCTGAGACCGAACTCTTCTTCTAGTGGACGCGGTAATGCACGCGGTTTCTGCCCGAAAAATTGCAAATGTGCATCTTCAAAAACGGTCAGACCGGACGCTGCGCGGAAGATCTCCAGTCCGAACTCGATTCATCAAATCACCAACTGTGAATGGATTGATCGTTTCGCGGAGATCGTGCGCGCCAACGATTCCGCTGCGATTTCCTGACAGTGCATACCCGTCAAAACAATTCGCGGAGAAGTTGTGCAGAACACCCGATGACCCGGTACAATCGACGAAGCACATTTCTTCGGAATTCCATCCATGAGGAACTGATACCGTGATTCGCAACCAAAGAGTCCTTGCTGTTCTGATGATCGTCGGCGCGCTGCTCGGTTCTCGCGCGGCTTTCGCTGCCGACCGCCCGAATATTTTGTTTCTCTTCACCGACGACCATGCTCCGCATGCCATCGGGGCCTACGGCGGTTACCTTCAGAGCATCAACCCCACGCCCAACATCGATCGCTTGGCGGCGCAGGGTATGTTGTTTCAAAACAGCTTTTGCACGAATTCGATTTGCGGACCGAGTCGGGCTGTCATTCAAACCGGCAAGCACAGCCATTTAAATGGCTTCATGCATAATGGCAACAACTTCGATGGCGCGCAGCAGACTTTCCCCAAGCTGTTACGAAAAGTCGGCTACGAAACGGCGATGATTGGCAAATGGCACCTCAAATCGAATCCGCAGGGCTTCGACTATTGGCGTGTGTTGCCAGGACAAGGAGACTATTACAACCCGGTCTTCATCACACCGGAAGGCCGCGAACAAGTCGAAGGGTATTGCACCGACCTGGTGACCGACTACGCCCTTGATTGGCTCAAAGAAGGACGCGATGCCGACAAGCCGTTCATGCTGATGTGTCAACACAAGGCGCCGCACCGCTGCTGGATGCCGCCGTTGCGGCATCTCAATCTGTACGACGACATCGATATTCCCGAAGCGCCGACGTTATTCGACAAATGGCAAGACAACGCCAGCCCCGCTCGATTTCAGGAGATGGAAATCGATCGGCACATGAATCTCGTGTACGACCTGTTCGTTTCGCCTGACGAAAACTGGGATCCCGAAAAGGTGAAATCAGGCGACCGTTCCGGCTTTCGGAACTTGGAAAAAATGACCGCCGCCCAGCGACAAGCCTGGGATGCCGCCTACGAGCCCAAGAACGAAGCGTTTCGTAAAGCCAATCTGACTGGCGATGACCTCGTGCGTTGGAAGTACCAACGGTACATGAAAGACTATCTCCGCTGCATCAAAGGGGTCGATGAAAGTCTGGGCCGGCTGATGGCCTACCTCGACGAATCGGGGCTCGATGAAAACACGATTGTCATCTATTGTTCCGACCAGGGATTCTATTTGGGCGATCACGGTTGGTTCGACAAGCGATGGATGTATGAAGAATCATTGAAGATGCCGTTCATTGTGAAGTGGCCCGGCGTCACCAATCCCGGTTCGGTGAACACCAGCCTGATTCAGAATCTCGACTATGCCGAAACGTTTTTGGAGATCGCGGGAGCTGACATTCCAAGCGACATGCAGGGGGCCTCGCTTGTGCCGCTGTTCAAAGGGGAACAGCCTGCCGATTGGCGGAAGTCGATTTACTACCACTACCATGAGTATCCGAGCGTGCACATGGTGGCCCGGCATTATGGGATCCGCAACGATCGTTACAAACTCATTCGTTTCTACCAGTTCGACGAATGGGAGTTTTACGATCTCGAGAAGGATCCCGACGAATTGATGAACGCGTACGGCAACGCAGAATATGCCGACATCATCGCCCGTATGAAGGACGAGCTGGAAGCGTTACGGGGCCATTACCAGGACGATACTGACATCAGTGTGATGCCGGCGGATTGGCAGAAACAATTTCGCACGACCGGATCGTAGGGCAATTCCCTGATTCGGCGGAACTTTCGGGCGACTTGCCGGTTTATTCGTTAACGGCGAATCCGGCTGATCACTTCAAACTGTCTATCAAATGACAAGGGGACTGTCGTGAGAATCAATCCACTGCCGCGCACTCGACGGGAATTCTTGCAGGGCATGGCATTTAGTGCCGCTGCATTCACCACGTCGGGATTGTTTGCCGAAGAATTAATGCGCACGCCCCACCAAACGGAGGGTCCGTTTTATCCCGACAAACTCCCCTTAGATACCGATAACGACTTGTTGATCATTAACGACGGAATCACGCCGGCCGTCGGTACGATTACTCATTTGAGTGGGCGTTTGCTCGACACCAGCGGCAGCCCCATTCGCAATGCTCTCGTCGAAATCTGGCAAGTCGACAATAACGCCGTCTATCTGCATAGCGGCAGTGGTAATTCCGAAAATCGCGATTCCAACTTCCAAGGATTCGGCCGCTTTTTGACCGGATCGACCGGTGAGTATTACTTCCGCACGATTAAGCCGGTTCCTTACCCCGGGCGCACTCCGCATATTCACTTCGCGGTGAAGATGAAGGGCCGCGACAAATTCACGACGCAGTGCTACATCAAAGGGCACGCCGGCAATGCCCGCGACGGCGTGCTGCGATCCATTCGCGAGAATAAGAAGGCGTACGACTCGCTGATGGTCGACTTCAAGCCGCTTAAAGGATCCCACGTCGGTGAAGAAACTGCGAAATTCGACATCGTCATGGGGTTAACGCCCGAGGATGCCGATTCCGCCGGCTGATTCCTTCAGCGCGTTACGCTGATTTGTGGCCGCGACAATGGTGATTTGTGCTGTGGTAGCCTGCTTCTACGAGCCGGAAACGCCCACGAGAGAAAGTAAGCAGCTCTAAAGCGTTTATAGAAAATGTGTAACCGTCCTGCCTCGCGGTCACACGGCATTGACCTTGTAAAAACCGTACTTCGAGGGCATAGGAAAGAGCAACCTGCTCTAGCCGCTGTCTCGGCTGAAGTAACGGCTTGTCCCTTGCGCAGCGATCGCCTCGCCGATCCGCGACAGCGCGTGCGCGTAGGCAGCGGTCCGCATATCGAGTGAGTGCTCTTCCATGCGGTCGTGAATGGCACGAAACTCGCGCGACATGATCGACTGCAAGCGCGTATGGACGCGGTCAACTTCCCAATAATCGCCCGCTTTGTTTTGCAGCCATTCGAAATAGCTCACAGTCACACCGCCGGCATTGGCGAGAATATCGGGGATGACAGTCTTCCCCGCCGCGTTGAGGATTTCATCCGCTTCGTTGGTCGTCGGTCCATTCGCCACTTCCACAACGATCGGTGCCTTGATTCGTTTGGCATTCTCTTCGGTGATTTGATTCTCCAGTGCCGCAGGAATCAGCAAATCGACGTCGAGTTCCAGTAGCTCTTCATTGGTAATCGAGTCGGCTTCGACCGCTTCGCACACCGAGCCTTCACAATAGACCGCTTTGAGTTGCCGGCTTTCGTTTTTGGCATACATCAGGCTGGGGATATCGAACCCATCTTGCTTGTAAATGCCGCCCCGTGAATCGCTGACCGCCACGATGTGATAACCGTCGGCGTGCAGCAGCCGAGCGACATGTTGCCCCGCGTTGCCGAATCCTTGAACGGCGACCCGTTTTTGCCGGGGATCCCAGTGATGTCGTTCCTCCATCTCCTTGATGCAGTAATAAGCGCCTCGTCCGGTGGCGTCGTCGCGACCGAGGCTGCCACCCAGCGGAATCGGTTTGCCGGTAATCACCGCCGGAGTTCGTTGACGGCGGATTTTGGAGTACTCGTCCATCATCCAGCCCATGATCATCGCGTTGGTATACATATCGGGGGCCGGCACATCGGTTTCCGGTCCGATAAAGTCGCAAATGTTGCGGATAAATCCTCGGCTCAACCGTTCGAGTTCCAACCGGGACAATTCCTTGGGATTAACGATAATGCCCCCTTTGCCGCCGCCATAGGGAATCCCGACAACCGCGCACTTGCATGTCATCCAAAACGCTAGCGCTTTGACCTCGGAAAGATCGACGCTGGGGTGATAGCGGATGCCCCCCTTGGTCGGGCCACGTGTATCGTCGTGCCGCACTCGATAGCCGCGGTAAATGCTCAGCGACCCGTCGTCTCGCCGTACGGGAATCGAAACTTCCAACATGGCTTTGGGGTGCTTGAGACGCAACAAAGCTTCTTCGTCGATGTCGGCATATTCGAAAGCGCGATCAAGTCGTTGAATGGCATCAGCAAATACACCGTCATCAGAATGCGTCATGCGATCGTTCTCCTCGTAGCAGATCGGTCGACAACGGGACGAGCCTCAAACGGTTGGCGTGTCGTCGCACCGGTATGATCATCTGTGCAACTTTTAGCGACCTCAACCCGCGTTGTACAGACGAGTCAACCGAGATCATCGTCGCTTCGGCGGGCGTCGCATGCGAAAACGAATTATCGTTTCGCAGTCCGGTGAAGGTTTATTGAACTTCGGTGATCTCGCCATTTAGAGGATGAGTTGATGGCTGGAACACCAGCGCACTCACCAAGCCGATCGGCAGCAAGGTCGCGAAATGAGCATGGCACCCGTGGTCTCAGATAAACGATTGTGAGGATGCTCAGAAATCTCTCTCCGATCCGCACACTTATCAGGTGGCACGAACTTCCTGTCCCGGTGAATTGGGCAATGACAATCCGGTCGAAGTTTCTACCTTCATCCAGTGGCACAGACATTCCTGTCTGTGTCTGCGCATGCGAGAACGATTTATCGTTTCGCAGTCCGGTGAAGGTTTATTGAACTTCGGTGATCTCGCCATTTAGAGGATGAGTTGATGGCTGGAACACCAGCGCACTCACCAAACCGATCGGCAGCAAGGTCGCGTTGATCAGAAACGCGCGAATCAAAACGCCAATCGCGAAGATGCCATCCAAGTCCGGCGCACCATTCCAACCAGGCTGATCCATTTCGCCGCGGATCCACATGAGGTCCAGCACGACCACACTCAATGCGATCAGGACTTGCCCAACGATGACTCCACGCCAACGACCTACGCGGGTGGCCACCACTGTGACCAGAATCCAGACCACCCACGCGGCCGGGCCATACGAAGTCAATTCACCAGTCAGCCAGTTTCCAATTCCCATCGGGAAACATTATACACCGAACGACGGCATGCTTTGCCATCAACGGCGTTCCAGTTTCGGCTGCGGGTTCGGAAAGACTTTGGCATCGTCAGGAGCCGCCTCAATCTTGCGAACGGTCACGCGAACGGCGATCGACTTCGATTTATCATCAGGACGGGCAACCGAAATCTCCGCCGGCGTGTCGAGTTTTGTGCGGATCACCATGCGGCTGGAATTGTTCGTCACATAAAGTTCCTGATCATTCCGCTTCTGCAGCTCTGCTTCGGAGACTGTCATTTCCACCCGAACAGTCTCTTTCCCCTCAGGATTGATTTTCGCCGTAATGGCATACTTTTCTGGCAAATGGATCGGCTTGCCCTGCTTACTGGGTTGCTCGTCGGCAACGATGTAATACCCGAGGATTTCGTCGTCCGATCCATCTTCCTGCTTCATCACGCGGAGCTGGTACGTGCCCGCTTCGGCCCGTGATTGATGCTCGTTTTTAGGAGTCCAGGACAGGTGCATGGTTCGACCTTCAGTGGCTGCAACTGTCATGCGGCGATCGTCAAACGCCTCTTGATCACCAAATTTTGTTTGGAATGTGACGGCATACAATGTCTGCGTCTCAGACTTGGTCGTTTCAGATTTCGGCAATTGCACGACCTGCGTCGAACGCACTCGGAATTTCGGCGTCTGAGCCGGAACCTGGCGAACTTCGACCGGTATGCGATGTTCCGGTGTTACCGGCTCCGCTTCTTGAACGCGAACTGGTTGTTCTACAATCTGCAATGTCGCTTGCGGCAGGCGTTTGATGATCTGTACGGCCCGCACACGCTCGGGAACTTCCACCTGTTTGACTTCCGGTTCGACAACCGGACGACGAATGATCTGTCGAACTTGCTTCGGCTTGTCAGACGAATCGTCGGCTTTCTCTTCTTTGTCGCTGTCCGTCGTCGATTCATCGGATTCTGCCACGACTACGTCGGCCAAATAGATGTATTGAACAGAGCGCAGCGCTGGCACGATTAACTCGTTGACGGTCGTCGATTCGTCTGAATCCTCCGACTGAACACCCTCGAGATAGAAATACCGTGCCTCGCGGGAGTCGCGGTCTTTTTTCTGAGCGGAAGTGTCATCGTCGGCCGGTCCGGCTGACGGCAGGACCAACAGCCCGACCGTGATCAGAATGCCCCAGCACCAAAGTGGCGTCCGCGATTGAAAGGGACGTTGTTGTTTCATGATATGCTCCAACCTGCGAGTGTTGATGTCGACCGTTCTAATTCCCGGTGCCGACGTAACCGGGCAGATCTGTTTTTTCAGCCGCAAAACCTCTAAAAGGCTTTGCGCATATTCTTCCGGCTCGCGCTGTAGTTGGGCGACGACCGCTTCGTCGCAACATCGTTCCCGTTCGCGAGTCGCCGCTCGATTGACCCACCAAATGACCGGGCAAAACCACCACACGACCTGGGCCAGCACCTGCAATTGCGACCACACATGATCGAGTCGACGAATATGCATCAATTCGTGCGCCAACACCGCACGAAGATGCGGTCGAAAGCTGGGTGACATTGTCACCTGGGGCATCACAATTTCCGGCCGCCAAAATCCGACGCAAGCCGGCCCCAAGTTCGAACCGGTGACCTTCACTCGAACTTTTTGGCGCAATCCTAAGGCACAACACAATTCCTGTAGCAAGTGCTTCAATGCAAAATCACTGCTGAGCAACTGGCGGACAATTCGCTGACGCGTCATCAGGCGGTACATCAAGATCATCAACGCGAACAGTCCCCCACCGATCAACCACATTGCCACAAGGACGTTCGCGGACCATGGCGTCAGCAGCGTCTTGGGTGAAGACGGTTCAGGATAGCTGATCGAAATCAGCTCGAAGCCGGCGGTTTCTTCATGGATCGGAGCATCCGGTGTCGGTTGGCTTT
The DNA here is from genome assembly GCA_028284485.1 of Planctomycetaceae bacterium. GTDB lineage: Bacteria > Planctomycetota > Planctomycetia > Planctomycetales > Planctomycetaceae > JANQRQ01. Next base: position 6,071 of record JANQRQ010000075.1, on the reverse strand, counting down.
CGGCAACTGCCACGGCTTCGGCCTCGTTTCCCAATAGAATCGGCATCGAGACTGGCTCGACCGATTCGTTTAATGGGATTGCTGCAGTGACCCATCGCGATAACGATCGATCCCAATCGCTCATCAATAAAGGCCCGGCCATTCCGATCGGGGGTGTTAGCGATTTCACAATCACCAGCATCCACAATAAGTAGGCGAGTTGGGGACGTTGACGAGCAAACAGGCGCACTACGATCCCTACGGCAGCGGCCAAGCAAACGATCTGCACCATTTGGAACAGAATCAGCCGGGTCAGATCGAGAGAATTCCAATTCATGATTTCTTCCCTCGCCGCTTGCGGGATTTGAGCTGATCCAACGTTGCCTGCAGCTGTTCGATTTCGTCGTCGGTGAGATTCCGGTCCTGAATCAAATGCTGAAAGACCGGGACAGCCTCACCGTCGAACATGCGTTCGACGAAATCATTCACCGCATCGCGAATGACGTTTTGCGGGCGGACGGAGGCCGAGTAGACGTTGGTACGACCTTCGCGGCGTTTGGAAAGATAGCCCTTCGCTTCGAGCCGACGCAGATAAGTTTGCACGGTCCAGAAGTCGAGATCGCGGTCGGCGGGCAAGGCTGCAACCACGTCGCGGACCGTGGCGTCGCCCAGCTTCCAGACCAGCTTGGCGATTTCGAGTTCCGATTTGGGAAGCGATGGACGCTTTGCCATTTGGGCCTCCTGATTGAAGTTCAATTGAACGTGATTCTATAAGTTCAATTGTACGTCGTCAAGAGGATTTCCAGCAAGCTCGAAATTTCGCGGCACCACGTGCGAAAAAAAACAGCCCGCTCGCGATGTCGAACGGGCTGTTGCTGTGTTGTCGTTTGGCTTCGATCGATGGCCAATCAACCGCCGACAGCGTATTACGCCGACTTGTGGCCGCGACAATCGCTTTTTGCTCTATGGTTGCTGGCTCCCACGAGCCAGAAACGCCCACGAGAAAAAGTACACCGCTTAAAACACGTCGAGAATGAAGTGATGACCGCGGTGATAGGGTCGCTCGGTCGGGTAGAAGTTGTGCCAAGCCTGGTTGTACACCGGAATTCGCTGGCTGGGCGAATATCGGTAGTACATGTGGTTATAGCTCTTGGTGTTGTTTTGGAAGTTGTGGGGATAGTAAACGTACGGGTAGTAATAGAACCGGTTCCAGTCGCTGGGCTGTCCATTACCGGCCGCCTTCGATTCGGTCGGCAGAATGGCCGAGGAGACCATCAGCACCAAACCGAACAACAGTCCCCTGACGAGTACGCGGCGCACCATTGAGATCCCTCCTTGTTTCTCTGCATAGACGTGGGTCGTTTTGGTTTCTCTGTCTGCCTGCGGTAGTGCGGCTCAGAGAGACCAGAGAGCGCTCACGACGAATGCGGATACGCGGCGCTTCAATGTATTCATCGGCGATCGGGCCGCCCTACAATAGGAAAGTTCGCTACAAACCGTACCGTCGGAACAGTTCCGCGCTGCAGGGCGACGACGATCGGCGGCCATCCTTCAACGGAATCGACCTGTACGACACTGGTTGTGTCAATTCAGGGTATCTACAGGCCCTGTAGGGCCAAAATGGGGCTGGGGAGATCGGCGACCTTCTGCCTATAATGCTCTCCGACAGGAAGTCTGGCTTCGGACAATGGAATGTTACACCCAGGGAGTCGATTGATGTCTCGACGGCAAATTCAGCAACATTTGCTTCTTCTGGCAACAGCCACATGCGCGCTGCTGCTTGCCTCGCTGCAAAACTTATCGGCCGAATCCCCGGCGACGAAGTCCACGACCCGACCTGCGACGGCCCAACGAATTCTCGAAGATGACGTGCGACCGCACGTCGAGTACCTCGCCAGCCCTGAATTGCGCGGTCGTTCAGGCTATGGCTCGATTCTGGCGGCGAAGTATATTCGCGATCATTTTGAAAAATGCGGACTCAAACCGTTATTCGAGGGCGAAAGCTATTTCCAGCCGATCCCCGGCCCCGCGCGCGAGGATCAAAAAAAGTACGTCATGGGTCGCAACATTGGCGGTTTGATTCCCGGCTCGGATCCGGAATTGCGCAATGAGTACATTATCATCAGCGCACATTACGACCATCTGGGAGAGCGCGGCGACAAAATCTTCGCCGGTGCCGACGACAACGCCAGTGGTGTTTCGATGCTGTTGGAAGTCTCCGAGCGGATGGCAAACGCAGCTGTGGCGCCGCGGCGGAGTGTGGTGTTTGTCGCCTTCGATCTCGAAGAACACATGCTGTGGGGTTCGCGATGGTTTGCAGCCCACACTCCCTGGCCGATTGAGCAGGTCAAATTCTTTCTCACTGCCGATATGATCGGCCGCTCGCTGGGCAACCTGTCACTACCGACGGTGTTTGTGATGGGGAGTGAACATGCGACTCTGGTGAAGGCGGCTCTCGATCGCGCTGGCGAGCCGGAAGGGTTGGAAGTCGCGCGACTCGGCATTGATTTAATTGGCCCGGTGCCACGCAGTGATTACGGTCCGTTTCGCGAACGTAAGGTACCATTCTTATTCTTCTCGACGGGTGAACACCCCGATTACCACACACCACGCGATACGCCCGACCGCATCGAGTACAACAAGGTGGCCGGCGTTTCGAGTCTGATTCTTGACTTGACTGGCGATATCGCCAACTCCGACGAGGCGCCGGTTTGGACGGATGATGTGACACCCGACCTCGAAGAAGTTCGCGCGCTCAACCGCATTACTACATTGTTACTGCAAGATAACGAGGAGCATCCGCTGAATAACTTTCAGCGATTCGTGATTTCCGGCGCGCAAACCAAAACGAATCAAATCATCGAACGAGGCGATGTGACCAGCTTCGAGCGGACCTATTTGATTAGTGTCACGCAGATGTTGATGCTCTCGGTATTCTGAAATTGGCCGGTAAATCAGCTTACGATCTTGAAGCGTCGAGCGCCGGCTGAGCCCGCCTTTCGAACAACCATTCGGCAATGCCTGCGTCGTCGCTTCATCCCATGCTAGGGAGTATTGAGCCTGGGCCATTGACATAGCCGGCATCGAGTCCATGTGGTACGCTTGTCGATGTTAACTCGCTCTGAGGCAAAGGCAACGATCATGACTGTGACACAGGCTCAACTCGATGATTTCCATCAGTTCGCCAGCGAGTATATCCAAAACTGCGATAATGACTTAACGATTGATGATCTGTTGATCGAGTGGGATTCTGTCCGCAACCGCTCCGAAATCAACTCCGCAATCCGCGAAGGTTTGACCGACATTAATGCCGGCCGCACTCGACCCGCTGCCGATGTTGTGGAAGACATTCGTCGGAGATACAACGTTGCGGAATGAGCCATCGCATTGAACTATCGCTGCGAGCCCAACAGGACCTCGACGAAATCATGCACTGGCTATCTGAGCCGTCCCCGGCGGGTGCCGCCACGTGGTTGCATCGCTTCAACGAGATACTGACCACTCTGACCGACGATCCGCAATCGTGGTCGCTCGCTCCTGAGAATGACGATCACGACGAAGAGATTCACCATGTCGTCTTCAAAACTCGTCGTGGTAGAAAGTATCGTGCTTTGTTTATCGTCCGTGATGACGTCATTTTTGTTACGAATCTTCGTGGGCCTGGCCAAGATTTCTTGCCGCCCAGTGAAATCGGCGACTAATCGTCTATAGCACTTTCGCAGCGTATTACGCTGACTTGTTGCCGCGACAATCGCGTTTTGTTCTATGTCAGCTGGCGGCCACGAGCCAGAAGCGCCCACAACAAGTTGTGAACCGCTCTAGAACCACAAGGCTGCAGCCTTTCCCGCCTACTAAGAATGCCATACACAAACAGGGTCGTGCACAGGGCGGAAAGCGAACCACGAACTTTCTCGTCAGTTCCAGTCCGGCTTCGACTCTTCCTGCGGCAGAATGCGGCTGGTCTCTTGAATCTTTTCCAGCAGCACATCCCACAAGTCGTACGGGTTGTCGTGCATGACTAAATCCGAAGTGGCCGGTGCCGTATACCAATCGCCGCGCGAAAGTTCGCATTCCAGTTGCCCGGGCGCCCAGCCGGCACATCCACAAAAGATGCGAAACTGGTGAGAAGGATGTTCTTCTGATGCGTCGCGAACCACCGCCTCGAAGACATCGGGAGAACTGCCGACAAAGATGCCCGGTACAACGGCGTGCTCCTCTTTGTCCAGCTCAGGCGAGGAATGCAAGACGAACAGCGCTTCGCGTTCAACCGGTCCGCCGACGTACACGACATCGTCGGCGTCGGTCAGTTCGAACTGTTTGGCCAACACATGGGCCAAGGTGACAGAACTGGGGCGATTGACGATCAGGCCCATGGCCCCTTCGTCGTTATGCTCGACAATTAGCACAACGGTTTTGAAGAAATTGCGGTCGCGCAGCTTCTTGCCGGCGATCAGAAATTTTCCTCGCATACAATCGCACATGAGAACGAACGCCGTGTCCTGAAAGGCCGAAAGCGTGAAAGCGGCACATTGGCCCTGCGCTTCAAAGTATAGGGGCGACAGGCTGTCTAGTGGAGCGTTATCCCTGAATTTTCGGGGCGAAACGACCAATGTGGCGGCCTCGTTTTTCGAGATTTGCGGCGGTTGAAAACCGGCAATTCCGGTCAAAAAGTGGAATTCGGCATCGAGATATCGCCCGAAACCACCATCGCAGCCGAAATCAGCCGTCAATTCCCGGGCTCGCGTTCCCCAAATCGGCCAAATTCGCTACGATTCCGCCGATTTTTGGGGGTCGACAGCCAAACATGTCGGCAGCCCGACCGTGCTACAAGCTGCACGATTCCGATGGCCAGCGCCAAGGTCGTGTCATGAATCTGAGCGGCGAGTCATTGTCGCCGTCAACTAATAACGAAATTGCACCATACCGAGCCGTGCCGACAATCTGAAACAACTCAACGTCAAACGCGATCCTAAAACTCGGGAGCATTGCCGATGTTCGGTCAAGGACGACCCATTCGTTGGCTGTTTATTCTTACGGTCTCACTCTTTCTGCCGAGAATGGTCGCCTGGGCAGATCCCGGTTTGTGGGATTTCGATTTGCAAGTGCGGGCGGAAGAACCGACACCGTCGCAGGACGATGCCACGATTCGAGACATCCAATTTGTGGGCTCGCGCATCGGTTGGGCAGTCGGCGATCGAGGCACGATTTGGCGAACGAGGGATGCCGGCGCATCGTGGAACTTTATTGCCGCCCCGATGAATTGCTCGCTACAAAGCGTCTGTTTCTTGACCGATCGTGTCGGTTGGATTGTCGGCGGCGGAACGACACCATTCACACGCACCGATTACGGTGTCGTGCTGTTTACTTCCGACGGAGGGCAGACGTGGGAACATCGCGCGCCGGATACGCTACCGCCGCTGTATCACGTCCAGTTTTTTGATCTGCAATCCGGTATTGCCGTTGGATCTTCGGGAGGAGATTCCACCAGTGGGGTGTTTGTCACCGCCGATGGTGGGGAAACGTGGAAAGCGCATTCGGGCCAATCCGGACGAGCCTGGCGAGCTGCCGATTTTCATTCCACCCATGCGGGCGTCGTGTCGGGGCGAAACGGGCGCGTCGCCAATGTTGGCGGTAAAGACGTTCTCGCTCAGCAGTTCGGCAGCTTTGGGTTGCGGAGTCTTAACGACGTCCGCCTGCAAAAAGATCGTTCGGGCTGGCTAGTAGGTGATGGGGCGCTCGCGCTGACCACCGATAATGAAGGCGTGGTTTGGAAACTTCCGCCGAATCCCCTTCCTGCGGAACTTGCTGACATCACCGATTTTCAAGCGGTAGCCGTGAATGGAGCAAAGGCCTGGATTGCCGGATCGCCGGGAAGTGTCATTTGGCATACACAAGATCGAGGACAATCGTGGGTCAAACAGCCGACCGGTCAGACAGTGCCGATCCACGCGATTGAGTTTTCGTCGGAAACCAACGGCGTCGCGGCCGGCGCGCTCGGCCTACTTTTGACAACCGAGGACGGTGGCGCGACTTGGAATGCCGCACACGGCGGCGAGCGCCGGGTCGCGATGATGACGATTCACACCTGCTCG